>DUBL01000199.1:1088-2796 GCA_012960345.1 Gammaproteobacteria bacterium | reverse complement strand
ATCGCCCAGGCGGCTGCCATTCTGGCTAGCGAAACGATTGGCACCGAGGCGAGTCAGGACACGCTCTATCTGTTGGCTGGGATCAATCGTGCACGTTTCAAACAATTTGCTGTGCCGGGTGATCAACTGCGAATCACTGCGACCATTGATCGCAGGTCGGGAAAACTTTGGCGTTGTCCAGGTAGCATTCGGGTCGGCGAGAAACTAACGTGCGAGGCGGAGGTGTTGTTTACCCATAAGGTCCTCGAGTGATTGATCAACGAGCGATCGTTGATGCTACAGCAGTATTGGGTTCGGGCGTCACCGTTGGTGCCTTCTCCATCATTGAGCCACACGTCACTATCGGGGACAACACTCGTATTGATGGTCATACGATCGTGCGGCGTAACTCTCGAATTGGAGAGGACAACCACATACACTCATTCTGTTCTATCGGGGATGATCCACAATTCAGTGGCTACCAGGGTGAGGAAACGTTTCTAGATATCGGTCACCGTAACCAGATCAGGGAGTTTTGCACCTTGAACCGAGGGTCGCCCGCCGGTACCGGTCTCACGAGCATTGGCAACGATAATTTCCTGATGGCGTACGTGCACATCGCGCACGATAGCCGATTGGGGAACAATATCACGTTGGCTAATGCGGCAAGCCTGGCCGGTCATGTCGAAATAGGCGATGGTGCAACCCTCGGAGGATTTTCCTTGGTGCATCAGTTTTGTCGAATTGGGCAACACGCCTTTACCGGAATCGGGACGGTGTGTCTTAAAGACATTCCGCCTTTTGTGATGGCAGCAGGACATAGCGCGGTGCCTTATGGGATTAACATTCGGGGACTTCGGCGCCATGGCTTCGATGGCGAGTCTGTGACTGCGCTGCAACGCGCTTATCGACATCTTTATCGTTCAGGACTCGACTTGAAGGCAGCTCTCGCTGCGTTAGAGAGTGATGGGGCAGCCTTCCCAGTAGTTGCGACACTTGCTGCGTTTGTCAAAAGTTCGACTCGCGGAATTGTCCGTTAAACGGGAACCCTTGGGCGGCGACGAGATGTATATCGGCATCGTAGCGGGCGAGTCCTCTGGCGATCAACTGGGCTTGGAAGTAATTCAAGCCCTGCGCCAACGCTGGCCTGATGCCCGTTTTGTAGGCGTCGGAGGAGCGCAGATGCGGGCCGCAGGGACTGAATGCCTGTACGATATGTCGGAGATCTCTTTTGTAGGTCTCGAAGGGTTGGCGCGACATGTTTTCCGAATACTATCAATAAGAAAACATCTGACACGCCACTTTTTGCGTGATCCACCGGATCTCTTTATTGGCATCGATGTGCCTGATTTCAATCTGACTCTTGAAAAGGTACTTAAGTTAGCCGGTATAAAGATTATCCATTATGTGGCACCGACCGTTTGGGCCTGGCGCAGTTACCGCATTAATAAGATTCGCCAAGCGGTCGATGTACTGATGGTGTTGTTCCCTTTTGAAATCGAATATTTTACAGCTCGTGGGGTTCCGGCCGTTTTTGTTGGTCATCCGATAGCGCGAGCGTTAGCGCCCGTGCTTGATGATCCCGGGTTGTCGAACTTAGGCATTGATCGGGGAAAGGAAATTGTGGCGCTTCTGCCAGGAAGCCGACCTAGTGAGATTAAACGGTTGGGTCCTTTGCTGGTTAGAGTAGCTCAACGACCTAGTGTTCAACGCCCTGGAATTCAATTTC
>DUBL01000199.1:0-1078 GCA_012960345.1 Gammaproteobacteria bacterium | reverse complement strand
ATGGGCCCTTGAACATGCTTACGAATTTATATTTGAAATGGACTGTGACTTCTCGCATGACCCTGCACAAGTGAAAGATCTCCTTGAGGACTTGCATTGGGTGCCAACAGTAGGGCGAGCTATGGAGATGATGGCGCTAGCAGATGTGGTGGTGGTGGCCTCAGGCACGGCGGCACTGGAAGCGGCTATTCTTGCTCGACCGATGGTGGTGACTTACAAAGTGTCCTGGTTGACTTTTCTCTTCATAAAATGTGTCTCGAGACTGCGATATGTTTCGATGCCCAATTACTTAATGGACGAGCCAAAGGTGGCAGAATTCCTGCAATACCGAGCAACTCCCAAAGCAATTGCGTCAGAGGTGATCAGCCTTTTGGACAATGAGGTTAAACGCACGTCGCTCGTGACGTCGCTTCGGGGGATAAGGGCAATGTTATGCAAAGATACACCTGAAACGGTCGGAGACATCGTGGCTAATTTGACGGCTGGGGCTAATGGATGAGACGACTGGTTGGAATTGATGAGGCGGGGCGCGGAGCCCTGGCAGGGCCCGTCGTCGCTGCGGCGGTGATCTTTCCAACCGCGGGGAACCACCCAAGAATCAAGGACTCCAAGCAGATGCGCCCGAAAGATCGTTGGGATCAGGCCCGTTTGATACGAGAGTCAGCGCCTGCATGGTCGATAGCAATGGCCAGCGTCGAAGAAATCGATCAATTAAATATTCATCACGCCAGTTTATTGGCTATGAAAAGAGCGGTTGAGTTGCTCGGCATTTTGCCGGATTTTGCGCTCGTCGACGGGAAGTATTATCCAAAAATCAGGGTACCAGGTGAAGCGCTTATTAAGGGTGACAGCCTGATTGCGGAGATCTCGGCCGCATCTATTTTGGCGAAAACAGCCCGGGATGCCCTCATGATTAAATTGGAATCACGTTATCCGGGGTATGGACTTGCGCAACATAAAGGTTATCCAACGAAGCTCCACCTGGCGGGACTGTTGAAAATAGGTGTGAGTCCTTGTCATCGGCGGAGTTATCGGCCGATCGCGCGAATGATGGAACAGCCGATCATGGCAATGCTGG
>DUBL01000198.1:10051-16813 GCA_012960345.1 Gammaproteobacteria bacterium | reverse complement strand
GATCGAATCTCTACCAGACCCTCTCGTCCCTTCACCGGTATCCGTAATACCGTCCCTTCTCGATTGATTAATTGGGCTTCTGGGGGTAGGCACACTAGATGGAGACGGTGCCCTGTAAACAGCAGTTTAGTGGCCAACAAAGAGCCGTACGATGCGCCAAGGATAAGAATCTGTCGTGTGCTCATTCGGATTGGTCGCCTCGTTGGTAGTTAGGAATAAAGGTCATAAACAAAACGACTATACCCATTAATGATGCATATGGCAGTATTAACGGAAAGAACACAGGGCTAAACTCGCTGTTGAAGGACCCTATTGCGGGGCGATCGATTCGAAACAAGAACGATGGGAGGTGCGCGGGAATCGGTATCATTCGGGTTTTAAGTTACTCGGCTAAACAGTAGTGGAACCAGCGTGTGGACCCTAAGAGATTCGATTTTCATCTCCCGCCCGATCGGATAGCGCAATCCCCGTTGTTGGAACGCGCCGCCTGTCGGCTCCTTCAGATGCCACGTGTTGGCGAACTGATCGATGGACAATTCCCTGATATCAAGTATCTGTTGCGCTCAGGCGATATTCTGGTGTTTAACAACACACAAGTTCTTCGAGCAAGGTTGTATGGCCGGAAAGCTACAACCGGTGGTCGCATCGAAATTCTTTTTGAACGAAATGTTGAAGTAGATACGTTTGTTGGGCAGATCAAGGCCAGCAAAGCACCCCGTGTGGGAACGAGTATTATGACGGACGGTGGTGTTGTCATTGCCGTCGAAGGAAAAGAAGGGGCTTTTTATAAACTGCGTGTGAGTGGCGGTCAGCCAATACGCGTTGTCTTACAGGCGGAAGGCCACCTCCCGTTACCCCCTTACATAAATCGTCGGGCATCTTCCTTAGATGACGTGCATTATCAGACAGTGTTTTCGACCTCCCCCGGGGCAGTTGCTGCGCCAACCGCCGGACTGCACTTCGACCAATCGATGATGAGCGAATTGGAAAGCGCAGGTATAACCATTGCCATGATTACTTTGCACGTAGGCGCAGGAACTTTTCAGCCAGTGCGAGATTCCGACCTGACGGCGCATCGTATGCACTCCGAGTGGTATTCGGTGCCCGAGTCGGTCATTGAATCGATCGAGAAGGCGCGACGCGCAGGCGGGCGCGTCATTGCGGTCGGTACCACCGTGGTACGGGCGTTAGAGAGTGCCGTTTCCGGAGGGCAGCTGATCCCGTTTAAAGGTTATACAGATTTGTTTATTTATCCAGGTTATGCATTTCGAGTAGTCGACTGCCTGATAACGAATTTTCATCTACCCCGGTCCACTTTGTTAATGATGGTCAGTGCCTTTGCAGGAAGTGAGCGAGTAATGGCGGCGTACCGGCATGCGATTGACGCTGATTATCGGTTTTTTAGTTACGGTGATGCGATGTGGCTTGATAAGGTGGCCGCGTGAGCCTGCAATTTCACATCGAAGCCCGAGACCATGCGGCGCGGTGCGGCTGGGTGAAACTGGTCCGTGGAGAGATTCAGACACCCGCGTTCATGCCCGTCGGCACGTCAGCCGCAGTGAAGACGGTGACAGTGGAGGAAGTACGATCCAGTGGTAGCCAAATCATCTTGGGCAATACATTTCACCTAAGCCTGCGTCCGGGCATCGACATCATTAGTCGACATGGGGGTTTGCATGAGTTTATGCGTTGGTCAGGGCCAATCCTGACGGACTCTGGTGGGTTCCAGGTGTGGAGTCTTGCCAAGCCGCGTGATATTACCGAACAAGGAGTGGCGTTTCGCTCGCCGTTTAATGGCGCGGCAGTTTTTATCGGTCCAGAAGAGTCGATGGGCATTCAGAATGCACTAGGTTCTGACATTGCGATGGTGTTTGATGAGTGCACTCGTTACCCCGCGGAGCGAGAGGAGGCGCGAGTTTCCATGTTGCGATCACTTCGCTGGGCGCAGCGCTGCCGAGACGTCCATGCCAATGAGGCCCAGGCATTGTTCGGCATTGCCCAAGGAGGGTTTTACGAGGATCTTCGACGAGAGTCACTCGATGCATTGGTAGAAATGGAATTTGATGGCTATGCATTGGGTGGATTGTCGGTGGGGGAGCCGACAGCGGATATGTATCAGATACTTGGAGAGATCGTGCCCTACATGCCCGCAGGAAAGCCGCGGTATCTGATGGGGGTGGGTAAGCCGGAGGACTTGCTGGCCGGTGTGGCGGCAGGCATCGACTTATTTGACTGTGTGTTGCCAACGCGCAATGCGCGCAATGGTTGGCTATATACTGACCGAGGCATTGTTAAATTGAAGAACGCTGTTCATCGTTCGGACACCAATCCGGTAGATGCACAGTGCCCCTGTCCGACCTGCCGTCAATACAGTCGAAGTTATCTGCGCCATCTTTACACCACGGGTGAAATGTTAGGCCCGCGTCTGGGTACCATTCACAACCTCCATTTTTTCCAACGGTTGATGGCTTCTGTCCGAAAAGAAATAAAAAGCAAGGGATTTGCGGCATTTCGCCTTGATTTTCTTGCACAATTCCAGTCGGGTAACCCGCCTGTGGCATAATCACGCGCCTTTGCGCACACTGATAGACGATAAACGAGCTATGAATTTCTTTATTTCCGATGCCTGGGCTCAGACAGGTGGTGGTGGTGGTGGATTACTCAGTATGGCGCCACTGGTTATTATCTTTGTTTTGTTTTATTTCCTGCTGATTCGACCACAACAAAAGAAAGCCAAGCAGCACAAGCAAATGATCGCTGCGATGGAAAAGGGCGATGACGTGGTAACCAATGGTGGGCTTCTCGGCACAATCATCGAGCTTGATGATAGCTTTGTATCGATTGAAGTGGCCCGTGACACAATCGTTCGAGTCCAGCGTCATGCGGTGGCACAGATGATGCCTAAAGGGACAGCCGCCGACAGCGACGCTGGCATTAAAAAGTTGAAAAAATAGGCGCGGTCTGTCTGGTGAAAGTTGACAGCGTTAGCGTCTGATGAAAGGCTCGAGATAATACTATGTTGAATCGGTACGGGTGGTGGCAGTGGCTGATCATCGTGGGCGTGATCGTGCCAGGTATTTTCTTTGCTTTCCCTAATCTATTTGGAGACGACCCAGGCATACAGGTGCGTGGCTCGCGCGGTACGGCTCTGAGTAGTGTCGATTTTGATCGATTAAGTGCCCTGGTGGCTGAACCGGAATCGGGGCTGATTCGAGGGGTATTGGATGCCAAGGGCGCGAGTTTTCGATTTTCCACTCCAGGGGCACAGTTAAAAGCCCGTGATCTATTTGAAAGTGAACTTAAAGGTCGCTATACGATTGCTTTGACACTACTCCCTGCTGCACCGCCATGGTTTGAGTCGATGTCCGCGCGACCGATGTATCTTGGGCTCGACCTTCGTGGTGGCGTGCATTTTCTGATGGAAGTGGATATGGAGGGCGCGATTCGGCGTATGGAGGAACGTTACGTTGCCGATCTTAGGAGTACCTTGCGCACGGCGAATGTGCGTCATCGAGGTGTTCGACGAAAAAGCGAAGGGGGAATCGATATCACGCTTCGAACAGTCAGCGATCAGGATAAGGCGCGTGAGACTATTTTACGAGAGTTGCCGGACCTCGAGCTAACTGCGATTGAAGAAGCTGCACCGGATAGAGTGCTTGCGCGGTTGAGTCAACGCGCGAAAGACGAGTTATCAGAGTTCGCGCTAGAGCAAAACATCACCGCGCTTCGAAATCGAATCGATGAATTGGGGGTTGCCGAGCCAGTGGTCCAGCGGCAGGGAGACCGACGTATCGTGGTCCAGTTGCCGGGGGTTCAAGACACCGCTCGAGCCAAAAGAATCCTAGGACGAACGGCAACGCTGGAAATGATGCTCGTTGATGAAGAACACAACATTGATTCAGCGCTCACGGGATCGCCCCCACCCGGCTCAAGAATATTTCATATGCGAGATGGGCGACCGATCTTGTTGAAGCATCGTGTGATGTATTCCGGTGACAATATCGTTGATGCGGCGGCCAGTATCGATACCCAAACTGGTGGGCCTATTGTGAGTATTACGTTGGACGCTGCGGGCGCTCGTATCAACCAGCGTGTCACGGGCAAGAATATTGGCAAACGGATGGCTGTGCTTTATATCGAGACGCGCTCGAAGATCAAGACCGACGCGAAAGGTCGGCCGCAAAAGGGGCCACAGGGAAGGACGTTGCGTACCAGTCAGCGCATTGAAGAGGTGATCACGGCGCCTGTTATTCGGGATCAACTGGGAAAGCGATTCCAGATTGAAGGGCTTGATAGCGTGACCGAAGGCCAGGATCTCGCGTTGATGCTCCGGGCCGGTTCATTGGCAGCACCTGTCGAGATTATTGAAGAGCGTACCGTGGGCCCGAGTCTTGGTCAGGCCAATATCAGCCAGGGCTTTCGATCGGTGGTGATTGGTTTCGGTTTGGTTCTGATTTTCATGTTTATCTACTACCGAACATTTGGTCTTTTCGCTAACGTCGCGCTGACACTTAATCTGGTGCTGATGGTCGCCGTTTTGTCTGTGTTTCAGGCGACACTGACGCTACCGGGTGTGGCGGGTATCGTACTGACTGTGGGTATGGCGGTAGATGCCAATGTGCTTATCTTTGAGCGCATCCGTGAAGAGCTTGGCATTGGTAATTCTCCCCAGGCCAGTATTCACATGGGTTACAACCGGGCACTGTCGACCATTGTGGATGCCAACATTACAACGCTAATTGCGGCACTGGTATTGTTTAATTTTGGTACCGGGCCGATCAAAGGTTTCGCGGTAACGCTCAGCATCGGCATCGTGACGTCTATGTTCACAGCTATCATATTGACGCGCGGGCTGGTTAATCTTTTCTATGGCGGAAAGCGAGTCGAGAAACTTGCTATCTAACTTGACCCATGTATTTTCTTAAACGCGAACCACGCATCGATTTTCTAGGCCGTCGGGGTTTGGCTGGCATTGTGTCGGCTGTGCTGATTGTTATCGGGATAGTATCTCTTGGCGTGCGTGGTCTTGCTTTCGGTATCGATTTTACGGGGGGCACTCTGGTCGAGGTGGCTTATGAAGAGAGTGTGGAGGCGAGTTCGGTTCGAGACTTAATCGCGAACGCGGGGTTTGAGTCCGCATTGGTTCAGTATTTTGGAACGTCGAAGGATATTCTGGTGCGGCTCCCGGCGAGCGCCATTGAAAACGCGGCGCAGGTCAGTAGCCGAATCATGGTGGCGTTGCGCTCGCCGTATAAAGAAACGCTGGTGACCGCCGCCAGCGGTGATCTGCAGCAGTGTCTCTCCGATAATGGCACGAGCGGCCGGTGTGCTGTGCAGATGCGACGAGTAGAGTTCGTGGGCCCACAGGTTGGAGAAGAGTTGACCGAGAAGGGTGGGCTTGCAATGCTTTACGCGTTGTTAGGTATTCTGATTTATGTATCTTGGCGGTTTGAGTGGCGTTTTGCTATCGGTGCGGTCGCGGCGCTGGTTCACGATGTGTTAATCACCGTCGGCGTATTTTCTGTTCTTGGCCTTGAATTTTCCCTCCCGGTGCTTGCTGCAATTCTTGCGATCATCGGATATTCCTTGAATGACACGATCGTTGTTTTTGATCGGGTGAGAGAAAATTTTCGAAAAATGCGACGCGGCACACCGACTGAAATTATGAATACCTCGGTAAACCAGACACTGTCGCGGACGATATTAACCTCGCTGACCACGTTGCTCGTGGTCTTGACTTTGCTGATCATCGGCGGGGAAGTCATTAACGGATTTGCTACAGCGCTTCTGGTCGGTGTGTTAATCGGGACTTATTCCTCCATCTTCATTGCCAATCCCACGGTGCTTGTTCTCGGCATTTCTCGCGAGGACATGTTGCCGGTTAAAAAGGAAGGGGCTGAAGCGGACGCTTTGCCGTAAGGCAAAGGCCGTCCCACCCTAACTGGGGCTATGTGGTGTCCGGTGTGTGCCAATGATGACACCCGAGTCATCGACTCGCGTCTCGCAAATAGTGGTGACACAGTTCGCCGGCGTCGAGAATGCCAGTCCTGCCAAGCCCGATTTAATACGTTGGAACGTTTGGCGCTCGAACCGCCGAGAGTGGTGAAACGCGACGGCAGCCACGAAGCATTCAATGAAGATAAACTTCGACATGGTCTCGAGCGGGCGTTGGAGAAACGGCCTGTGGATGCGGGGATGTTAGAAGTCATGGTGGTGGATCTGTGCCGGAGATTGAGTGTCATGGGGGTGCGTGAAATTGAATCAAGGCAGATTGGGGAAGCAGTAATGGACACGCTTATGGGCGTCGACGAAGTAGCGTATGTTCGCTATGCCTCGGTTTATCGCCAGTTTCAGGATGCGGCGGCGTTTGCAGAGGAGATTCGGCAACTCGGCTCTTCTCGCGGTGAAACGACACAAGCCGGGCAACTCTCTCTGATCCCAACAGCGAACGATGCCAATGACGAGTAATGCTTTAATAGATAACACGCATATGGCGCGTGCATTGGAGATAGCAGAGCGAGGGCGGTATACAACCAAACCTAACCCAGTGGTGGGTTGTTTGATTGTGAAGGGATCCAAGGTGATTGCGGAGGGCTGGCATGAACGCGCGGGATCTGCACATGCAGAGGTCAATGCGTTACAGGCTGCGGGTGAGGCTGCCCGCGATGCGCAGGCGGTCGTCACGCTTGAGCCGTGTAGCCATACGGGGCGAACGGGCCCTTGTGTGGAGGCATTGATCAGTGCCGGAATCGTACGGGTCTT
>DUBL01000198.1:0-10041 GCA_012960345.1 Gammaproteobacteria bacterium | reverse complement strand
GCAAGATCCAAACCCGGCGGTGGCCGGCAAGGGTTTTCAACGTTTGCGCGACGCGGGCATGGAAGTGATTGTTGGTGTGGAGGGCAAGCGAGCGGCAGCATTGAATCCAGGATTTATTCGGCGAATGCAGACGGGTCGACCGCGAATTCGAGTGAAACTGGCCGCATCGATGGATGGTCGAACGGCGGCCAGTGATGGGAGCAGTCAGTGGATCAGCTGCGACGATTCAAGGGAAGATGTTCACCGCCTGCGTGCCGGCAGTTGCGCCGTGGTGACCGGAATGGGTACGGTGGACGCTGATAATCCACGACTTAACGCGAGACTGACAGAGCCCGTTGTTCAGCCGCTGCGTGTCATTATCGATAGCAAAGGACAGCTCAGCTCGAAAGCGGCGCTTTTCGGTGTCGACGGTGCCGTGCTCGTGGCAAGTGCTGGTCCGAGACGCGACAAGAGCGATGCCTTTGATTCGCGCACGGAATCCATCACCTTGCCCGATGAATCGGGTCGCGTTAACCTCGCGGCGTTGATCGATGAATTGGGTCGCCGTCGATGTAACGAGGTTTTGGTTGAAGCGGGGGCGGGTCTTGCTGGTGCATTTGCCGCGGCCGGATTAATTGACGAATTGTTGATTTATCTGGCGCCAGATCTGTTGGGCTCAGAGGGCCGGGGCATGTTTGCTCTGCCGGAAGTGGTCAGTCTGGAACATCGACTCAGATTTGAGATTAATCAAGTTGAGCGGTTGGGGCGCGATCTTCGAGTTAGCCTGCGGGCAGAGCGGCGGGAAGCCTAATGTTTACCGGTATTGTCCAGAGGCAAGGCACCGTGGTCGGATTGACCGGCACTAGTCAGGAACGCGTGCTGGCGCTTAGGCCGCAGGGAGAATGGTCGTTACCTGTCAGGCTCGGTGACAGCATTGCCGTTAACGGGGGGTGCTTGACTGTCAGTCGACTGGACTGGGAAGTGCTTGAATTTGATGTGTCCAATGAGACGCTAGATCGCACGAACCTTGGGCAACTGAAAGCGGGAAACCAGGTCAACCTTGAGGCCTCCATGTCGGCCGAGTCGCTGTTCGGTGGACACTTGGTGGCCGGTCACGTTGATGGCCTCGCTACTTTGATGAATGTGAAGGAAGTGATGCGCTCGCGATGGATGGAATTCAAGGTTGCGTCGTCTCTGGCTTCGTTTCTGGCAGAAAAGGGGTCGCTCGCACTAGATGGTGTTAGCTTGACAGTCAATCAGGTTCGCGATGAGGAGGATGGCGTTTGGGTGAGTGTTAACGTTATTCCCCATACGCTCGAGATGACAACCCTTGGGCAGCGGGTATGCGGCGATAGTGTCAATGTGGAAGTCGACTTAGTGGCGCGTTACCTTGAGCGAGCACGGCAGGTCGAGCAGACTTACGCGTCAACAAATAACCACCACACACTGATAGGTAACGATACGCTGTGACAGATTCCCAGCATTTCACGTCGTCCTCGAGTGAGGTCAGCCCGATTGAGGATGTTCTCGAGGACTATCGGCGTGGCAAGATGGTGATACTGGTCGATGACGAAGATCGTGAGAACGAAGGTGATCTTGTTATCGCGGCTGAATTCGTGAGTGCCAACGACATTAATTTCATGGCTGGACAGGGACGGGGACTGATTTGCCTTGCGCTCACAGAAGAACGTTGTAGGCAATTAAACCTGTCTTTGATGGTTAACCAGAATAACTCGCGATATAGCACTAATTTTACCGTTTCAATAGAAGCCGCGGATGGCGTCACCACGGGGATTTCGGCTGCGGATCGTGCGAGAACCATACAGACGGCCGTGCGGGAGAATGCGGGCGCAAAAGATATTGTGACGCCAGGCCATGTTTTTCCTATTATGGCGCAGCCTGGTGGCGTCCTGACTCGGGCGGGACATACAGAGGCGGGAATAGATCTCGCACGGCTCAGTGGGCTCGTGCCGGCCAGCGTTATCTGTGAAATTCTCAACCCCGATGGCACGATGGCACGCCTGTCTGATCTAGTAACGTTCGCGAGCACTCACGACCTGCGAATTGGAACCATTGCCGATTTGATTCGTTACCGGTTGGGGTCAGAACCGACCGTATGGCGAGTATCAGAACATGCGATCTCGACGCGGTATGGTGATTTCAGAGGAATTATTTACGAGGACAGCGAACTTCGCTCGACTCACCTTGCGATTGTCCGGGGAGTGATTGATGGGACCGCTGAAGTCATGGTTCGTGTGCAAAGTCATCGGGGAGTGTTTGATCTTCTCGGCGAGGCGCGTGGTGTAGTGCGTTGGACGGTCGATCAGGCGTTGCGGCGGTTGTCCGAAGAAGAGCAAGGTGTGCTCATTCTGCTCGAATATAGTGAAGATGCAGGTGGTTTGGAACGGCGCTTGCGCGGTGAAAGCAACTTGGGCGCGGTACAAGAAGAGGATGGGTATGACCTTCGTATGCTCGGGGCCGGTAGCCAGATTCTGGCGAATCTCGGAGTGCGGCAAGTTCGGGTATTGGGCACGCCCAGGCGAACGCATGCCTTGTCAGGGTATGGTCTAGAGGTCACCGGGTATGTTGACGAGCCCGGGGCGGGTTAATGAGCGGAGGACGACGCCATATGGCGCGACGCCGCGCGGTCCAGGCGCTTTATCAAGGGGAGATAATGGACCAGAGTGTCAATGAGATCAAACTCAATTTTCTCGAAGATTCCAAACAAGCGGAAGTGGATCATGCTTATTTCTATCACTTGTTGGAGGAAGTCTCCAACCATCGCGATTCGATAGATGCGCGACTGGCCGGCTGTCTCGATCGTGATCTGGCGACGGTGGACCCTGTCGAACGGGCGGTTCTGCGTTTAGGTGCGTATGAGTTGGAGTATCAGACCGATACGCCGACGCGTGTGGTGTTGGATGAGTCGATTGAGATGAGTCGACTCTTTGGCGCGGAGGAGGCGTATCGATTTGTGAATGGTGTGCTGGATCGACTGGCTACGGTGCTGGGACGGAAAACAGGTTCTGACGTCTAGCATTGCTTCGTGTGTCGAGGAGACCAGTGAGGGAATTCGACCTAATTCAGCGGTTTTTCGATAGACCGACAAGGCAGGGGCAGGTCCGTTTGGGCATCGGTGATGACGGTGCGATTCTGCAGGTGCCTGAGGCGCATGAGTTGGTGGTAGTGACCGACACCTTGGTTGAAGGGGTCCATTTCCGCGCGACTGATGGGGCCGATAATCTGGGCTACAAGGCCCTCGCCGTTAATCTTAGTGATCTGGCGGCGATGGGGGCGGTTCCTATCTGGGCATTATTGAATTTGACTTTGCCTGAAGCCAATGAGCGTTGGCTTGGCCAATTCAGTGAGGGCTTCTTCAGCCTAGCTTCCCAATACGATGTGGCTTTGGTGGGCGGCGACACGACGCGTGGACCCCTGTGTGTTAGCGTAACCGCAGGTGGCTGGGTTTCAGCCGGCCAGGCTTTAACACGGTCAGGAGCTGGAGTGAGTGATCGAGTCTGGATAACCGGCACTATCGGTGATGCCGCCCTGGCGCTTGCCTTGGGCGAACAGTCGCTCGCTAGTGGCGGTAGCGAAACCAGATGGCTACTGGATCGATTGCATCGTCCCACGCCCCGGATCGGTATTGGCCAGGCGCTGTATGGCCTTGCTTCGGCAGTGATCGATATTTCCGATGGTTTGCTGGCAGATCTTGGACAGATTGTCGGTGCGAGCGGTCAGGCTGGGGCGATCATCGAAGCGACATCGTTGCCACTGTCGCCTGCCGGCGAATCCTATCCCTTGGACGATCGGATGACTTGGGCTTTAACCGGTGGAGATGACTACGAGCTTTGTATGACCGTTCCGCAAGCGAAGAGTGAGCGAATGCGTAGGCTGAGCAAAGAAGCAGGAGTTTCTCTAACGGATATCGGCTGCATCACCGATCAGGCCGGCATTGTGTTGACCCGTGCGGGTGTACCCATTGCGGGGCCGAGCCGAGCTGGTTATGAGCACCTTTGGCCTGTTATCGGGGAAGGGGATTCTTGAACCGGCCCGTGCGCATGGGTCGTAGCCCGGTTCGTTGGGTCGCGTTTGGATTGGGTGTGGGTTTGGTGCCCATGGGTCCTGGTACTTTTGGCACGCTGTTAGCGGTACCCCTGGTGTTGTTGTTGGCGTTCTTGGGTCCTTGGCTTTATGCGATCGTGTGCGTGGCGCTGGTGGGGGTGGCAATAATGGTTGCCGATCGTGTCGAGCATCAACTTGGCCAGGAGGATCCTGGCGTTATCGTTATCGATGAGGTGGCAGGTTTTGTGGTGGCCATGGCATTTCTACCGGCTAAGTTATGGGTGGTCGTGATTGCTTTTGCCATTTTTCGTGTTCTTGATATTTTTAAACCGCCACCCATCGATTGGATAGAACGGCGGTTCAAGGGGGGGGTTGCCATTGTGGCGGACGATGTCGTGGCTGGGTTATTGACCAACGCGGTGGTGCACTTATTACTGCTGTTGGTAGGTTCGCCGTAATCGCTGTACTCGTTGCACGTAGACGCGAGTTTCTGCGTAAGGCGGTATACCGCCGTGGCGTTTGACGGCAGTTTCACCGGCGTTATAGGCCGCTAACGCCAGCGTTTCGTCCCCATTGAAACGCTTCAGAAGATTCCGAAGATGACGGGCACCCCCCGTCAGATTTTGTTTAGGATCAAAAGCGTTGCGCACGCCGTAGTGTTTTGCTGTCCTCGGCATCAACTGCATGAGTCCTAGGGCTCCGCGCTTGGATCGTGCGCGCGGGTTAAAACTTGATTCTGCATGAACGACGGCCTTGAGCAGGGCGCTATCCAAATTATTTCTGATGGCGGTTACCGCTATTAATTGATCAATATCGGTTTGCCCGCGACTTTTTTCGCTTGGTCGTCGCGAAGAACGCTTGAGTGTTTCCCGCGCGGCTCGTTCGGTCAGCCGAGTGTAGTCGGGATAACGGTCGGGCCGATCCGTGTACAAGGTGCGACCGAGGTGATCGATGAGCACATAGATGGCTCCGGACTGACAGGCGAAGGGTGCACTCGCCAGGGCAAATCCGACCACGGCCGCAACGAAGGAGCGTGCAGAGCTCCGGTGTGATGTGCCTGTGAACACCCCGGTGATGTCTCGATCTAAAGTGACCGGTGTCAGTGGCTGATCCGGGTGGCTGCCGACAACGAATGTCAGGTTAGTGCGCGATCCAGGTGCTGAAGTTTATCTTTAACCTCGCGCCAGTCGTCTGCGTCATCAGGCGGGGATTTCATTTCGGTGATCACCGGCCAGTGTTGGGAGAGTTCAGTGTTGAGTTGGAGAAAATTTTCCTGGCCTTCGGGGAGGTCGTCTTCTGCATAGATAGCATCAACCGGGCATTCAGGTTCACACAGACTGCAGTCAATACATTCTTCCGGATCGATGACGAGAAAGTTAGGTCCCTCATGAAAACAGTCGACGGGACACACTTCGACACAGTCGGTAAGTTTGCATTTAATACACGATTCGGTAACGACGTAAGTCAACGTAATCTCTCCTGGATGAATGCAGGCAATGGGTCACAATGGCGATGGTCCACGACCCTGCAGACCCGATTCTAATCAATATGCTCGGTGAGTGTCAGTAGGACTGGTACGAGCGGGCTCGTTCTTGGGGTCATCGATTAACGCTCTGAGCTCGTACAATAATGCCAATGCGTCGCGTGGGCTGGTGGCATCTGGCTCAAGTTGTCGAATTTTGTTCAGAAATTGTGCCGGTAAATGGGTCGTCATTTGCTCAAATAGGTGAACTTGTTCGTTTGCCTCAACGGAATGAGATAGCGGGTGTGCGTTGTGCTGTTCGAGCTGGGCAAGACGTGTCCGGGCGTCGTGGAGCACTGGTTCTGGCATGCCTGCCAGGCGGGCAACCTGGAGCCCATAACTCCGATCGGCCGGTCCGGGCTGGACCTGGTAAAGGAAAGTCACCTCGCCGGCATGCTCAACCGCCTCTAGGTGAACGTTAGTGGCTGATGGGGCCAGTTCGGGTAACTGGGTTAGTTCAAAGTAGTGAGTGGAAAACAAGGTGTAGGCCCGCACGCGGGTCGCAAGATCCAGTGCACAGGCGTAAGCCAGCGCGAGGCCGTCATAGGTGCTAGTGCCACGGCCGATTTCGTCGACCAGCACCAGGCTGGATGGTCCGGCGTGCCGCAGTATATAGGCCATTTCTGTCATCTCAACCATAAAGGTTGACCGACCGCTGGCGAGATCGTCTGAGGCGCCGATGCGTGTGAATATACGATCAATGGGTCCGATCCGCACCTGCTCGGCCGGGACAAATGCACCGGTATGGGCCAGCCAGGTGATTAACGCGCACTGGCGAAGATAGGTGCTTTTGCCGCCCATGTTGGGGCCGGTGATCATCAGCATTCGATGATCCTGATCTAGATCAAGGTCATTGGGAACGAACGCCGTGGCGAGTGAGTCTTCGACCACGGGATGGCGCCCAGCCTTGATTTCAAGAACCGCTTCATCGGTGAACTGAGGTCGGGTTAGTCGCAAACGTTGTGCGGTGATTGATAGATTCACCAACGTGTCCAGTTGGGCCAGCGCTTGAGCCAAGCGCTGGAGTGGTGTGACATAGTCTGCCAGCATCGTCAGAAGCGCGTCGTAAAGGCTCCGTTCGAGCGCTAAAGATCGTTCCCGCGCACTGAGGGCTCGTTCTTCGAAACGCTTCAGTTCATCGGTGATAAATCGTTCAGAGTTTTTCAGGGTCTGACGGCGTTGGTAATTATCCGGTGCTTCATCGGATCTTGACCGTGGCAGTTCAATGAAATAACCATGGACGCGATTAAAACTGACCCGCAAATTACGGATGCCGGTGCGTTCCTGTTCGTTGGACTCCAGCTGCAGGAGAAATGCACCGCTGTCCTCGTTCAGATCGCGTAATTCATCGAGTTCGAGACTGTATCCATCCCGGATCACGTTGCCTTCGCGCAATTGGGTTGAAGGTTCATCTTGAATGGCTCGTTCCAGGAGTTGTTGCAGATCGGGCTGCCGTTGGCAATCGGTAGCCAATTCACTCAATCGTTTCGAAATTCGGTCCCCCAAGGCGTGTTCGATGCCGGGCAGTAGAGTCAGGCCCTGACGGAGTCGAAGCAAGTCACGTGGTCGAGCACTGCGAAGGGCTACTCGCGCAATAATTCGCTCGATATCGCCAATTTGTCGTAAGTCAGCGCGTAAGGTTTCGCCTATCGCGTCGTGGCTAAGGTCGTCGATGGCATCATGTCGTTGTTTCAGTTCGTCTTGGTTGCGAACTGGATCGCGTAACCATCGCCCCAACTGTCGGCTGCCCATCGCAGTGGCGCAATGGTCGAAAAGATGGACCAGGCTTACTCCACCGGATCCTGCGATGACCTGGTCAATCTCCAGATGCCGGCGTGTGGCCGGGTCAACCAACAGGTAATCGCTAGGCTGGCGCATAACGAGGTCTCTTACGTGTGGCATGGCCCCGTTATTGAGGTTCTGTACGTGTCCAATCAGTGCGCCCGCTGTGGCGGTTGCCAGAGGAAACTCCTCACAGCCAAATGAGGCCAGGTCCTGAGTTCCAAACAGGGTGCAAAGACGGGTCACTGCTTGTTCATGATCAAAATGCCACTCTGGAATCGAGCGATGCGTCGTGGTGTCGGCTAGACAAAGTGTCTGTGCAGCTATGCCCTCTCCAGTAATCAATTCGGCTGGCTGCAGGCGAGCCAGATCATCAAGGGCCGCATTGACATGGTCGAATTCTTGTGCGCAAAAGCGGCCACTGGATAGTTCGAGCGTGGCAATCGCCCAGCGCGGTGAATCGCACCATAGGGCCGCAAGAACATTTTCATTCTTGGAGTAAAGCAACCCTTCGTCTGTTAGCGTTCCGGGCGTGATCACTCGAACGACTTTGCGCTCGACTAAGCCTTTGTTTCCGGTCGCCGGCCCAAGCTGTTCACAGATGGCGACGGTTTGTTGGGCTTTTACTAACCGAGCGAGGTATTCGGTAGCGCTGCGCGCCGGTACACCGGCCATGGGTACCGGCGCACCCGCCGATTGGCCACGGCTAGTGAGGGTGATATCCAGTAATGCAGCGGCTTTCTCCGCATCATCATAAAAAAGTTCGTAGAAATCACCCATACGATAAAACAATAGATCGTTGGGGTGCTGAGCCTTGATGGACAGGTACTGTCGCATCATCGGTGTGTGTGTTGTGGAGGACGAGTTTGCGTCCATGTTGTCAGGATTTATTGAAACGGTCGTTGATTCGGTGCAGAAGTTCATTAAATATGTAGGGGTTGGCACTGACCACATTTCCTGTGCTTAGAAAATTCTGGCCACCATCGAGGTCTGCAATGAGGCCGCCGGCCTCACGGACTAATAAGGCACCGGCTGCCATATCCCATGGGTGCAGACCGAACTCCCAGAAGCCATCAAATCGACCGGCAGCCACATAGGCGAGATCAAGAGCTGCCGAGCCGGTACGTCGAATGCCGCCCGCTTGGGGCAACAAGGCGCGAAAGGTTCTCATCCACGGATCGATCAGGTCAGATCGTCGGATAGGGAAGCCCGTCACTAGTAGGGCCTCGTTCAAGCGCTTATGGCGAGTGGTCCGAATGCGTCGATCATTGAGCTGTGCACCGCCACCACGACTGGCGCAGAATAAATCGCCTCGGTGGGGATCAAATATCACACCATGCTCGGGCTGCCCGTTACGCAGGACTGCGATGGAAACGCAAAAATGCGGGTAGCCGTGAATGAAGTTGGTTGTGCCATCGAGCGGATCAATGACCCAAGTGTATTCGCCACCAGGCTTTTCACCGCTTTCCTCTGCGATGACACCATGTTCGGGGTACGCGCTACAGACAACATCTAATATTGCCGCTTCGGCGTCCTGGTCGGCCCGGGTCACGAAGTCCCGTTGGCCTTTGCTAGAAATGTCGTGACTGTCAAGGCGACCGAGGTAGCTGAGAATGATTTTCCCCGCTTCTCTAGCAGCCCGAATAGCCGTGTTCACCATGGGGTGTGAGGGCATGTTTTTGTAATGAATCGGTTAGGATAACTAGTGGTTGATCCGCCATCGGGGCATCATGCGCCAGATGGTGGACAGGATAGTCAAGGGTTGGCGTTTGGATTGTAACGTGCGGCGGGGGAAATTTTGTTATGGATATGGAAACGAATACCCCGTTGGACTCGATGTTGGGATCCATTTGTATCGTACTGGTAGAAACAACGCATCCCGGAAACATCGGTGCGGCAGCGAGAGCGTTGGTGAATATGGGGCTCAGCGACTTACGGTTAGTGAGGCCACAAGCGTTTCCCTCGCCAGATGCTACGGCGCGGGCGGCGAGTGGTGAGGCGTTACTATCAGCGGCACGGGTCTTTTCGAGTCTGGATGATGCGATTGCCGATTGTGGTCTCATCGTGGGTAGTACGGCTCGCACACGATCCGTGTCATGGCCGGTGATGAGTCCCTCAGAAATGGCCCCGGTGGTACTGGATGCGTCCCATCAACAACGGGCGGCTATCTTGTTTGGGCGGGAGTCTCGGGGATTGACAAACAGACAGTTGGACCGCTGCCAATTGTTTGTCACCGCACCGGTGGACGTGAATCATGCCTCGTTAAATCTTGCCAGCGCGGTGCTCTTATTGGCTTATGAGTTGCGTAAGACCGCGTTGTTGCGGAATGGTTCGGCGGCATCGGATAGACCAACCATGGGTAAGGATCTCCTTGCCACATCGGGTATGGTCGAGGGGTTTGTAGCGCATTTCGAGCGGGTGCTGCACGCTGCGGGCTTTCTGGAACAGCCCTCGGACAAGTTATTTCGAAAAATACGACGTATTTTTACTCGCCGTGCGCTCGAGGAGGATGAGGTCAATATACTTCGGGGGGTGTTGAGCGCTATCGAAAAACGGATTGAGGGGCTGTGAATAATCGCTAAACCGTGCGATAAGTGACATTGGGCATGATAGAATCTTAACCAATAGGGTAATGACGCAGGTTGCTACGGGGTAAGCGTACGACGATGGCCCTCACACTGACTGAACCTGCC
>DUBL01000197.1:8861-16984 GCA_012960345.1 Gammaproteobacteria bacterium | reverse complement strand
CATCGAGGTTAAGCGCCCGCAGCAGGTTTGATCGAAGTGGGGAAAGGTGATATTCCGATGACCAGTCCCGAATCTGGCTAGCAAGCTCCGTCGATAATGATCCTCGATCGGTCGCTTGTGCAATGCTTTGTGCGATATAGCTTTCTGCTTCTTCACCGTCGGAATAGCCGAAAGACGCATCGGGATCTTTGATCCACACGCCGGACGACACCCGGTGGAGGCGATTGTGATTCGCGAGATGACGTGGCAAATTCATACGATACCGTTTGTCATCGCCCAGAAGAAGCGCCCGGAGGACATATTAACATGTTGATATATTGTACAATTAAGTGCCTGGGATAACTTCACTGAATGGAGGCGCTATTGCGCAGCGCCAAGTGCCATTGAAGCGAGAGCGGGCCCCCAGATTTTCGTGAGAGGTGGCGTGGCCGGGACCGAGTCCAAAATAATGCGTCATGGTGAGCGGGTTGGCGTCATTGTAGTTAATTGGAACGCTGGTGATTTACTTCTATCGTGTGTGGAGTCTATTGCTGGACAGACCATTGCGCCTGAGCGAGTATTGATTGTTGACAATGCCAGTACAGACGACTCCTTGGGTGATCTAGAGGAGCGATTTCCGCAGTTTGAAGTTTTGCGTCAGCCGGTTAATAGAGGCTTTGCCTGCGCCAACAATATCGGTATTGACAGGCTTGTTGATGTCGATTGGATTGCTTTGCTTAATCCTGATGCTATCGCACACCCCGATTGGTTGGAGAATCTTTTAGCCAGTGCCAGGCAATACCCCACAGTCGTGTCGTTCGGGTCGAAAATGCTGCGGCCAGGAAGCGACGTACTTGATGGGACAGGTGATGTCTATCATGTGTCAGGTTTAGCATGGCGACGGGATCATGGTTCAAAGGATACCTTGGTCCACCATAGAGCGGATCAAATTTTTTCACCTTGTGGCGCTGCCGCATTTTACCGGCGCGATGCGTTAAAAACAGTGGGCGGATTTGATTCACGCTTTTTCTGTTACATGGAAGATGTTGATCTCGGATTCCGCCTGCGACTGCTTGGGCACCAATCGCTTTATGTGCCGAGTGCGGTGGTTGAGCATGTCGGTTCAGGAATAACGGGTCGTCGGAGTGATTTCTCGGTCTATTTTGGTCACCGGAATCTGGTCTGGACGTACTTTAAGAATATGCCCTCAGCGCTTCTCTATCGCTATCTATTGCTCCATCTAGTGGTTAACACAATGGCGATTGCGCGCTATACCAGGCGCGGCCAGGGGGGTGTAGTGCTCAAAGCCAAACGGGATGGGTTCGTTGGGCTAAAGGCAATGCTTCGCAGTCGACGAGAAGTTCAGTTCAGTCGAATCGTTTCAACTTCTGAGCTCCTGCAATCCATGTCGACAGGTTACTCCGCACTAGTCGGGCGGTAGGTGTCATCAGTGGCTGACGTTGCGGTGGTTATCGTTAATTACAATAGCGGTGCTTTTCTTAAGCAGTGTCTACTCGGATTACGGCAATCGACTATTCCGCTTGAAATTGTAGTGGTTGATAATGGGTCAATTGATGGGAGCACGAAATTTCTTGGTAAAGCTAACGGAGTATCTGATTGCCAGCTAATTAGAAATTCAACAAATCAGGGGTTTGCGGTAGCGGTGAATCAGGGTATCCAGTCGACGACAGCAGAAGATGTTTTGTTGCTGAACCCAGATTGTATTGTCCAGCCCCATAGCATTGCTAGGTTGCAGTTGGCAATGCAGCGCGAGGAGTGTGGTGCTGCTGGCGGGCTCGTGTTTGGTTTTGATGGGCGTGAACAGGCGGGTTGCCGGCGTCGTGATCCGACGTTGGCTCGCAGCGTTGTTAAGCTCTTGGGAAAGCTGGGCATATGGTTTGGCTTACAGGGGGTTGACCTAACGATGGAGTCACTTCCTAAAAGTCCCATTCAAGTCGATGCCGTGTCGGGGGCTTTCATGATGATCCATCGTGAGTCATTGGATGCGGTGGGTGGTATGGACGAGGGTTATTTTCTTCATTTTGAGGACCTCGATTTATGTCGACGGTTGCGCAATGCGGGTATGCCCGTTCTGTTTGTTCCGAGTGTTTCGGTTTTACATCGCCAAGGGGCTTCTAGTCGAGAGCGGTCTTTCAAAGTTGAATGGCATAAACATATAGGGATGTGTCGGTATCGTTTGAAGTTCTCACAAATGCCACAAATCGGTCACTGGCTATTTCGACTATTCGTTGGTGTCCATTTCATTTGGCGCGTGTGTTGGCTTGTTTTGGGAGGTGGCCGGAAAATCAAGATGCCTGCGAGTGGGAGAGTGGCGTCAGTGCTAACGACAACGAGTTCTGGGACGGTTGTATTGGGCGGGCGGAACGATGTAGCCGAATATATGGTGCCGCGCTTATCCGGCTTGGCGCGTTCGGTTCTGGTGCTGAGTCGAGCTCGAGAGAGGAACTTGTTCTGTCGTAGCGCGGTAATGCTCCATCCGGAGTATCTCGGCAAGGTGCCTGACGAGGATTTGCCACTTTTGGAAGATGTGATCTGTACGATACCGATCTGGCATCTGTCAAAATACGAAGGGGCGTTGCTCCGGTGTGGGGTGCGAAGGTTGGTTGCAATTAGTTCAACCAGCATTACGACTAAGCTAAATAGTATGGATCAAAAGGAAAAGCACGTCGTAAGTCGCTTGCAAGAAGGAGAACGTTGGCTTGAATCATTTGGCCGTTCAAATGATGTGGCTTGCTTGATCATTCGACCGACAATAATCTATGGCGGACACTTTAATCGCAGCATTCGGCTCGTTCAAAATATGATCCGGACTTTGGGGGTTTTCCCATTTGATATTCCTGAAGAGGGTACCCGTCAGCCAATTCACGCAGATGATCTTGCCCAGATGGCTGTCAGCTGGATCAACTCGAAGGTGACAGGAGTCGAGATAGTCAGCGTTGCAGGGCGCGATGCGCTGTCTAATAGGGCGTTGATGGAACTTCTGTTCCGATCAGTTGGGCGTAAACTGCGTATGCTTCCTGTGCCGGCAAGGTATGTACAGATTATCCTGCAGTGCGGATCATGGGTGTTTCGTGGCCTGTTACCTTCACCGGCGGCGATAGACCGTTTGGCAGTTGATCTTGGGCAGTCGAACGACGAGGCAATCGAAAAAGTAGAGTTTTCGGCCCGTTCTTTCACGCCGTAGCAGCTCTTAGGGCAAGCCCCAATCATGCTTAGTGCAAACGAAATAGACCGATGAGTGATTATGCTATCGGTCTGTTGATTCTGGCCGCGGCGGGTGGAATCACTTACCTGTTGGTACGGTGGCTGTTGATGGGAAACCAAAAGCTCCTAGCCGTCGACCGCCCCAATGAACGGAGTCTTCATGCTCGAGTGGTTCCCCGCGGTGGCGGTTTGGCTGTCGTAGGCGTCATTGCATTGCTTTGGGTGACTCTCAGTGTGGTGAGCGGTGATCAACAACTGATACATGTCATTTTGTTCGGTGGGTTGGTGGCGGTTTGCGGGGTTGGGTTCGCCGACGACCGTGACAGGATCTCAGCCATCGGTCGTCTTATCATTGAGTTGCTAGTAGCGTTGCTGGTTGTGTTGAGCGTAGGCGGGCCATTGACGTTCTCTGCCGGCGGTCTACAGGTGCCGATTCCTGGTTGGTTAGGCATCACATGTGCTGCATTCGGTATCGTATGGATGACGAATCTTTATAATTTTATGGACGGCGCCGACGGTATGGTGGCCGGTCCGAGTGCGATGGTTGCGTTCTGTCTTGCAGTATGGTTTTTTAACGTGGAGGATTTTGTTTTCTTCTACCTTAATTTGGGAGTAGCCGGGAGTTGTGTTGGATTTCTTATTCTTAACTGGTCCCCAGCGAAAATCTTCATGGGCGATGTTGGCAGTTTGGCGCTGGGCTATTACTTTGCGGTGATGGCGTTGATTGGGGTGGTGGAGCATGATCTATCCATAGGTGCGTTCATCATTCTTTACGGTCTTTTCTTAGTCGATACGAGTGTGACCTTATTTCGACGTATGATGACAGGAAAGCGTTGGTGGGAGGCGCATACGGAACACTACTATCAACGAGCGATCCGTGCTGGTTTTACTCATGCACAGGTTGCTGCTGGTGCAATTATACTCACTGCGTTGGCGGTGGTTTTTGCGTCGATTGAGGCGTTGGGCGCGACATCCAATGGGATTCCTTTCCTTCTGTTCGGGGTGTTAATTTTAATAGTGGGACGTGTACTGTCACGCCCAGGTATTAGGGGGGATCTAACGCGAGATCGCTCGCGTTAGCAAAAGAACTATGTTCAAAGCTCAGTTGCATTACCTCATCGCGCGTCGTTTCGTGTTATTGCATGACTTGACTATGGTGGGGGTCGCGTGGATCGGGGCCTACTGGTTACGATTTAACCTTTATCAGATACCCGAACCGTTCAACACACAGGCGTATAACGCACTGCCGCTGGTCTGTGTGTTACAGCTTGTGGTGTTTATTGTTTTTGGAGTACACCGCGGGGCATGGCGATTCACCTCTACGCACGATTTAATGACCGTAATCAAGGGCGTTATTTTTGGTGCAGCGGGGATCGCTGGTGCCATTTTTCTAGCCACACGCTTGGCCGCGGTGCCCCGCGCAGTACTGCCAATGTATGCCGTTCTCTTGGTCGGCTTATTGTGTGGACCCCGATTACTTTATCGTTTGTTCAGAGAACGAGAGATCAGCAAAGTCGGTGATAAAAGGGTATTGGTGGTGGGCGCGGGTGTTGCCGGTGACATGCTGGTGCGTGATTTCAAAAGAGCGCGGCCGCGGGTCTATGAGCCAGTGGCTTTTGTGGATGATGATGCACAAAAACACGGTCGGGAGATACACGGATTGCGAGTGCTAGGTTCGCCCTCGGACATTGCAATGTTGGTTGATAGGCTCAATATCGATCTAGTATTGCTAGCGATTCCAAGCGCTACGGCCAGTGAGATGCGCCGTGCCGTCGAATATTGTGAAGAAGCGGGTGCGCCCTTTCGAACCTTGCCGAAGGTGACTGACATTATTGATGGTGCAGCGACCGTTAGAGATCTGCGTGATGTGGAGTTGGATGATTTGCTCGGTCGTCAACCGGTAGAACTCGATTGGTCCAAGATTGAGGCGGGCCTGTCTGGTAAGCGCGTTTTGATCACCGGATCTGGTGGTTCAATTGGTAGTGAGTTGTCTCGTCAAGTGCTACGGGCCGGTCCTGCCCAACTAATACTGTTTGAAAAAAACGAATTTAATCTCTATATGATTAAGCGGGTACTCGAACAGGCGACGGACGACGTCGAGGTGGTCGCGCTATTGGGAGATGTTTGTGACCATGCGGCAGTTGCCCATTTATTTAAACGTTATAAACCCGAGGTGGTCTTTCACGCTGCGGCCTATAAGCATGTGCCTTTGTTGCAGAGGCAGGCGCGGGAGACGATGAAAAATAATGTGATCGGAACACGCACAGTCGCTGCACTGGCGTCCGATTATTCGATTGAGTCATTCGTTCTGATATCAACGGATAAAGCCGTTAACCCCAGTAGCATGATGGGGGCAAGTAAGCGTGCAGCGGAGGCAGTATGTGTTGCGTTTGATTCTTTGAGCGAGACGCGTTTCACGATAGTACGATTTGGCAATGTCCTGGGCTCGGCGGGCAGCGTGGTTCCGCTGTTTGCGCGACAGATCGCTGAAGGCGGTCCGGTGACCGTCACGCATCCAGAAATGACGCGTTATTTCATGACGTTAGCAGAGGCATCTCAACTAATTCTTCAAGCGAGTTTAATCGGTGAAGGTAGCGAGATTTATGTGCTCAATATGGGAGAGCCGGTCAATATTGCCTACTTGGCACGCCAGATGATTCTGTTATCAGGTCGCCTGCCTGAAAAGGAAGTTGAAATTGTGTTTACCGGGCTTCGATCCGGTGAGAAGTTGAAAGAGGAGTTGTTTCATCCTGAGGAGGTTTTGTCTGACACGGGTTATGACAAGATTCTTTTGGCTGCGACTCGGTCGGTGGATGCGCCAACTGTTTTGCAGGATTGCCTCGCGCTGGAGCAAGCATGTTCTGATTACAACGAGCTACAGATAGAAGCCATCATCAACAGGCTGGTACCCGAATATCAGTGGGGTGAATGGAACCATATGGAGGGTCTCGACGAGACTGCCTGAGTCGATGCATTAATTGTTGACGGGCCAAACGGTGATGAGAAGGCCAAAACGGGGATGATCAATGTAGTGTACTTCCTTGAATTTGACGCGTCGTTTCTGTTTGAGAAAGTGAACTGACCTTTGAGTGCTGGCGCTAGACTGACGGCTTAGCTGATTGCTATGCGTAGTCGGAACGAGATCAAAGCGCATGATCACATCTACAAACAGCAAATCGGTAGCGTAGAGTCGCACAATTCCGTGAATTCCGGTCCGGATTGATGAGGCTGGTAGTGAAATTCCGACGCGGGGTGCGTGGGGGAGTCGGGCAGATGGCTGCAACCAGCGCACATGGTAGAGCACATCGTATGTTCGGGATGCGGTAAGACGCGCATTGATCTTGGCTAGATGTCCATCCAATGCGGGTTCCGGTTGAATTGTAGATACCCGTCGTTCGGCCTGTTCGAGAGAAAACCGAAGATCCACAGACCGACCAAACTGGGGAATCAGGGTTTCGTCATCATCCTGGTGTTGGTGTTCGAAGATCAGCAATTCAACTTCGTATGAGCGAGCGGCCTTTGCTTCCGGTACAAGAAGCCCAAACCAAGATAGTAGTACCACCGCATAGGTGGTCACTATGATGTGTCTCGAGAGTAAGGGTCGCCGATACACTAACATGGGCAATTAACGTAATAACGGATCACAGGATATTCACTGCAATGATGGGTTTGGGGGATTCATGATAAGGATGCCGATGTTTTTCCTGACAGTGTAGCGACGATTGCCTCAGCCCGGTCAAGGCGTAACTCTGGCGCTTCAAGCGGTGTGGTCAGATGGATTACGTTGTCAGGTCTGATGCGATAGTCCTTTGGAGTATCATGAATCATTTGTAGCAAGAACGCGGGATCTACCGAGGTCTGTTCACTTAAACGAATCTCTCCACCATGCTGGCCGAGGTGTAGCTTTTCAATACCAATCAATCCGGCTGCGAGTTTAATTTGCGTCACCCGGAACAATGTGCGGGAGGCTTCTGGTAACAGACCGAAACGATCGATGGCTTCGAGTTGTAGTTCCTTGATTTCTGCCTGATGGGTGGTATTCGCGAGGCGTTTATAGAAGACGAGTCTCTCGTGGACGTCAGGAAGGTAGTCCTCCGGGAGAAGGGCCGTGACGTTAAGGTTAATATCGACAGCGCAGCGTTGAACATCTGTCCCCAGCGCACGATCACTGGTCGACAGTTCACGAATCGCTCGGTGCAGGTAATCGGAGTACAAAGAGAAACCGATCTCATCAATTGCGCCACTTTGTTTTTCGCCAAGTAGTTGTCCTGCGCCACGAATTTCCAGATCATGGGAAGCTAGTGCGAAACCCGCTCCGAGCTCAGACAATGACGAAATGGCATTCAGGCGGCGTTCGGCGTTATTCGTCATATTTTCTGGCGGGGGTACGATGAGGTAGGCGTAGGCTTGATGATTTGATCGACCCACTCGGCCGCGCAACTGATGCAGTTGCGCCATTCCCATACGGTCGGCCCGCTCAATGATAATGGTATTAGCGCTTGGTATATCTATGCCACTTTCGATGATTGTGGTGCAAATCAACAGATTAAATCGCTGGTGATAAAAGTCCTGCATCACCCGTTCGAGTTCTCTTTCGGGTTGTTGGCCATGAGCGACTCCAATCGTAGCCTCCGGGATCAGTGTTCGTAGTTGCTCTGCTGTCCGGTGAATGGTTTGAACCGAGTTATGAAGAAAGTAAATTTGCCCAGCGCGGTGCAATTCCCGGAGGCAGGCATCTCGAACCAGCGCGTCATTCCACTGTCGGACAAAGGTTTTAACAGCCAGACGATCCTTGGGAGGTGTGCCAATTACAGAAATTTCTCGCAGGCCGGATAAACCAAGATTCAAGCTGCGGGGAATCGGTGTCGCGGTTAACGCTAGGATGTCTACTTCGCGGCGTAGTTGTTTTAATCGTTACT
>DUBL01000197.1:0-8788 GCA_012960345.1 Gammaproteobacteria bacterium | reverse complement strand
CTTTTGGCGCACTCCAAAACGATGCTCTTCATCGATGATTAAGAGTCCCAAGTCCTTGAATGCGACGTCACCCTGAAGCAATCTATGAGTGCCGATCACGATATCTGGAGTGCCATCGCGCAGTGCGCTTAACAGTGTTTTGTTATCTGCTGACCCGCGAAATCTAGATAGAAGACCTATATTGATTGCAGTGCCCGAAAATCGTTCAGTGAACGTATTGAAATGTTGCTGGGCGAGTAGAGTGGTCGGCACAAGTACTGCAACTTGCTTGTTGTTGTGTACTGCGACGAATGCCGCACGAAGAGCAATTTCGGTTTTTCCAAACCCAACATCACCGCAAATCATTCGATCCATGGGATTACCTGACTCCAGGTCAGTCAGTACTTCAGACATGGCGCTTAGCTGATCGGGCGTTTCCTCGTAGGGAAAACGACTGGAAAATGAGATGTATTCTGCACTAGGGATATCCATCGCCAAGCCGATGCGTCCTTGGCGAGTAGCCTGAAGTTCCAGGAGTTCAACAGCGACGTCATAGGTCTTTTCCTGCGCGCGTTTTTTCGATCGACTCCAGTCCTCTGTACCGAGTTTGTTGAGAGTGATTACATCTGTTTGTCCACCAATGTATCGATTAACGACATCGAGTGATAAGACAGGGACGTATAAACGATCTCCATCGCGGTACTCGATGGCCAGGAACTCAGTGTTCTGTTGCTCAATGCCTAGGGTTTCGAGGCCTAGATAACGGCCTACGCCATGTTCATCATGGACAATCGGGTCACCGATATTCAGTTCAGCAAGTGACCGGATAATGCTATGGGGATCGCGTGCTGAGCGTTCGGATCGACGTTCTCGAGTGATGCGATGGCCATAAAGTTGTGTGTTGGTAATAATTTCAACCTGTTCTGGCCCTAAGATCAATCCGCGCTCAAGCGGGCCAACGGAAAAATAGATCACAGTTGGATCGCAACCGATGATGTCCTCCCAGTGAGTGTCGGTGGAGTTAAACCCGTAGGATTCAATAATTTCTTTCAGGACTTCTTTGCGGCCCAGTGAGTCTGCGACAATCAGAATGGTCCGATTGGTGTCCCGCAGGTGCGATATCAAACTGTCGTAGGGTGAGTCATTGTTCGTCTTGACAAGATATTCGCCGGGCAGTTTGGTGTCATAACTCACGATGCTTCCGGAACCCTGGGTTAGGTGGATGACCTGTTGGCCCGCCATTTGTTGCGTAAGTTCCTGAGTGGTTTGAAAAAGATAATGTGGCGGTAAGACGTGCCGCTCCATATCCTGTGCAACCACCGCATGACGGTCACGGATGCCGGACCAGAACGTGTCGCTTGCCTCTGGCAACTCTCGGTCGATGACCCAACCAATAGCGTTTGGCAGATAGTCAAATAATGTCTCGGTGTTTTCAAAGAACAAGGGAAAATAGTAGTCAATTCCCTGGCTGGGATTGCCGCGACTGACGTCCCGGTAGACTTGTTGTTGCTGGGGGTCGCCCTCAAAAAGGCGTCGGAAGTTCTGACGGAACAGGTCGATGCTTTCGGAAGTGATGGGAAACTCTCGTGCAGGTAACAGGGAAATGGTCGTTGTGCTTTCATCAGAACGTTGGGTTTCCGGATCGAAGAGGCGAATACCTTCGATAGTCTCCCCAAATAGATCGAGTCGAAAGGGCTGCGCAGCACCCATTGCGAAGATGTCGAACAAGCCGCCCCGCACAGCAAATTCACCAGGCGCCATTACTTGTCCGACCAGTCGGTAACCGCTGTTGTTTAGTCGCTCACGCATGGCTTCCATATTCAGAGACTCTCCCACATCAAGAGAGAAGCTTTGTTCTAGAATGAAATGTTTGGGTGGAAGGCGTTGAATCAACGTTTCCAGTGTGAGTAGAAGGATGCCGCGTTTAATTTCAGGCAGTCGTGAAAGGGTGTGTAGTCGTTGGGATGTGATATCCGGATGTGGAGAGAAAAGATCGTACGGTAGACATTCCCAATCCAGAAGACGGTGCACAGGGACGGGTTGAGTCGAATCTTGGAAGAAGTCAATTTCTGCTTCGAGTATATGCAGGCGACGGACGTCTTGTACCACCACGACTAAGAGTCCTTCGAATTGGGCAGCCGAACGGCAAATAGCAAGCCCTTCAGCAGCGCCATGTAGCCCCTGCCAACACAGCACAGGATTAGTGGCCGTGGGGGTGGCGGGAGAGAGGGGACTTGTTGACACTGGGTGGAAGCGCGGCGGTAGACGTTATTCGAGGGGCGCGCATTCTATCGCATCTGACGGTGTTTCTTGCGCCTCGAGAAGGCAAGATCAGGGATAATCTCGGATATGGATCGTCCGGAGGAATGTAACAAGTCACCGCGTTCTCGGTGTTGGGGTCTGATCGTTGCCGCTGGATCTGCGCAGCGGTATGGGCAGGAACCGCCAAAACAGTACCAATTGATTGGCGACGTTCCGTTGCTGCAGTTCAGTCTCAATTGTTTCAATGCGGTGCCCGATATTTCCGGGATGGTGGTTGGTGTTTCAGCGATAGATCAATGGTTTGGTTCGTTGTGTCAAACGCCGTCCAAGTTCCTTGGTGTTTTTGTTGGTGGCGCGAGTCGCAGCGAGACGGTGTTGCGCGGCCTGGAGGCGCTAACATCCCACGCCGAGGCCGACGACTGGGTATTGGTCCATGACGCAGCCCGGCCCTGTCTTCGAGTATCCGACCTGCAGTATTTAATTGATGAAGTGATCGATGAAGATGTAGGTGGAATCCTGGCTGCGCCCGTATGGGATACGCTAAAAGTAGCGGACCGGCATGGTAACGTTCACAAGACGCTGTGTCGCCAGAGAGTGTGGCGGGCCATGACGCCGCAAATGTTTCGGTTGGGAGCGCTTACTCAGGCACTGAACACCTGCTTAGAGTCCCTCGAGGAGGTGCCTGATGAAGCATCGGCCATCGAGAGATCAGGCAGGCCGGTCAAACTGGTGCGCGGACGAGACGACAACCTAAAGGTGACGGTTGAAGCGGATCTCGATCGAGTCGCCGCCATCCTTAAGAATGAGGGCCGATTTTGATCATTCGAGTTGGTCATGGTTTCGATGCCCATCGCCTTGAGTCAGATCGAACTTTGGTCATTGGCGGTGTCTCAATTCCTTACGAAAGAGGTCTTGCTGGGCACTCTGACGCGGATGTACTCATTCATGCGTTATGCGATGCCTTGCTCGGTGCAGCGGGTCTTGGCGACATCGGACAGCACTTTCCGGATCACGATCAAGCGAACGCTGGGCGCGATAGTCGGGAATTTCTGCGAGTGGTAGTCGAGCTTTTGGATAAAGCGGGGTACCGGCCGGTCAATGTCGACTGCACGATCATTGCCGAAGCACCTCGGATGACTCCGTTTCTGCCCGAGATTCGATTGATTCTTGCGTCCCTGCTGCTGATTCCGCCGGGCGGCATTAATGTTAAGGCGACGACTACTGACGGTATGGGCTATGCCGGTCGTGGGGAAGGCATCGCTGCACATGCAGTGGTGCTGATTTCAGATACGCAGGTTGAGTAAGACATAGAAGGCGCCCATACCGCCATCGTGAGGTTGAGCAGGGCAATAGGCGAGGACTTTGGGGTGTTGTTGAAGCCAGTGGCAGGTGTCTTTGCGTATCACCGACTCTCGACCGGGGGAACGTCGGCCTTTGCCGGTGATGACTCGAATGCATCGGCAGTCGCTTAGAATGCTTTGGGCGACGAAATGAGAGAGTCTTTGCAACGCGGAGCGTCGATCATGGCCATGCAGGTCGATGACGTCGTCAATTCGCAGATTTCCGCGTTTTAAAGCCTGTAAGGTTCTGCGTTGAACGCCAGCGCGGTAGAAACTGTCACCGTCAAGTCCGACTTTCCCCTGGGGTGGGTGCGTCGCTATCTCTGCTGATTGCCGCGCTTTTTGTTTGTGTAGAGTGGTCGTATTGGGGGATCTTGTGACGTCAAGTGACTTCGCTGCTGATAGTCCTTTGTGCAGCGGCGTGGTTCCGCGCATAGCCTGTCGAAAGAGCGCGCGCTCATCTGGGTCGATAGCGCGTGATTTCTTTGGCTTTGGCGTATGGGGCATAGAGTCAGTCCGCCAGATATTTTTCCGCATCGAGGGCAGCCATACAGCCAGAGCCTGCTGAAGTGACCGCTTGACGATACACATGATCCATCACATCGCCAGCGGCAAAGACTCCAGATACGCTCGTCTCGGTGGCGTTACCGCTAAGTCCACCCTGTACTCGAATGTAGCCTCCTTCCATATCGAGCTGATTATTGAATATGGCTGTATTCGGGTCGTGTCCGATGGCAATGAATACGCCGTGCACATCCAGTTGGCTTGTTTCACTACCTGTTGCGCTACTGAGAGTTACGCCGGTAACACCACTCTCATCACCCAGTACTTCGGCTAGAACCGAATCCCAACGCACGTTGACATTTCCGTCATCCCCGCAGCGTGCAAGTAGCGCGTCCTGAAGAATGGCAGCAGCCCGTAGTCGGTCCCGTCGGTGAACCAATGTTACCGAAGAACAGATGTTGGACAGATAGAGGGCTTCCTCAACTGCCGTATTGCCTCCACCGATTACAGCAACCGCCTGATCGCGATAAAAGAATCCATCACAGGTTGCGCAAGCGGAAACGCCACGTCCTTTGAAAGCCTCTTCGGAGGGTAGGCCCAGGTATCGAGCCGATGCGCCGGTTGTGATGATCAATGCATCACAGGTGTAAGTGGCACGTTCACCCGTTAATTGAAAGGGACGTCTGCCAAGATCTGTCGACACGATATGGTCGAGAATAATCTCAGTATCAAAACGCTCAGCGTGTTGTTGCATTCGGGCCATGAGATCGGGACCCTGTAGACCGCTTACGTCGCCAGGCCAATTATCCACATCAGTGGTTGTCGTTAACTGTCCACCTTGTTCGATGCCGGTGATCAAAGCAGGCTTGAGGTTGGCCCGGGCGGCATAAACTGCCGCAGTGTAACCCGCTGGGCCGGAGCCAAGAATGAGAAGACGTCGGTGCTGCGTATTTTCCATCGTTTAGGGTCCGTAGCGTGGCTTGACTGTAGGGGGTCAGGCAATTGACCAAAGGGCAGTGTTGTGAGCTTGTTTTTGAGAATGGTTCGGTTGGCTAAAGCCGCGATGTTATGGGCTGGGCCACGGCGCGGCAAGTTGGTCGGTACAGGGTGTTGGGTTCCGATATAATTCACTCTTCAGTAATCACCCCCGTTCACGCCGACCGCAACCCCCCTTCACTTGGCGCAAGCACGACGCAAATCTCCCGTAACTGGGTCCGAATCCGCAATACGGGGCGGGCCGGCTATCCTGGGCCGCGAAGTCCTATTCATCGCGTTACTGGCAGCGGCCGGGTACCTGCTGGTCTGTCTGATGAGCTATTCCAAAGACGATTGTAGTTTTACTTTTGCGGGGTGTGATGGTGCGGTATGGAATCTCGGTGGTCGTTTTGGGGCCTATTTTTCCGATATCTTCCTAAAATTGTTTGGCTATCCAGCGCACCTCGTGCCCGTCATTTTCCTGGTGGTTGGATATCGGTTGTTTCGTTACAAGCGAGCTCCCTTGCCAGGATTTGAAAAAATGGTTCACGGGACGGGTCTTGGGCTCACCCTGATCGCTGCCTGTGGGTTAGCACAGTTGTTTTTCTTGGACGGTGCGCGGGCAATGCCGTTTGACCCAGGGGGTTCTGTGGGAGTTTACGGAGCCGACTGGTTGAGTGGTAGTTTTGGTTCTCTCGGAGCAACGGTGGTGATGTTGTTGATGCTAGTGGCTGGGATCTCGTGGGCTTTCGACCTGTCCTGGTTCACCATCGGTGGCCACATCGGGCGTTGGATCGCGCATGGGGCCAAGTGGGCATGGCGCCGGTCGGCGACGTGGATCGATTGGTTGAAAGGCGTTCGATCTCGGCAGGTGCGACATGAGTCGGTGGCTGATATGCGCAAAGTATTGGGTAAGCGTAAGCCGCCGCGGATTGAGCCGCGTTTTGCCGGTGCAAAAGAAGGCGCTAGGATCCATAAAGAAAAACAGACGGCTATTCCGATATTTGTTGAGGACAGGGTTCCCAAAGGCACGCTGCCACAGTTAAGCGAGTTAGATGCTCCTGTAGAACACGGTGGGGGATACTCGCGGGAAACCTTGGAACACATGTCCCGTGTGGTCGAAAAGAAGCTGTTGGATTTTAATATCGCGGTGCAGGTGGAGGCGGTTCAGCCGGGCCCTGTGATTACGCGGTTTGAGATTGAGCCAGCGCCGGGCGTAAAGGCCAGCCAAATTGCAGGCCTTTCCCGTGATCTGGCACGTTCCCTTTCGGTGGTCAGCGTTCGCGTTGTAGAGAATATTCCGGGTAAGACGTTTATTGGTCTGGAGATTCCAAACGAGGTTCGTGAGACGGTTAACTTGGTGGAAGGCCTCGCATCAGAGGTTTATGAATCTAGTAAAAGCCCATTGACTTTGTTCCTTGGGAAAGACATCGCGGGGCAAACAGTGGTATCGGACTTGTGCAAAATGCCCCATCTGTTGGTTGCTGGGACGACAGGATCTGGTAAGTCCGTTTGTATCAATGCGCTCATCTTGAGCATTATCTACAAGTCAACGCCGGCTGATGTCCGTTTTATTATGATAGACCCCAAAATGTTGGAGTTGTCTACCTACGATGGGATTCCCCATCTGCTGACGCCTGTGGTGACTGACATGCAAAAAGCGGCGAACGCGCTGCGCTGGTGTATCGTTGAAATGGATCGTCGCTTTCGTTTGATGGCTGAATTGCAGGTAAGAAACATTGCGGGATATAACCGCAAAGTAATCGCGGCCATCGATATCGGGAAGCCAATGGTTGACCCATTCCACGAGTCGCAGGCGGATGACACAACGGTGGCCCCAACGCTATCAAAAATGCCTTATGTCGTTGTCATCATCGATGAGTTCGCCGATTTGTTCATGGTGGTCGGTAAAAAGGTAGAAGAACTGATTACCCGGATTGCACAACGGGCTCGAGCAGCCGGGATTCACGTTATTTTAGCGACGCAGAGACCTTCGGTTGATGTGGTGACTGGGTTAATCAAGGCCAATATCCCCACTCGGGTCGCTTTTCAGGTCAGCTCCAGAGCCGATTCAAGGACCGTGCTCGATCAGATGGGTGCAGAGCAGTTGCTAGGTCATGGCGATATGCTCTTCCTCCCTCCGGGTACGGGGTTTCCTGTTCGCGTACATGGTGCTTTTGTGTCTGATCAAGAGGTGCAGCGGGTAACGAATCAGTTAAGAGAAGGTGGTGCTCCTGCATATCTCGACAATGTGGTCAATGTTGAGTTCGAATCGGACTTCAGCAGCGATGGCGTAGATGGAGGAGACGGGGAAGGTGACCCGCTCTACGATAGGGCCCTGGCGTTTGTGACGGGGACACGGCGGGCATCCATTTCTTCTGTGCAGCGACAGTTGCGGGTCGGGTACAACCGCGCGGCGCGGATGATTGAGGCGATGGAAATGGCTGGTGTCGTGGGTCCATTGGAAAATGGCAAACGCGAAGTGCTCGCGCCAGCGGCGCCAGAATAATCAGGCTTGGCCAGAACGGGGAGATGGGGATGCTGGCGAGAGTAGGCGGTCTTTGCGCGCTGATCTTGTTGCATAGCTGGCTACCGGCAGTCGCCCAGGCGGAGTCAATCGCCCAGTTCGATCGGTTTTTTGAGGAAGTGCTCACTTTTAAGGCGCGATTTACCCAAACGATTTTTGACGAGAACCTGGTGCCATTAGAGGAGAGCTCTGGGCAATTGTGGATTAGTCGGCCAGGTCGCTTTCGATGGGACTATGATCCGCCAGTCGAGCAAGCCATCATCGCAGACGGGGAACGTCTATGGGTTTACGATATAGATCTAGAGCAGGTTACGATTCGTAAGTTGACCGACGCACTGGGAACGAGTCCTGCTGCCGTGCTCTCAAGTGGCGGCAATCCAAAACAAAATTATCGAGTGCAGGACCTGGGGCAGCAAGGCAAGATAGGTTGGGTGTCGCTTCACTCTAAGGAGGAAGCGGCGAGTTTTTCAGAGATTCAACTGGGATTCGAACGAGGTACGCTGCGATTGATACAGTTGCTTGACGACTTGGGGCAAATCACTCGAATTGTGTTATCTGATGTAAAGGAAAATATCACCATCGGTGCCGAATGGTTCGCGTTTGAGGTCCCCGCGGGCGTAGATATCATTGACGAAGCGGGTTAGGTTTTATTCTGGCCTTAATGCCTATTTATCATGCTTGATTCCCAATTACTGAGAAACGATCCCCACGCTGTCGCGAAGGCGCTTTTGCGTCGTGGCTTCATCCTTGACACTGATCGCTTCATGCGACTGGAGGCACAACGGAGTCAGCAGCAAACCGAGCAACAGTCGTTACAGGCTCAGCGCAACCGATTGTCCAAGGAGGTCGGTCAGAGAAAGGCTGTGGGGGAAGATGTCGCTGAGTTAATGAAATCAATGGCTGGCATTGGACCTCGCCTGAAAGCCGTGGAGGAAACCCTCGGTGCGGTCCAGGCGGAATTACGCACCTTGATAGAAGAGATTCCAAATTTGCCCCATGCGTCGGTACCCACCGGGAGTTCGGAACACGACAACGTCGAAGTACGTCGCTGGGGTGACCCGTCACAGCCTGTTTTTGAGGCCAAAGACCATGTCGACCTCGGTACCCAGTTGGGTATGATGGATTTTGATGCGGCAACCAAACTTGCCGGATCCCGTTTCGTCGTCATGTTCGGTGCGTTATCGACGCTGCATCGTGCGCT
>DUBL01000196.1 GCA_012960345.1 Gammaproteobacteria bacterium | reverse complement strand
CTAAGCAGAGATAGTATCTGTTCAGCCAATTGGATAGCGCCTTTACCGATTGCGTTGCCGGCGCGTTGGAATCAGTGCGGTAAATACTGACGTACGTCAGTACCGTGAATGCGCGCGACCTTATTAGTGGGCGCAACAGGTTCGTCGTAAAAAAACGATGGTAACTCGTCATCTTCCACAGTGAATCCGGCAGCCGCATTGAATTGATCTTCAAGTTTCAGAACGTCGCTGCCTAATTCAGTAAAGAATGAAGGCGTCAGTTCGGTTCCTAATGCCTGGTTAATTGCACTCATTACAAAGTCAATTCGAGTATTGGTTACCGACCTACCGAACATGCAAAGACCGAGCGAGTCGGCCGCAGCAGTCAGGACCTGGGCCTCCACGCTGGCAGCGACCATCTCTTCCATGGTCTTGTCTGTACAGTCCATCGTGGGCACATTGCCGGCGGTGTGATCGGCACCTTGGGCAGTCACCATCATGGTAATACCAGTCACTTCTACGACACGAGGGTCGTAGGCGCTGATAGCTTGTCGTTTGATCACTGGGACTCGAGCGACTTTGTAGTGGGCGCCGACATGGGCAGTACCGCCGGCCCATAGGCGACCGTTATCCGTACCCTTGGCAATTTCTTCAAGGGTGCTGCGCATAAAATCGACGTCGCCAAATTCGCCGAGACCTGCTTCCATAAGGACTCCGATCATGGCGCCAGTTTCGATGGTATCGATCCCAAGATCGTTGGCAATAAAATTCATGTGTGCCAAGTCGTCAGGGTTGTCTAGACCACAGTTAGTTCCCATCAGACCAAGCGTCTCATATTCGATGGGTGAGGCGATTTCCTTACCGTCGGCATCGACATAGACGTTGCTGCACTCGATTGTGCACCCAGGCATACAAGCGTGGGTTGTTTCTCCACCGCGTTCAAGATTCTGTTGGCGAATAAATTCGCCACCCATTGTCATCGTTCCTTCTTCCGTATTGACCAGTTGACCGGCGCTGAAGTTCCGAACGGGAATGCCGCCCATATGATTCTGTACGTCAGCCATGAATGCTGTACCGAGATTACGCATGGTATGCACCGGATCTTGTTCATCGAGCAGCGAGTTGTATTGTTTCACTGACCCCATAAATTTCTTGCGATCATGCAGTTTTGGCATCTTGTTCAACTCAATAACGATTGCTTTGATTTTTTTGCTGCCCATGACCGCTCCAACGGCGCCTCGTGCGGCCAGCCGAGAAGGGCGCAGGTCAACATCACTGAAAGCAATGCCAGCTAGCAGTCCCTGGTATTCACCAACTGGTCCACACAGTGCAAGGCTGATCTTTTTGCCATAGTGCTGATGGAGTTTTGCAGCAGTTTCGAAATTACCCATACCAAGATATCCGTCAGCCGAATCAAAACGGATGGAGCCATCTTTAGCGACGTGAATGATGGTCCAATCTTCACACGCACCGTGGAGGGTTAGTCCGGCAAGATGTAGTTGGCCTAGCGCGAATCCAAATGTGCCACCGGTATTGGCCTCTTTGATGCCTCCTGTCAATGGGCTCTTACAGCCGACGCTGGTGCGGTTGGCATTCGAAAAGTTTGTGCCAGCAAATGGTCCGGCAGAGAACATTAAAGGATTCTCTGGCGACAAGGGGTTAACTGTTGCCTTGCCTGAATCCAGTAACGTTTTGGCAATTAGGTAACGGCCGCTCCGCGCGATCGCTTCGCCTTCCAGTTCTGTTCGATCGATGGTTAGGGTGTTCAGATCGATATCAAGAAAAGAGCGCATAATGTCGTAATTCCTATTATTGGCCGGTCGTCGTGTCGCTTGGACTTGAGTGTAATCGATACTAGGCGCGAGATCGAAAATGCCTGCCTGGCCTGCAAATTGTGTTAATGGGATTGGCGAGACTTATCGATGATTATCCAATGATATGAAGTCAGACCACAAAGGGTTGGTATCCAGGGAACAGGTCGAAGCCTTTCGAAAAGATGGCGTGATTGTAGTTCGCCAGGCGGTTGATCGAGCAGGAGTGATCGCTCTTCGCGATGCTATTGAACGCGATATCCAGCGGCCTGGCCCCTTCGTACACAGTTACACGTCGCAAGGCGATCGGGGTCGATTTTACGGCAACTTGCGGACATGGGAAACTGACTTGGCACTTCGGCACTTTTGTTTTGATTCGTCACTACCTGCAATGACTGCCAGTTTGTTGGAAACAGACCGCGTGAATTTGCTGTATGACCAGTTGTTTGTCAAAGAGCCGGCCACCCAGAATTCAACTCGTTGGCACAACGATCAGCCCTACTGGGCCGTGCGTGGGTGGCAAGTGATGTCGTTCTGGATTGCGCTTGATCCAGTAACGCTAGAAAGTGGCGCGCTTGAATTTATTCGGGGATCGCATCGTTGGGCGCGTTGGTTTCAGCCGCAGGCATTTGGAGAGACTGAGGGATTCGATGATTACGATGACAACCCGAATTATGAATTGATACCTGATATAGAAAATGATCGCGCCGATTACGATATTGTCAGTTGGGAGTTGGCGCCGGGTGACGTTTATGCATTTCACGCCTTAACCGTGCATAGTGCAGGTGGTAACCTGATGGAGCGAGTGCGTCGCCGCGGTTATGCTGTTCGCTATACTGGGGATGATGCTGTCTATGACACTCGACCTGGCACACATGCCGATTTGAGGTCCGCCTACCATAGCGATGGTCAGCGTTTAGATAGTGATCGATTCCCTTTGGTCTGGCCCCATTCCAGCAGGCTAGGCGACTGAAATGATTCAGACACCACTGTCTGCCTGTTAGTCGTACGTTACTTTTGTGCAGCACGCTCGCGC
>DUBL01000195.1 GCA_012960345.1 Gammaproteobacteria bacterium | reverse complement strand
CGGTCTTACGACCAATCCCCGGCACTCGAGTCAATCGATCGGCGTCACCAACTGAGATGCAGCTAACCAGTGCTTCTGAAGTCAATCCAGAAAGAATAGCAAGCCCTACTCGAGGGCCGACACCACTGATCTTAAGCAACTCCCGAAAGAGATCGCGTTGCCTGAGATCGGTAAACCCAAATAACAAATGTGCGTCATCACGTATGACCAAGTGCGTGTGCAGCTTAACCGTACCGCCCGCTTCCGGTAGATCGTAAAAAGCAGTCATGGGCGCTTCAAGTTCATAGCCCACTCCACCGACATCGACTAATAGACGCGGAGGAAACTTCTCGATCACCTTGCCCACCAATTGGCCGATCACGGGTCATTGCCCCCCAGTCCCATCATGAGCTAATCACCTGGCGGACACCCGTTATTCGATCCAATCCACTAGCCGTATGTATATGACAAATGGCGCAGGCCAAACCGTCGGAGGCGTCAAGCGGCGGCTTGCGCTGTAGATTCAGAAGCACCCTGACCATATGTTGCACTTGGGTCTTACTGGCTGATCCCGTGCCAACCACCGCGCGCTTAATCTCAAGCGCACTGTACTCTGCCATCGGCAATTGATGATGAACCGCCGCAAGCACCGCACTGCCGCGAGCATGACCCAGCACCAGGGCCGAACGTGGGTTTTTTGAAACAAACACCTGTTCTATAGCAATCGAATCCGGCCGGTATCTCGTAATAGCATCTGACACCGCACTGTAGATCACCGCCAGCCGCTCACCAAGCGATCCATCACCGGTTCTAATAGATTCGCTGTAACAATGCTGCAGTTGGCTCCCCTTGCTTGCGACAATCCCAAGCCCCGTCACGCGAGATCCAGGATCAACCCCGAGCACAGTCGTCGTACTCATGCCAACGGTCACTGTGAGTCACTCCTCACTAAGCAGATCCGCCGCTTGGCTGGCATTGGTAAAGACCTCCTGCACATCATCGAGTTCATCCAGTGCATCAATCAACCCCATCACTTTCTCCGAATTCTCATCATCCAGAACCGCTTGGCTAGACGGACGCTGTAGGATCTCAGCGAATTCTACCGTGAGACCCGCAGACTTGAGCGCATCGTGCACAGCATCGAACACCTCTGGCGCCGTGGTGACTTCAACAATGCCTTCGTCGGTGACTTCGACCTCATCCGCATCTGCTGCAACCGCTATCTCCATCACGGCTTCCTCATCTGTGCCCTGCGGACAAGTCAGCAACCCAACACGGTCAAAAAGGTAGGCTACAGAACCTTCTGCAGCAAGACTACCGCCGTTTTTAGTGAAGGCATGGCGTACTTCGCCCACAGTACGATTGCGATTATCAGTCGTGCACTCGACCAAAATAGCGGCGCCGCCAGGCCCATAACCCTCGTAACGGATTTCTTCATAATCGACACCCTCAAGCTCACCAGTGCCCCGTTTCACTGCGCGATCAATGGTGTCACGAGTCATGTTAGCGGCCAACGCCTTATCAACCGCTGCGCGCAACCGAGAATTCGAGGCCACATCGCCACCGCCACTTCGCGCCGAGACGGTGATCTCGCGAATTAACTTGGTAAAGAGCTTACCCCGACGAGCATCCTGCGCCGCCTTTCTGAACTTAATGTTCGCCCATTTACTGTGCCCGGCCATGCTTACACTCTCTCGTCTTTAAATGCTTCGATCAACCCTTTGGATAACGGCCGTCACGCAACGCGTCAAGCGCAGCACGATTAGTCCATGACCACACTGCCGATACGGCCTCACTCAGCGACACCCAGCGAGAGTCGCTGTGCTCACGAGGATTGATCCGAATCGTCTGTCTACTCGGGATTTCGAGGGAAAACACATGCTCGATATTTCCCGTGCAGCCGGGTGGGTAACGGTATCGGTACTGTGGCAACACTGGGAAATGAAAAGTATGCTGCCAATCATGCCAACCCGTCTCCATTTGGATACCCGTTTCTTCGTGAAGTTCGCGGCGCGCCGCATCGAGCGGTACTTGCTCCGACCAATGCAAACTACCCGTCACGGACTGCCAGAATTCGGGCCATGCCGGCCGCACACGCTGCAACAACAGTGCGTCACCGTCCTTCGTGTAAATCACTACCAGCACTGACTCGGGCCGCTTGAACTCGGCCTGAGGACCATCGCCCGAAACGGTTGAATTCAATTCTCGCTATGCGCCACGTCAGGGTGAGCACCCAGCAGACGAATCCCCAATTCCCGGAGCTGCGTCGCGTCGACATGCCCGGGCGCTTCCGTCAAAAGACACGAGGCCCGTTGAGTCTTTGGAAATGCAATCACATCGCGGATAGAGGGGCTACCGGCCATCATCGCAACAATGCGATCAATGCCAAATGCAATACCGCCGTGAGGAGGCGCACCATAACGCAAGCCATCGAGGAGGAACCCAAACTTAAGCCGCGCTTCCTCGGCATCGATACCCAGGAGTTCAAACACCCGCACCTGGATGTCGGGATGATGAATGCGGATAGAACCACCGCCTAACTCGGTGCCATTAAGCACCATGTCGTAGGCCCGGGATCGGACGCTACCGGGCGCATCAGTGAGCGCGCCCAAATCGGCCTCCTGCGGTGCAGTAAACGGGTGATGCAGTGACTGCCAAGCGCCCGTTTCTTTATCACGCGCAACCAGTGGGAAATCTGACACCCACAGCGGGCGCCACTTATTCTGGAGTAGATCAAGATCGTGGCCGATCCTCACACGAAGCGCGCCCAACGCGTCGTTGACTACGGTCGTGTGATCCGCGCCGAAAAAAATCAGATCACCAGCAGACGCCCCAGTCCGACTGAGAAT
>DUBL01000194.1 GCA_012960345.1 Gammaproteobacteria bacterium | reverse complement strand
AATGAATAAAGCAAGCTGAGACCGAGGATCTGCTGAGTGAGCTTGGACGTACATCAGCCAGCTTTGATCGGTGTAGACTGGGGAACCAGTTCTTTCCGAGCCTTCCTGATGGATGGGGATGGAAATGTTCTCGAGTCGAACGAAACCGATCAGGGCGTTCTCAATATTGAGGGCCGTAACTTTCTCGGCGTACTTGAGGATCATATCAATGGCTGGCTCGAAAGGGCCACGTTGCCAGTCATTATTTCTGGCATGGTGACCAGCCGCAATGGCTGGATAGAAACCCCCTATGTCAGTTGTCCGGCTGGTGTAGAAGTACTTGCATCCAACCTGACCCGTCATGTCGCTCCATCGGGTCTCGAAGTGTACCTCGTCAGTGGACTGACCACCCGTAATGACGGGGTACCGGATGTCATCCGCGGTGAAGAAGTTCAGATCGCCGGCCTTGTAGCGGATGGTATTCGCGAGGGCATGATTATCCTGCCGGGCACGCATAGCAAGTGGTTAACCCTTGCCGACGGCGTCATTGAAAACTTTGCCACCTTTATGACGGGTGAAATTTTCGATGCAATTCGCACGCAAACCATCCTCGGTCGCTTGATGTCCGACGGCCCAACCTCTGCCGAATCTTTTAGACTTGGCGTCGAGCAGTCTAAAAGGTGCGGCACAGAGCTATTGCACACGTTGTTTTCGGTGCGCACCCTGACACTTTTTGACGAAATGGCTGATGATAAAACTCCTGATTACCTGTCCGGTCTGTTGATCGGAGCGGAAATACAAGGGGCAATTGTGTTGCTGGGCAATCCAAAGCGTGTATGGCTGGTAGGCCGTAGGAGCCTGCTGGCCCGTTACCAACAGGCACTGCAGGCACTCGGCATCGAATGTATCCGCACCGGCGAAAATATCGCTGCGCTGGGCCATCACGCCATTGCACGGGCAATGGGGCTTGTGTCGTGAGTTCCTTCACTGCCGCAATCACCCAAATGCCCCTGATTGCCATTCTTCGTGGTGTACGCCCTGACGAGGCAGTGGGGGTGGCCGATGCACTTGTTGCAGCGGGCTTCACACTGGTCGAGGTTCCGTTGAATTCGCCGGAGCCATTGAAGTCCATTGAAATTCTGGCAAAGCATCTCGCAGATGACTGTATCGTGGGTGCGGGAACGGTTTTAACAGTCGAGGACGTCAATTCGGTGACTTCGGCCGGCGGCCAGTTTATCGTTGCACCTAACCTGAACCGGAAAGTAGGTGATGCGGCTAAGGAAAATGGGTTAACGTGGTGTCCAGGCGTTCTAACACCCTCAGAAGCCTTCGAAGCCGTGGATCAGGGCGCTGATCTACTAAAGATTTTTCCGGCTGAACTCGTGTCGCCGGCCGGCGTTGCGGCGCTTCGAGCTGTGCTTCCACCGCGTGTTCTCATCGCGGTGGTGGGTGGCATCACACCCCAAGGCATGGAAGACTATGTCGCCGCTGGGTCTAATGGCTTTGGGCTCGGATCCTCGCTCTATAAGGCCGGAATGTCACCGAGTGAGGTCAAAGAGCGTGCGACCCGCTTCACCAGAGAGTTCAATAAACTGACGACGCCTAGTTGAAATAGGGCTGGAGTCGATTACCGTTTCGAGCGCTATTTCTGACATTGGGGCGACCGTAGCACTTTTCATATGACACGGATAAGTTGGAGCTCAATGGGGCGGTTTCGTACGTCTTGTCGGTGGAATTTTACGGGTAGGAGCCGAACTCAACGCTCCGGCTACAAGATTTGCACGTGCCCGCGCGCCCCATCGGCATACTCACTCATTTCAGCTTCCATGCGCGCCATCAGCACCCCAAGATTACGGGCGTGGCGCCAAGGCCATCTCCGGCGGGTGTTGGTATGACGCCTTTCGTTTGGCAACAAAGCAAGGTGGTCCCAAGGCGAATTTCGTGTTTGCCTCGGCGCCGCCGGCGATCAACCCTTGCTCAACGATACTCAGGAAGAGTTTGATGGTCGTCAGATCAAACCGCATGGGAGGTTCTCTGATTTATGCGCTGACCCGCATTCTTGGCAGCAAACGCACATGACCGCCGGTATCAACATCCGGTAGTGCATCGATCAATGCAGTGGCGTCCAGCAGTTTGCTCAAATCCACCCCGGTTGAGATTCCCATATTTTCGAAGGTGAAAACCAGATCTTCGCTCGCTGTATTCCCCGACGCTCCGGGCGCGAAAGGACAGCCGCCCAGCCCTGCGGCAGCCGCATCAAAAATGCGGATACCAGCGTTGTAGGCAAAAAGGGCATTCGCGACGCCCAGACCATAGGTATCATGCCCGTGAAAAGCCCAGGCCACGCTAGTATCGGATTTGTGCTGATCAACTAGTTCGCCACATAAGTTGGCAACATGATCTGGAAACCCTCTGCCTGTCGTGTCACAAAGACCGAACTCAATGGGGATGCCCATTTCAAGTGCGTGTTCGATGATATCAAGCACCGCTTTTTCAGGGGTTCTGCCTTCATAAGGGCAATCGAAAACGGTGGCAATGTTTACTCGTAATTTAAAGCCATCAAGCTGCCGGCCTGCCGCCACAATTATTTCCAACTCTTCTTGTGACTCAGCGACGGTGCGTCGGACATTGCTGTGGTTGTGTGATTCGGAAGCCGACAGGACAAAGACCAGATCCCTGACACCAGCGTCCAATGCCGTTTGCCCGCCGATAGCATTTGGCACCAATGCGCTCAAGCGAACAGGCCGAGTCGAGCCTTTCGCCGCGAAAACCGCGTGGATCTTTGCCGTGTCGGCCATTTGCGGAATCGCCTTGGGGCTGACAAATGCGCCGACCTCGAGCCTGCGATATTTCGCTTCGATG
>DUBL01000193.1:4400-17398 GCA_012960345.1 Gammaproteobacteria bacterium | reverse complement strand
AGTTGCGGTCCCGCTGACGATGGGACTGAATGAATTGATTTTTGGCGGGATGGCCGTGATCAGCATTGCCGTCTTTCTGTACCTCGGTCGCTACCGCGCTAACGCCGCACAACGGGATCGAGACAATCGAATCAACTGGTCCCAGAGAATCTGGCGCTCTTTTAAAAAACCCAAGGGGTGACGGATAAATAAAGACTCTGATCAGGCTTTTACTTTGACTGGGGCGTGTCACCGCCCGCTCGTCGCAACAACGCTTTAGCCTCTCGGTCCACAAATCGGGATAAGCGTTCGGGAGAAAAGCCCAGTAAATGGAGTCCTGTCACCGCATTAGCCACCTCGCGATATTCTCTGATGCGCCCCCCTTTGAGCCGGCAGATCGCTACCCCCTCGAAAGTCGCCCGCCGATCCGTAGCTTGCGGCAATGTCGATGAATAACTGAAGACATATCTTGCATAACCAATGCCATTCTGTTCAATCGCATCATAGAGGTCCCACTGGAAGTCTTTGCCATCACGATGGAAGTGACCTTCAATTAAGTTAATAATGGCGTCGCCTCTGAACTCCCCGTAAAAAACATCGTGATAGATGCCGTTCTCGCAAAAACATGCGGCCACACTGGGTCCGTCACCTCGCACCGCCGCCTGTGTCATCTTTTGAATCAGTGTTTTAAAGGCCATGATCGATTCCATTGGGACTTCGGGGGAAATTATAACGACCCCAAGCCCAAGCCCAGACACCAACCCAGCAACGACCTCACGTTCACAACGTCATAAGGTGGTTATTAAGATGATTGATCTTCCTCTCGCAACCAAAACCACCTTCGGTTTTCATTCACAGTTCACAGACCCCGAACGGTCGCGCCAGACCGTTGCGCTTGCCGAAGACTGCGGCTTTGATGCGGTCGCCGTTGGCGACCATTTATCCTTCCCGCTGCCGATTTCTGATCCCTTGCTGCAACTCGCACAAGTCGCCGCGCTCAGCAATACTCTAGCGATTCATACCTCTGTCTTCCTGTTAGCGCTACGCCACCCACTGGCAGTGGCGAAACAAGTGGCAACGCTTGACCGCATCAGTAGCGGTCGCCTGGTCTTCGGGATTGGCGTGGGTGGAGAATTTCCCAACGAGTTTGCCGCAGCGGGCGTGCCTGTGCGAGAACGTGGCAGCCGACTCGATGAAAGTGTCGAGGTGATGCGCAAACTCTGGACTGGTGAAGCGATCACTCATCAGGGCCGACACTTTCAAATGAGTAACCTACAAATGCTGCCGACCCCTGCTCGAGCAGATGGTCCGCCCATCTGGTGTGGGGGCCGCTCCGAAGCCGCACTAAAAAGGGCGGGTGCCCGGCTCGAGGGCTGGGTCTCCTACGTCGTGACGCCAACGATGTATGCCCAAAGCCTTAAGACCATCGAAAAACACTACGCACTCGCCAACCGTAACCTTGCCTCGTTTGGCACGGCCCATCTGATTTACATGCGCCTTGGGAAAAACTGGGACAGCGCGTTTGAGATCGCCTCGCAGCGACTGTCAGAGCGCTATGCCATGGATTTTGGTCCGGCAACGAAAAAATATGTTGCATTGGGACGCCCGGAGGACATCGCAGAGACGTTACATGCCTTTCATGTCGCCGGCGTGCGCCACATCGAGATTGACTTCATTGGCTGCGAAGCGGAGAAAGATACCCAAATGCGATGGTTCAGCGAGGAAGTCCGGCCGCTGCTCGACTTCCCATAGCACGCAATTGATATACCATTTGAACCATCCAATAACGATAACCACTCGAAAGGAACTCCACTATGGATCTTGGTCGACTGGGCGTCTGGTACGCCGCCGATAAACTCACGCCTGCTGAATGGTCAGGCTTTATCAAAAAAGTAGAGACCCTCGGCTACGGGACGCTGTGGTATTCAGAATCACGCGGGTTTGAATCGATGGCGCTAGGCAGTTTCCTGTTGTCACAATCGGAAACGATTTGCATCGGTAGTTCAATTGCCAATATCTATGCTCGCGATGCCTACGCCTCGAGGCAGGGATTACACACGCTATCGCAGATCTCTGGTGACCGGTTTATTCTGGGTCTCGGTGTGTCGCATATTCCCCTGGTGGAGAAAGTCCGCGGTCATACCTATACCAAACCCTTAAGCACCATGCGCAATTATCTTGAACGGATATATGAAGATGGCAACGACAGCGACAGCTGGCCTATCGTGCTGGCTGCCCTCGGCCCTCGCATGCTCGCCCTATCAGCTGAGCTGACTCGGGGCGCGGTGCCTTACAACGTCACACCAGAGCACACAGCCAGGGCAAAAGAAATCCTCGGTCCGAATAAATGGCTAGCCGTTGAGCAGAAAGTTTGCCTTGAAACCTCACCGACGACAGCCCGAGCATTGGGTCGGGGAGAACTCGAGCGTTACCTCGGTCTACCCAATTACCGTCGCTGCTGGCTCAGTCTTGGTTTCAGTGAGGACGACCTCGACCACGGCGGCAGTGACCGATTTATCGATGCCATGGTGGTGTCAGGAAGCGTTGACGCCATACAACGCCGACTGGACGAACACTTTGACGCCGGTGCCACCCATGTCTGTATCCAACCGGTTCATGTTCCGGGCGACCTGGCTGCAGCTGAGCGAACCCTGGAGGCCTTTGCCCCCCATTAGCGCTGCAAAGTCTCCCGCAGGTGAAATTTCTGTATCTTTCCGCTAGCCGTTCGCGGCATCTCAGACACGATCTCAAGGCGCTCGGGGAGGTACGTCTTTGTCAAGCCCTTAGAAAGAAGATACCCGACCATCTCATCGAACGTCAGGGTCGCACCCGCCGATAAAATCAGAAAACAACATGCCCGTTCGCCCAAGCGTACATCCGGCATTCCAACAATAGCCGCCGCACTCACGTCAGGATGCTGGTAGAGCAATTCTTCAACTTCGACGACCGGTATATTCTCACCACCGCGGATAATGACATCCTTAGTACGCCCAGTAATACGGATGTAACCATCACCGTCCATGGTGGCCAAATCTCCTGTTTCAAACCAACCCTCGGCATCAACATCCGCCAGGTCTGGCTTCTTAAGATAGCCCACACATTGTGCGGCCCCCCGTGCCTGAAGCCACCCCTCAACGCCGACGCCCGCTAAACCCCCTTTGGCATCCCGAATTCTCACCTCCATCCCCTTATGTGCCAGGCCATCTGTTTCGAATACCTTTTCTTCCGGATCCTCGCGTCGTGTAGTGGTCACCAGACTGTTTTCTGTCATCCCCCAACCAGAGGCGATGTGTGCCCCCAGTCGATCCGCAGCCTGACGCGCAATGACTCGGGGGATTGGCGCACCGGCAGAGACAAAGGTTCGAAAAGAAGAGAAATTAAAACCCTCGAGTTCAGGACTCTGTGCCATATCGGCAAGAAACGGCGTCGCCGCCATGGTAAAACTAACCGACTCGTCCTCGATCCATTGCGCTGCGGTTCGTGGCGACCAGATCTCCTGCAACACAGAGCGTGCGCCCAATACCAACGGCAGCACCAAACCATAAACAAATCCCGTTTGGTGGGCCAACGGCGACGCCATCAGGATGACCTCTTCTGCTGTCAGGTTTAAATGTGCAATACAGGAACGTGCAGCAGCAAGTAACGTATTGCCTGTATGCAACACACCCTTGGGCTGTCCGGTGGTACCCGATGTGTAGAGCAACTGAGTCACCTCGTCAGCATTGGGTCGACGAGATGCGTAGACAGCAGCCTGAAGGTCCGTGTCCTCCGATGAGGGGATTAGGCAATGGGACTCAAAACTGTTCTCATCCTTCCCATCGATGACCAACACCTGCTCCAGTTGCGGCAGATCACTACGAATCTCAGCAACCATCAACGGGTAATCGAAATCACGAAACCGGTCTGGAACAACGAGGACTTTTGCCTGACCAAACTCAAGCATGAAACGAAGTTCGCGCTGACGGAAAATCGGCATCAGTGGATTGCTAATCGCACCAATCCGTACGCAAGCCAGATGAAGGACGCTAAACTGCCAGCAATTGGGTAACTGATAGGCGACCACATCGCCTGGTGCCACACCAAGCCGCATTAGTCCGGCAGCGACGCGACGGACGCATTCAGCTAATTCAAGATAGGTCAGGCGAGTCTCAGCACCCGTTGAAGAACTTCGGTGGGTAATGGCAACCCGCTCGGGAGATGCCGCCACCGCCACATCAAGATAGTCCGTCAGAATTCGCTCTTGCCATAGACCGCCTGCATACATGGCGGCCCTTCGGTCTGCATCTATTCGCGCACCTTCCATCATTGAGTCACTTGTGGCTAATCTGTGCTGTGAATACCCAGATAGTCGTGTCATCACTGTCGGGCGTACACTATACCGCAGCACTCATCCATCGATGACCCGAAACAGACGAGCGCACTCCGTTTGCACCACTCCAAACATCGAATAAAGTAATCCGAGTATTGGCGAAACCAGCTGGCCACTACGACTACCATTTAAAGTTAAGAAGGCAAATAACACAATGTCAGACACCCCCTACGAACACCTCATTGTCGAAACCAAAAATAACGTCGCAACGATCACGATTAATCGACCAGAAGTCCTGAATTCGTTTAATGGACAGACCTGCGAAGAACTGATCATGGCCTTTACCCGCGCCGGTTGGGATAAAGAGGTAGGCGTTATCGTCCTAACGGGTGCCGGCGACCGTGCCTTCTGCGCTGGGGGTGACCAATCAGACAAGGCCGGTGCCTATGTTGGCGCTCGCGGCACCGTCGGTATGCCCGTTGAAGAAGTTCAGTCACTGATTCGCGATGTCCCAAAGCCCGTCATCGCCAGGGTCCGTGGCTATGCCATCGGCGGTGGCAACGTGCTAGCGGCCCTGTGTGATCTAACCATCGCATCTGAGAATGCCATCTTCGGTCAGGTCGGTCCTCGCATGGGCTCGGTCGACCCAGGATTTGGCACCGCATACCTCGCCAGAATCATTGGCGAAAAGAAAGCACGCGAATTCTGGTATCTGTGCCGTCGTTACACTGCTCAGGAAGCGTTGGCCATGGGATTAGTTAACACGGTTGTTCCCGATGAACAACTCGACAGTGAAGTCGATAGCTGGACCGCCGACATTGTCGAACGCAGCCCGACGGCCCTCGCCATTGCAAAACGCTCGTTCAATGCCGACAGTGAGAATATTCGCGGCATTGGCGCGCTTGGCATGCAGGCGTTGGCGCTCTACTACGGTACCGAAGAGTCAAAAGAAGGCGGCAGGGCACAAAAAGAAAAACGCCGACCCGAGTTCAGAAAAATGCTTAAGTAGTCAATCATGATCTCACCGACATATTGAATCGTAACGGAACACTCAGCACCTTACTGGAACTCCCCATGCCCGCCTTCGAAAATGACGTTCATAACCAAGTCAGAGACCTCGCACGGCGATTCACCCATGACAAAGTCCTGCCCAATGCGGTCAGTTGGGATGAACAAGGCGGTTACCCGCGCGAGCTAATTGCCGAGATGGGTAGTCTCGGTTTCATGGGTATCACAGTGCCAGAAGAATGGGGCGGTGCAGGCCTGGACAACGTTGCCAGTGCACTTATGCTCGAGGAAATTTCCGCTGGCTGTGGTGCTATGGGCATCATTGTCAGCGGTCATAATGCCGTTGGGTGTATGCCGATTTTAGACTTTGGCACCGATGATCAAAAAGAACGTTACCTGAAACCTTTTGCACGAGGAGAAAAACTGACCGCTTTTGCCCTCACCGAACCGACCGGCGGTTCGGATGTCGCTCAGCTAAAAACGCGAGCAGAACGGCACAACGACCGCTATGTTCTCAATGGCACCAAACAGTTCATTACCTCTGGTTCAACTGCTGACGTTGCGCTTATTTTTGCGACCACCGACGCCAATGCACCCAGAGGGAAAGGTATCACCGGCTTTATCGTTCCAACCGATAGCCCTGGCTATGTTGTCGATCGGGTGGAAAACAAGATGGGACTCAAGGCATCAGACACCTGTGTGATTACTTTAGATGGCCTCGAGGTGCCTTTCGAGAACCGCCTTGGCGAAGAGGGCCAAGGCTACAAGATCGCCCTGTCCAATCTTGAGGGTGGGCGTATCGGCATCGGCGCACAAGCGGTCGGTATCGCTCGTGCAGCGCTCGAGGCGGCAATTGACTACGCACGCCAGCGTGTAGCTTTTGGTGTCCCGATCAGTGAGCATCAGGCAGTGGCGTTCCGCCTGGCTGATATGGCCACTGAACTCGAAGCGGCTCGACAGCTGGTCCTCTATGCGGCCCGCCTCAAAGACAATGGTCAACCAAGCTTGCAGCAAGCATCAATGGCCAAACTAAAAGCCAGCGAAATGGCAGAACAGATCTGCTCAGATGCTATCCAGACCTTTGGCGGCTACGGCTACATGGAAGATTACCCGGTTGCACGACTTGCACGGGACGCCCGCGGCACCAAAATCTACGAAGGCGCCAACGATATTCAACGCCTGGTGATCAGCCGAGCGCTTCTCGCCAGTTGATTCAGGTGCCCTGTCTCACCCAGACATCGTGAGCCCACCACTCACACTCAATACCTGGCCAGTGACATAACCTGCAAGATCACTAGAGAAGAATAGGACGGCATCAGCGATCTCTTGTGGCTGCGCCACCCGCCGAAACGGAACAGCGCGAGCGAGTTTCTCCTGAATACTCTGTGGCTGCATGCGCAGTAATGGCGTATCGGTCGGCCCTGGACAGACGCAATTAACGCAGATACCAGCTCGCGCGGTCTCCCGGGCAAGTGATTTGGTAAACGCGATGACCCCCCCTTTGGCACCTGCATAGATCGTCTCACCCAGGCTGCCGACTCTTCCCGCATCACTTGAGATATTGACAATCTTTCCCTGCTGTTGTGCCTCCATCATCGACGGCAAGAATGCCTTGACGATGTTCATTGGCCCTTTAAGATTGATGTCGAGAATCTGATCCATGAATTCGGGTGTGGCATCGAGAAACGGCTGGACACGGTCCCAACCTGCCACGTTGACGATGATATCAACTGCCGGACTCGCCGCCACGTCCGTCGCAAACCTCTCGATCTGATCTCGATCAGTGACATCAAGCGGGTGAAAGGTCGCCGAACCAGTCGCCGCCAGAGCTACTGTCTCGGCGCCACCCGCTTCATCGATATCACCAAAGTGGACGGTCGCACCTGCCTCGACCATTCGTAGCACACAGGCACGTCCAATGCCTGACGCACCACCGGTGACTACTGCCACTTTTCCCTTTAGGTTGATCACTTGGTTATCTCCTTTGCTTCAACGTTCAATCGACGAATCAGATTAATCTGAAAATCAATAGTGTCCCTACGCGTCTCGTCACTTTATTCGACTTGCTCACCTTCATGGCGCGCAACTTCGATATCGCGATTGATGTTTCGATTGGTCGTTGGCTTAAGCACAATTTCCTCAACCACCGTACGTTGTGGCATCACAGCACACAGCAAGATGGCATCGGCGACATCCCGCGGATGCATCATAGTAGACCGGCTTGTCTCATCTGGTACCAGCGGACGATTATCAAGAATCGGGGTATCCACTTCTGCGGGAACGATCGTACAGGCACGAATGCCAAGGTCGTTAAGCTCCGCGTTGATATCGCCCATCAGGTTGCGTGACGCCGCCTTGGCAGCACTGTACGGTGCACCGCCGAGCAACCCCGGCTTGAGTGCAGCCATTGAGGATACGGTGATAACCGTACCCTCTCCCTTAGCAATCATCGATTCGATGAGGGACTGGGTCAGTCGGTACACCCCTTCGACGTTGACTTTGAAAACGCTCTGCCAGTCGTCGGTTCCAACATAACGAATGGACCGAGTCTTCGAGGAGTGGCCAGCATTGTTGACCAGCACATCCACCCTACCGAATTGATCAAGCGTCCACCGACCCAGCTCAGCTGCCGCTTCGCCGTCTTCCAAATCTACCGATCGCACGTGCGCCTGCCCGCCTTGTACGCGAACCTCCTTCGCAACTGCATCAAGCGGCGCCAGCCGACGCCCGATAAGCACGACGGTGGCGCCATGTTCAGCCAACAGCAAGGCGGTCTCCCGACCAATACCGCTGCCGGCACCGGTAATCAGTACTACTTTTTCAGCAAGGGTTTTCATGCGTTTGCCGCGGCTGCTCCTCTAAGGTCAAAGACAATCGAGGCAGCAAGCAACTTGTGCTTATCCCGCGCGGAGCGCTCATCAAATTGAGGCCGAGAATCCACCATCGACTGGAATGGCCGTACCGGTGATGAAATCGGACGCCGCACTGGCCAGAAACACCGCGATGCCACTCATGTCATTGATCTCGCCCCAACGATCCGCCGGCGTTCTTTTCAACACATGCTCGTGCAGATCGGGCACGTCTTTACGCGCCTGAAGAGTCAGGTCGGTGTTGATCCAACCCGGTAGAAAACAGTTGACCTGAATATTGTCCGGCGCCCAGGCCGTGGCCAGTGCCTTGGTGAGCTGAACCATGCCGCCCTTGCTTGAGGCATACGCCGTTGACCAAGGCGATGCAAAGAGCGACGTCATCGATCCATTGTTGAGAATTTTACCAGCACTCGCACTTTTCATGATTGGGTAGCAGGCTTTGCTACACAAAAAAGCGCTGGTCAGATTAGTATCAATAACCTGGTGCCATTCTGCTTCAGCAAGATCTTCAGGTCGCTTACGGATATTGGTACCCGCGTTGTTCACTAGAATATCAATCCCACCGAGCGTCGATACGACCTCCTCAACCATCGCCGCCACGGCCTTGGCATCAGTCACATCCGTGGTCACCGCATGTGCCCTTGCCCCTAAGGCCTTGATCTCAGCAACGGCCGCCTGGGTCTTCTCGACATTGCGCCCAACGATTGCAATCGTCGCGCCGGCGTTAGCCAGGCCGCGCACCATGCCCAAGCCAATACCGCCATTACCACCAGTCACAATCGCCACCTTGTCAGACAAATCGAATAAGTCCATCTCAACCCCCTCCCAGTGTGCGAGCCATCACCGAATCAAGAATCTGCAACCCAGGTTCTTGTTCTTTTGGCTACCTGTCTTAGTTTATCCCTGATTTGAACCTGTCGTGTTCGAAACGCACGCAGGTAATACAGCTAAATCACTTGTCGTCCCATCATAACGACGAGTAACGGGACGATGAATTTCATCGTGCATCACCTGTAAATTGAGTGTTTGCCAAGAACCTGACGTCATTGACGACACTCAGACCCGATCGCGATACTTAAACTCTGCCACTACAATCCGGCGGGTCGCTTAAACGATGGTCGTCAGGGCTTAGCATTCTCTGGTGACATACTGCCACCTGCAGGAGGTAATAGCACTACACCACACGGCGTGATCGCAGGTCTTCAATCGACGCCGCATCGTAACCCAGTTCCACCAGAATTTCGTCCGTGTGCTCGCCCAGCATCGGTGCGCGGTGCCGAATCTCAGCTCGCGATGCAGACATGCTGACCGGAAAATCCGCGGTAGGGATCGACTGGGCTGCCGTTGGATAATCGACCGCTTTCAGGAAATTTAACGCTTGGATGTGCTCATCATCGAGCGCCTGCTGCGGTGAATAAACAGGTCCTGCGGGAATCTTGGCATCGTCCATCGCCGACAACACCTCATCTTGAGTACGTGACTTACACCAAGTCATCATGATGTTGGAAAGTGCTTCACCATAATCACCACGAGCCAGGTCATCAGTAAAACGCGGGTCATCCATTAACTCAGGCTGTCCCACCATATCGCACCAGCGGGAAAACTGCTGCGCACCAATGGCAAGACACATGATCCACCCATCCTGAGTCCGAAAAACATCAGACGGGCCATTCCACTGACCGCGATTCATGGTGCCAACACGATCCACTTTTTTTACATCCTGCTCTATCAACGTGGAGTTCATCATCGTTAGTGCTGTTTTCAACAAGGCACCTTCCAGCACCTGCCCTTCGCCAGTCTGGTCACGGTGACGCAACGCCGCAAGGGTGGAAAAAGCGGACAACGCAGCGGTAGAAAAGTCGACGTAGGGAACAAAAGCGCGCGTCGGTTGTTCGGCCTCCCCACTGAGGTGAAGATTTCCAGACATTGCCTGCGCTAACGCATCGAAACCCAGTCTGTCACTGTAAGGTCCACCGGAGGCGAACGCGTTAACCGTGGTCAAGATAATGTCGCTCTTAATCGCCTTGAGGCTTTCATAATCTAATCCCATTGCGCTCAGCGTCTTTGGCGGGAGATTGGCTACCACCACATCGGCGGTTGCTACCAAGCGCTTGAGTACTTGTGCACCATCAGGCTTCAGGGGATTAAGCGTCAGACAACGCTTGTTTCGACCCACCTGCAAAAACATCGCACCCTGGCCATCGTCGGTAACCGGCGTAAACCAACGATCTTCGCCACCATCTATCCGTTCGATACGAATGACTTCTGCACCGAGATCGCCGAGCAGCGTTGCACAAAATGGTCCTGCGATGAAACGCCCGAAATCCAGCACTCTGATTCCGCTAAGGGGTCCGACTCTTGCGCAGTCAGTCATGTGATTCATCCTCACTTGCAGTACTCGTGTGACGCACGTTTCTTTTTGCCTTTGAAAAAAACGCATCCATGTATTTTCGCGGCTCATCTGTCGCATAAGCTTCAACGAAGGCGTCAACCCCTGCAGCCACCGCATCGCTAATCGGCAATTGCTCCCAACGATTCACTAGTAACTTCTGAATTTGGCTGGCTCTGGGGCCTGCTGCCAGAATACCATCGATCCACTGATCGAGAATGGCATCCAGTTCATCAACACCCGCTAACCTTTCGACCAAGCCCCAGGACAGCGCTTCGCGGCCATCGATCCAACGTCCTGTCATTACAAGATCCCTCGTGCGACCAACGCCAATCAACCCTGGCAATCGGGCCGCATCGATGACCGAGGGAATTCCAACATGCACCTCTGGCATTGCAAATTGCGCAGTTTCAACTGCGATGCGAAGATCGCAGCATGCTGCTATCTCTAGACCCGCCCCAAGACATAGGCCATTAATACGAGCGATCACGGGAACCGGAAATTCATGCAGCACATGGCAGCACCGTTGCAACAGGGAAATAAAAGTATGCGCTGATGCTTCAGTCAACTCTCGCATCTCACGGATATCCGCCCCACCGATAAACGCGCGGCCCCCTAATCCAGTCAACACAAGGAGACGAATGGATTCGTCTCCCGCCAACGTCTTGACTGACTGCACCAACGCCTCAACCGCCGGAGTGTCCAACACATGGAGGCCGTTATCAGACTCTAACGTGACCCAGGCAACGCATTGTTCATCGACCGTCTTCTTTTCTGTCCGGATTCGTGTTCCCGCCATGGTGATTCCCCTCACTAATGACTAAAAAACTCCTCGATCGCAGTAAAAGCCCGATAGGTTGCACTATTGAAGCCATTGTCTAGTGCCCTAGGCTGAGCCGAGAATTTGGCGATCACTATTCCCGTATTCGCGTCGACATGCAGGTACTGGCCAAACACACCCAGACCACCATAAGCCCCATTAGAGGACACGTACCACGCGTCGCGATACCGCCAGTTGGGCATGAAATCGGCAAAACTTCTCCGATCCCACGTGTTACCGTGATCCCACGCGACCGGATCGCTATTGCCTCGCATCCCCTGTAGCCACTGTTGCGGCACAAGCGTACTGTTTCTGCCTGAGCCAACTGGTAAATGCAGTCGACCAAATCTGACCAAATCACGTAGCGTCATACACAACCCACCAGCGGATCGGGGTGCACAAACACGATCGACATTAATGTACGCATCGTGCGATGCGCCCATTGGCTGCCACAACTCGCGACTCAGGACCTCGGCATACGCAACCCCGGTTACCCGCTCGATCAGCCATCCCAGAAGATCTGAATTTGGCGATACATAATGAAACACCTCTCCGTGTTCGCCATCCTTTTGTAACGTGACCAGAAAATCGCGCAGATTGTCAACCGTTGCTGGATCCAACGATGGCAACCAGCCGGTAGCCAAACGGTAGCGTGCGAAATCTCCCGTTTCGTTTTCATAGTCCTCGTTGAATTGGATCCCTACCGTCATATCCAGTAGGTGTCTCACGCGGGCATCAGCATAAGCAGATGCCGCCACCTCGGGAAGGTACTCGCAAACTAGTGCATCAGGATCAAGCACACCCCGCTCAGTAAGAATGCCAATCAGTGTCGCCGTCACCGACTTGGTGATTGAGAAAAGGATGTGTGCGCTGTCCGGAGTCAATCCGTGCGCATAGTGTTCGAAAACGAGAGCATTGTCGTGCAGTACCGCAAAACCATTGGTATGACTGTCTTGGAGAAAATCATCCAGGCACGTCTCCTGACCATCGACACCTTCGAAAGCGGTTCGCCCAAGGTCGATCAGTCGCGCAGCCAATTCGTCTCCCGTGGAGGCCGCGCGACTGACCTGGGCAGTCGGCAATAACTGACGGATATTGCGAAATGCCCAGTGACTAAACGGCACCGTTCGCTAATTCTCGAGCGTTACCCGCTGCTCGCGTGGGGGAGGAAAGCCTCGCATCACAGCAGCACTATCATAGTCGCTAGTCACTGTCTTCATTCGTTTTCCTCGGGTTTACAGCGGATCGATTCATTGGAACTCAAACATTCACCGCCAAAGCGCTCCGTAAAGGTAAAGTCCTCCACTGGCAGTCGTCGCAGACGCGTTAATTGTTTGACCGGGCGACCGAGCGGAAGAACCGCAGCAATCGCAAAAGACGAGGGGATGTCCAGTAGTGTTTTTACTTGTGGTTCACTCGCCACACTGATTGTGGTCAAGGTGCCGCCGAACCCAGCGCGCCGGGCAGCCAACAGAGTATTCCAAGCCAGCGGGTAGATCGATGCGCCCCCAACAATCCCCACGCGTCCAAGCGACTGATCAGTGGCTGCTACAACGCGTAAGTCGACAACAAAAATCAGCAGCACATCAGCGCAAATCAATGTAAATCAGCTGCAAATCAGCG
>DUBL01000193.1:0-4390 GCA_012960345.1 Gammaproteobacteria bacterium | reverse complement strand
GACAACAAATATCAACAACACATCAGCGCGGCGCAGCGGTTCGGTCAGTAATGCTGGAACCGGCGTTTTCTCAATCACTTCATCACTGACACCACTTGGCACGACCGCATTCCATGGACTCTCGCCAGCGGCAACCTGGGCGGCATAGCGTTTAGAAGCCGGTTCCGCCAAGCGAGCCATTTCGTCTTTGGTTGCTTGATTGCGAACGACAATCACTCGTCCACCCTGCCGATTACCCCCGCTCGGAGCAAATCGGGCGTGATCAAGAATCTCGTAAAGGACAGCATTGGGCAGCGACTCGCCGGTGAACTCTCTGGCGGAAAACGTGGTTCTCATTACCTCGTAGCAATCCATGCCATCCTCCTTTTGGGGCAACCCAAAGCACACTTTACCGCACACGGGTTCACGGTTTTAGCCTCTACCGGATACAGACAACATGCGATACTGGGCAACCACCATTATTTGATTGTTCGCCAGTCACTATTCCTCGACTGAGTTGACCCGAACTCTGATCAAGCTATACCAGATTGAATTACAGCTCCTCTAACACTACGCGCGGCATAGGCTGCATGATCCTCGGCAGTGCGCTGTTAACTGCCAGTGATGCCGTTACCAAGTGGTTAACGCAGGACTATCCAGTATCACAAGTATGGTGTCTGCGCACTTTGTTTGTACTCGTACCCATCGTACTCCTCGCACCTCGTTACGGAGGTTATCGAGCCTTATTACCCACACGCGTCGCCCCCCAACTCCTGCGTGCCGTTTTGTTCTTATTGACCACACTCCTAATCACCACCGGCTTGTCACTGCTTCCGCTTGCGCAAATGGTCTCCATCGTTTTTTCGAGCCCACTTTTCGTGGCCGCACTGGCACCATTGCTTCTCGGAGAACGGAGCAGCATCAGCCGCTGGCTTACCATTACCATCGGTTTTCTCGGTGTGTTAGTCATCGTACGGCCGGATCCAACGACGATGGGCATCGCTTCATTGATAGCCATTGCCGCTGCCTTTTCAAGTGCCGTGAGAGATATTGTCACCCGGCGGATATCGACCACTGAGAGTTCTTTGTCGATACTCTTCTGTTCCAGTGCATTCGTGATCGTCATCGCTTTGGCTGCGGCACCGTGGCTTGGGTGGATTGAAGTACAGGCTGTCGGTTGGGCACTGTTACTGATCAATGGCATCCTAAATGGCGGCGCCCATTTCCTGATTATTGAAGCGCTGCGGCTTGGCGAAGCTTCCGCGGTTGTACCTTACAAATACACCGGACTGGTCTGGGGTATGTTGCTGAGCCTCGTTGTTTGGGGTGATGTACCAAGTCCGTGGGTCATCGGCGGTGCTATTCTGATTGCGATCAGCGGACTATCCCTGCTTCGAGACGCACAACGTTGATCCCGTTGTAAGCTGTTTCAATCAGTCACCTACAGAGCGCTTAGTGCAAATAATCTCGTGCGGCGACGTTCGTTTTTCTTTGATGTTTCTCGCGGAATTCTCTGTCATGGCCAGTGCATCCTCACCGATAAGCAGGTGCACGCCTAACGGCGGAAGTCTATCTTCCTCGATCAGTTGCATGACCTTCTGGTAGGCGGCACCGTATTCCGTCGAGCGATCATCAATTGTGATATTTCCAAAACCCGCTGCCAACAGGTGCTTACGCGTTTCATCGGCTCGCAATAGATAGCTTCCCATCCCATCACGTGACCAAGGCACGGGATAGCGTACATCCCCTGCGTCTCCAAGCGCATGCTCGGTGACGGCCAAGAACGCTCCAGGTTTAAGAACTCGATACGCTTCTCGAAAAAATTCCAATCTATCAGCTATGTTCATAGTGACGTGCAAGCCGATGGCGCCATCAAACAACGCATCGGCGTAAGGTAAAACCATGCCGTCACCGTGCCGTATGCGCACAACATCACTCAAACCAAGGTCAGCGGTCAAACGGATCGCAGCATCGACAAATGCAGGTGTGATGTCGATGCCATCAACCTCACAGCCAAAGCGTTTGGCAAGGTAACGCGCCGGCCCACCCACTCCACAACCAATATCGAGAATACGTTGGCCTGTAGCAATAGGCAGGCGGTCTGCCAGCGCCTGGGTAGCGCGAAAACCCCGTGCATGAAAATGATCGACCGGGGCGAGATCTTCCACCGTCAGACGATCCATCGATTTACCGCTGGCCTGAAGCGCACCGACGATACGCTGGTACACATCTCCCTCGTCCCAGTACCGTGACGCTTTCACCGGCTCACCCTCCACTTCCGCATTGACCGCGGGTGTCTTATTATGGCCCATCGTTCTCAATCACCATGGACCCTAGTTATGAGTGAGCACTCGACCAATCATGTCATCAGCAGTGTTGAGGCCCTGCGAGCACATTACGGCACACCCACCACCATCGCTCGGGACAAGGTGATTGCGCAGCTTGATAAACACAGTTGCCGCTTCATCAAGCACTCCCCGTTCCTGATCCTGTCAAGCGTAGGCCCCTCTGGAAACATGGACGCATCCCCACGGGGAGATCGAGCAGGATTCGTTCAGGTGCGTGATTCGCACACCATCATGATTCCCGACCGACTCGGAAACAAGAGAGTAGATTCCTTGCAGAACATTGTCACCAACCCCGGGGTGGGTCTACTGTTCCTAGTGCCCGGGGTCAATGAGACTCTGCGAGTAAATGGCACCGCCCAAATATCGACTGATCCAAGCCTACTGGAGTGCTTCAAGGTGCGAGACCGTCTTCCTGTTAGCGTCATTGTTGTCACTGTCAGCGAAGTTTTCCTCCACTGTGCCAAAGCGCTGGTTCGTTCAGCCTTGTGGGATAGCTCGCTGCACATCGACCGATCTGACTTTCCCACTATGGGCCAGATGTTATCTGACCAGATTTCTGGCTTAGATGCGATCGAAACGGAGCGGCACGTCCAGGATTCTATGCGTAACCGACTGTACTAGACACCGGTTGGCAGCACCTTTTCTGGGCGCCTCACTGACAAAACCGCGTAATGAATCCAGTCCGTTGGGGAATCCTGGGCACCGCTGAGATTGCGCTGACCCGTGTCATCCCGGCGATGCAATCATGCGAACACAGTGTGGTAACCGCCATCGCCTCACGAGTGTTGGAAAAAGCACAAGCGGCGGCAACCCAGCATGGGATAAGCCATGCTTATGGCAGTTATGCGGCACTCCTCGATGATCCAGACATCGACGTCGTTTACAACCCACTACCCAACCATCTCCATCTTGAATGGAGTGCGCGTGCGCTACGTGCGGGCAAACACGTATTGTGTGAAAAACCCATTGCGATGAACCAGGCCGAGGTCCACGAATTGATACGCGTGCGAGATGAAACCGGCCTTCATATCGAAGAAGCCGTCATGATTCGCAATCACCCACAGTGGTCTTCGGTTCTCGAACTCATAGCGGCCAATACGATCGGTACACCGCAATCAGTGCAACTGGCGTATGCATACCACGCAAAAAACAGAAACGACTATCGCTACAAACCGGAAATGGGGGGTGGTGCCGTATACGACATCGGCAGTTACTCTATTGCTATCGCGCGATTGATATTCGGGGACGAACCCAGCGGAGTACTGGCCACCCTGATTCGTGATGAAAATACCGGCGTTGATGTTCTCGCCAGTGCGATTCTCGACTTTCCAACCGGCCACGCCACACTAACGGTGGCAACAGAATCCACCACCTACCAGCACGTCCATGTTCTGGGTGACCGCGGGTGGATCCGCGTTGAGTTTCCTTTTGCCCATCCACAACCTACCCGCTGCCATCTCTATATTGGCGACGCTTCCAGCGTAGGAAATTTTCACTGCCAAGAGATCGCATTCGATCCGATCAATCAATACACGCTCCAGGCGGATCGATTTTCTCTCGCAATCCAAGGCCGCTCGGTTGCTACCTGGCCTCTCGAAAATGCCGCGGCTAATATGGCAGTCATCGATGCCTTGTTTGAGTCTGCCCGTTGTCATCAGTGGACACCCATCACGAAAACTTCAATCAAGGTTTAATCCGGTTCGCACTGATTCACGGATCAGTTTTTCGCCCCAAAGCACTCCATGTGAAAGGATTTTGCATGACAAAAACAGCAATCAGAATCATGCCAGCTCCGACGAACTGGGGAATGCCCATGATTTCATTAAACAATAGATAAGCCGCTGTCATGGTGACAATCGGCTGCAAGTTCGTCAGCATACCCGCCTGTAGTGCACCGATTCTTGCCAGTGCCAGATACCAGATTGGCAAACACGCCGACTGCAGTACCCCCACAGCGGCCAAACCCAACCAGCCGCTGAAGCTATGCGGCCACTGTACTTGTCCTCCCACAAGTGCGAGACAAGAAAGCATCACCGCAGCCACAACCCCCATGTGAAAAACCA
>DUBL01000192.1 GCA_012960345.1 Gammaproteobacteria bacterium | reverse complement strand
GAGATGCGCGCCACTGAAAACGGGCGCAATGTCATCGTGCGTCGCAGGCCCAGTGGCCACACTACCGACATGACAGCTCCCCCATTCAACGCCCGCACCCGGGGCACGAGTATGGTGGCGGGGCTTTTGTAGTCGCCGATGGCGTTATCTACTTTTCAAATTTCGAGGACCAACGTCTCTATCGTCAGGACCCCGGTCAGTCGCCGCGACCGATTACACCCGTGCTGGACGCACGCTATGCAGACGCAATCATCGACCGGCTCAGAGGCCACTGTCAGATTTCACCCTAATGGAACCACCCGTTTTCGGCTTAATGGAGCCACTTTGACCTGCTGTTTTTCGGGCTAGAACAGGGGTATTATTTCCTCATTTATTGGTTATTTTCAAGTTGATTTTCCATTGGTCTGGGTGAACGGTAGCTTTTGCCATCCAGCACAACCCGATACGCCCCATGGCGTAGGCGATCCAGTGTTGCGGCGCCCAGTAATTGATTGGGGAAAGCATCGCCCCATTCGCCAAAGTCCAGGTTGCTGGTAATCACGGTTGCAGTACGTTCATAGCGTTCAGCAACCAGGTCGTGGAAGTCCTCATCGTGGGGAGGGCGCAACGGTTTGAGTCCAAAGTCGTCGATGATCAGTAGCGATACGCGCGCCAGGTTTTGGAACTTGCGCTCGAAGGACGCGGTCGCGCGAGCGGCATGGAGATTTCCCAACAGCTGTGACAGCGAAGTAAATAATACGTCGCGCCCCTGACGCACGGCAGCGTGACCGATGGCCTGGGCGATATGACTCTTGCCAGTACCGCAGGGTCCCGCAATCAAGACGGCGACGTTTTCTTCAATAAATTGTCCAGTGATCAGATCATGGATCAGGGCGGAATTGATCAGGGGATTAAAATCAAAATCGAACTGATCGAGCGTTTTGTGTGAACGAAAAGATGCACGACGTAAGCGCGTGGTGAAGCGTTTCTGGTCGCGACGTGCGACCTCATCGGCGATCAGCAGGGCGAGGAACTCGGTATAGGCCATCTTCTTGTCAATAGCCTGCTTGTTGCGCGAGTCGAGGGAATCGAGGATACCGGACAGACGTAGCTGCTTGAGCATGGGGGCGAGTTCGGGCATGGGATTCATTGGGTGTTCTCCTGTTTTAGTGTTTGAGTAAGTGCGACGTGTTGCGGCAGAAACGGCCGTTGCCGGTGTAGCTGTCTGCCAGAGTGTCAAAGGCGGTCTCGGTGGTCGGCTGTTGATCGAGGCCTTTGGCGAGGATGGTTTTAACCGTGCGATAACGGGGATTGTCGTAATCCAGGGCCCGTTGGCAGGCGGCCTCTAGCCGGGCCGCACCATACTTTTTCTTGAGCCGGACGATGCCCTGGGCGGCACGCAAATTTTCCAACACGCGATCATTAAAGAGGCGCTGGATCAGGGCATGGCAGGCCTCGCCGATCTGTTGAGATTGCTTGAGGCACCACTGAGGGTCCTGGAGCTTCCAGGCCAGGGCTTCGGGCGGCATATGATCATCGATGGTGGAACGCGAACCGGGCTTGAACAGCCTTGGATGAACGGCGATCATTTCGTGATCGCGATACACGCGCACCGTGACCTCAGTGGCCTTGAGCCACAGGGATTGTCCCATCAGGCGAAAGGGCACTGAGTAGAGGCATTTCTCGAACTGTACATGGGCATCGCGATGCACCTTTACCTTGGCCCAGGTGGCCATCTCCGGTGGCGAATCCGGTAGCGGTTGCAACAACGGCTTCTCGATGGCAAAGCGGGTCAGCGGTTTCTCGTACGTAGACCCATGGATACGATTGCCGGCTTCATCGAGTACCCAGTCGTGGAGTTGCCGGTTGGCGTCGGTGAGATCGCGGAAGGTACGCAGCGGCATAAAGTTGCGTTTGATGTATTTGACGCCCGATTCCACCCGGCCCTTTTTTTGTGGATCGCGGGGCGCACAGGCATCGATCCTGAACCCGTAACCCTCGGCGCACCCGGCATAGGCGCGTTGCACTTCAGGGTCGCGGGCACACGCACGGGTAATGGCGCACTTGGCATTGTCGATGGTGACGCGCGTGACCACACCTCCAAACCATTCAAACGCATGCCGGTGGCAGGCCAGCCACGTTTCCACCTTCTGATTGAGGATGAGTTCGGCGTACTGGTGGCGGCTCCAGCACAGGGTCATGAGAAAGAACCAGGTTTTAAACTCCTCGCCAGTGCGCGTATCCACCATCACCGGCCCGGAGCCAAAATCGACCTGCGCCGCCTCACCTGGGTCAAAGTCCAGGTGCACGGTTGCCTTGGGAGGATCGAGCGCAAGCGCGCGAACAAAACGGTAGACCGACGAATAGCTTCCGCCGAAGGTGTGGTTGCGTACCAGGGTTTGGTAGATGGTTTTACTCTGGATACCCTGCTCGGCCCAGTCGGTGACAAGCGTGCGGTACGGCTCAACGCGCGATTGGGCGCAAGGTGTATCCCGTGGGGCGCCAAAAGCCTCCGCCAAGACTGAATCGTCCGGCAGGGGGTTGGCCGAATCGAGCCAACCCTGGGTCACAGCCAGTTGGCGTAAAGTCTTGGCCTTCGGGCGACCGATCAGACCGGCTTTGGCCAGCGCTCGGTCTGAATCGCCCAAGCGCATGCGCACCAATATATTGCGGTATTCGAACATCTCGAACCTCTTGTTGCTCATGGCTACTTCCCGTTTAAAAGAAATCGAGCGTAACCGGATTGACAGAGTGTCCGAGCCTGAAATATCAGCGGTTTATACCAACAAATCCCCCCTTAGGGTGGCTCCATTAGCGTGAAAACAAAGTGGCTCCATTAGGGTGAAATTTACCTGGTTCCATTAGGGTGAAATCGGAATGGCTCTATAGGGGTGAAAACTGACAGTGGTCTCT
>DUBL01000191.1 GCA_012960345.1 Gammaproteobacteria bacterium | reverse complement strand
GGTGCCTTGAGCATCTACTTCGAACAGGCACAGCCTGCGGCCCTGCTCGAGGCCTACCCCATTGGAACGGCTTTTCTCGAGGGGCCGGCCGTGCTTAACGCGGGACAATTACGTGAGCTACAAGAAAGGCGCTTCGCCCGCGTGATGGAACGCGCGTGGCAAGTGCCCTTTTATAAACGACATTGGCGAGAGGCAGGACTGAACCCCGGCGACATCAAAACACTCAACGATCTGGACAAAGTACCTGTGTTTTCAAAAAAAGATTTGATGGCAAGCGTCGAGCGCTCGCCGCCTCTGGGGGATTACCACGGCCTCGCAGGCCAACCCCATCGTGCCATTTTACATACGACCAGTGGCACCACGGGTGCTCCTCAGCCCCTGTTCTTTGGGCCACGCGATCGTGAAATTCAAAACATCCTGCTGGCACGTGCCTACCTTTTGCAAGGACTGCGGCCAGACGATGTAGTTCACTCAGTCTATGGATTCGGCATGGTGAATGGCGGGCATTACATTCGGGAGGCGATCCTTCATTACACCCAAGCCTTGCTACTGCCAGCGGGTACCGGCGCAGAGACGAGAAGTCGTTTGCAAGTCGACTTGATCCACCGATTCGGTGCCACAGTGCTAGTTGGCTTTTCTGATTTTCTCCGCAAGCTCGCAGCGGTCGCAAAAGAGGCGGGGCTGGAACCTGGGAGCGATTTACAGGTAAGGATGATTTGCGGTCATCTCGATCATGCGTCGCGGGTCGAGCTGAGTAACCTTTGGGGTGGTGCGGACACCTTCGACTGGTATGGCGTTGGCGATACCGGCATCATCGCAGCGGAAGGCCCACGCCAGGACGGACTGTATTTGTGGGAGGACGCGCACTTCGTCGAGATGCTCGACCCGAAAACTGCACAACCTGTTGCCGATAACACACCCGGCAATATCTGTGTGACGGTTCTGTTCAAAGACACGATTTATCCCATCATTCGGTTTGACACCCAGGACCTCTCAACACGATTGCCTCCAGACCCTGAAAGCGGTATTGGCTTTCGGCGGATCACCGGATTCGGTGGGCGCAGCGACAACATGGTGAAACTGCGCGGAATCAATGTTTATCCCACCGCGATCGGACCCCTCCTGCAAGCACTCAATGGATTCACAGGAGAATACGTCTGTCACGTCAATGAGGCGCGCGATCAAATGACGGTGATCGCCGAGTACGCTGGCGCCGATACGCGGGCAAAAGATCAACTCGCACAGCATTTGCGGGAAACACTGGGCGTTCGGTTTACCGTTGAACTCGTTGCCCCGGGGCAAACCGCCTCGCTGACAGGCCTGGAAGATCGGCAGAAGCCACAGCGATTAATTGATGAACCAAGATGACATCCACAAAGCCTCGCTGAGGACACTGGTTATCCAACTGGAGAACCATTCACTTTGTGCAGAAGATTTAGTCAGTGCCTACCTGTCCCAGGTTGAGTTACACAATAAAAACATTAACGCAGTGATTCACGTCGACAAAACAGGTGCCACCCGCGCGGCATTTGACTCAGATCAACGTCGAGGAAAAAAACAAAGTTTCGGTGCCCTAGACGGCATCCCAATCGTGGTTAAAGACAACATTGATATAGCGGGTTTACCCACCACAAACGGGCTAGGGCAATCGATGGTCGCCGAACGTGATGCCCACGTAGTAACCCAACTGAAGGCACACGGTGTCATCATCCTTGGCAAGGCCAACATGGATGAGGGTGCGCTGAGTGCGCTGTCCGACAACCCTCACCACGGCCGAGTACAAAATCCGTTGGCTGACGGCTTTACCCCTGGCGGTTCCAGTGGCGGCTCAGCCGCCGCCGTGGCAAGTGGCTTCTGCGCGGCAGCGCTGGGTACGGATACCCTGGGCTCAGTGCGCTTACCGGCAGCCTATTGCGGCTTAGTCGGACTGAAACCCAGTTTGGGTGCCATTTCTAACCTCGGCATTCGCGTTCTTGGCCAATCCCTTGACTGCACCGGGCCGATCACACGTACTGTGGCGGACTGTAAAATTCTGATGCAATGCCTGCTGCCACCAACCCCGACTCAGACGGTATCCCTAGCCAGTCCGCTTCTCTGGTCTCACCTCGGCGAAATCGACGCGGCATTGTTAACGCCAACCGTTGCCTCAGCTTACCAACAGGCTCTGAAACAGATGCAACAATGGCAGCCAATGAGCCAGGTCGCGGAATTGCCCGACTGGAATCCAGGCGCTGCGCGCCGTGCAGCCCTGCTGTTAATCGAGCACGAGGCGGCGGAGCGATGGATGTTCGACCTCTCCCATCATCGGCAGGCATTTTCTGAACCCTTGATCAAAATGCTCGAATTCGGTCGCAATGCCAGTACAGATCAGATCGACAAAGCCCGAGTCGTTGTTGCCAAAGCCGGTCAAGCATTGCGCAATGCTCTGACAACGATCGACCTAATCGTGGCACCGACAACGCCGCAGAACGCGTTTAGGTTTGATGAACCACTTCCAGTTAATCAGGCTGACTTCACAGCCTTGGCCAACTTTGCCGGTTGCCCATCGATTTCTATTCCCTGCCCGGTTCCCGCTGGGGTACTGCCTGTGGGGCTTCAACTGATCAGTCGTCCGGGTACGGACAACTGGTTAATAGACATCGCCAGCATAATCGAACACCAATTGACGAAATGACAGGCCGACACCCATGCCCATTGCAGATTTAAATCAGCACTCGATGTACTACGAGGTTCACGGACAAGGCATCCCTCTCGTGTGCTCAGGCGGATGGGGCACGTGGTGCCACGGCGGTGAACGCCATTTACCTAGCGGCTTAATAGAGCACTTTCAAGTGATTATTTTTGATCACCGGGGCATTGGCGAGTCGAATGATCGACCCTCGGTGGAGGCGACG
>DUBL01000190.1 GCA_012960345.1 Gammaproteobacteria bacterium | reverse complement strand
GTATTTCCCGGCTTGGCAGATGCCGTCCGGGAAATGAAACGATTGATCCAGGCGGCGGTCTGAAGCGGCCTGACTAACCTAGAACTTAACCCTTATGGCCGATGCTTATCTGACGCCATCCATTCGCATAAGGCGAACTCCGTTTTCCAGTCGAGTGGAGCGCGCCGGAGTCAAGGCGTATTCGGTTTACAACCACATGCTCCTTCCGCAGGTTTTTGAGTCGATTGAAGAGGACTATGCACATCTGAAACGCGCTGTGCAATTGTGGGACGTAGCGGCGGAGCGTCAGGTCGAAGTCGTAGGGCCGGATGCGTTCAGGCTGGTGCAGATGACGACGCCGAGAGATATCACGAGCATGGCCGATGACCAATGCCTTTATGTTCCGATGGTCGACGAGCGTGGACGGATGTTGAACGATCCGGTGGCAATAAAACGGAGTCGGAATCGTTACTGGTTATCACTGGCAGATACGGACATGTTGTATTACTGCAAAGGGTTGGCTGCAGGGTTTGGGCTTGATGTAGAAGTGTTTGAACCCGACGTTTCCCCATTGGCGGTTCAGGGACCCAAGGCCGACCAGTTGATTGCGCGTGTTTTTGGAGAGGAGGTGGTGGCCACCGGGTTCTTTCGGTATCAAACTGTTTCGGTTCAGGGGCATGAAATGGTTATTGCCAGATCAGGATGGTCTCATCAAGGAGGGTTTGAAATCTATCTTGATGGTTCAGATTATGGCGAGGCGTTATGGGATCTTCTCTTTGACGCAGGTCGGGACTTGGATGTTCGCGCAGGGTGCCCCAATACCATTGAGCGGATCGAGGCGGGTCTGCTTAGTTTTGGCAGCGATATCACCATCGAGCACACGCCATTCGAGGTCGGTCTGGGAAAGTACTGTGATCTCGATACAGCGACCTCGTGTCTTGGCCATAAGGCCTTACTGGAAAACCAGGCACCCGAGCGTCAGATTAGGCCATTAACGATAGCCGGCGATGCGTTACCGCCAATCGATTGCCGTTGGAGCCTAACGAATTCAGACGGTGAGTCGGTCGGTTATGTTTCTTCAGCCATTTGGTCTCCGGACTTTGCTGAGAATATCGCCATTGGCATGGTCGGCCAAACCTATTGGAATGCGGGCACTATTTTGGATGCGCAAACACCCACCGGTGTTCGTTCTGTGTTGGTGAGGGAAAAATACTGGACTTGAGCAGTGGGTCGAGAAGTCGCGTAGCTGGTAAAGCTACTTCTTTTGCGGAGCAAAACCGGCCGGTTGACCGCCAAGATCGCCTTCTTGGAAAAGAAATCCTTTCATATTCTCTTCAATAACGTCAAGACTTGCAGGGTCAGCGGTACTTAACTGATTCTCGTTGATGATGAGGACAAGGCGCTCAAGCCATTGTTGCCATGCATCCTTAGAAATATTCTCGAATACCCGTTGGCCGAGTTCGCCGGGGTAGGGCGCCTCTGAGAGACCTTCGGCTTCTCGCTTAAGCAAGGCGCACTGGACAGTTCGCATGGTATGATTTCCCTTCGCGTCAGGGTTAGACGACCCGTAACATCGGAAGGATGATCAGGGTGGTAGTTTTGAAGCTAAAATTCTAACATTCTTCATGGGCTTTCAGGAGAACAGACAATATGGGCGTGCAAGAAAACAGCAAGACCATAGCTGAGCTTATCAATGTCACCGATGCCGCCAGGCTCAAGATGGTAGAACTGATCGAGGGAGCCGATGCGGATATCGAGGCAGTCCGTGTGTTTGTGTCCGGCGGTGGCTGTGGCGGGATGAATTACGGTATGACTTTTGCCGACCGTCTTGATGAACGTGATCAGGTTTTCACAGGAGATATAGGGTTTCGATTGTATATGGACCCCGTGGCGCTGGCATATATGCATGGCGCTGAGATTGACTATAAGGACGACGGCGTCAATGCTACCTTTGTGTTTAATAATGTATTCAAGAGTGTTGGGGGTAGCGGTGCTTGTGGAGGTTGCGGAGGTGCCGCACACTGAAATGAGGGCGTTGCCTTCGAGTGATATCTGATGCCCTAAGGGCACGGATTAAGGTTTGGCCAATAAAACTTAAGGGCGGCCTCGTCGGATCAAATCAACCCGGAAAACGGTGTTGCTGGTGGCGCATCCTGCCAGTTACCGGACGGCTTCGTTTATTAGGGCGGGGGAGCGGCTTGGCGTACGCACCGTCGTGGCATCGAATAGTCGTTTAGGACTTTCGCCGACGGGACGCCCCGGCGTCGAGATTGATTTTTCTGACCCTCAAAGCGCCGTCGAACGGGTCAGGCAATTTCATGCCCGCGATCCGATCAGCGCTGTCCTTGGGGTTGAGGATGCTTCTTTGGAGATCGCCGCGTCAGTAGCGCAGGTCTTATCACTAAAGTCGAATAAACCGCAAGCGATTCAGGACGCGCGGCTGAAACATCAGTGTCGGAAAATTCTAGCGACTGCCGGTCTATTAAGCCCGACGTATCGTGTGCTTGAACCAGAGGCGATGATCAGTTCTGAGTGGCTGGGTGAGTGCAAATTTCCCTGTGTGGTGAAACCGGTTTCATTGTCGGGTAGCCGCGGAGTGATTCGCGCTGATCACGTAAACGAGCTGTCCGCGGCGATTGTGCGGGTCCAACGCATACTTAAGAGAGAGAACCCGCATCTAGATCGCAGCATACTGATAGAGAAGTTTATCGAGGGTCATGAATATGCCGTCGAAGGGGTACTGCGGTCAGGAGAATTTCAATGCCTCGCTATTTTCGATAAACCTGATCCATTGGATGGTCCGTACTTTGAGGAAACCATTTATCTGACTCCGCCCGATATTCGAAATGATCTCGAGACAGACATCCTCAAGACGGTCGTGATCGCGTGCCGCGCGATTGGTCTGACGCATGGCCCTATCCACGCA
>DUBL01000189.1 GCA_012960345.1 Gammaproteobacteria bacterium | reverse complement strand
TGGAGCGCGAAAGAGGCATCACTATTCTGGCCAAGAATACGGCAATCCGTTGGCAGAGTTGGCGAATCAACATCATCGACACACCTGGACACGCGGACTTTGGCGGGGAGGTAGAACGCATCCTGTCGATGGTCGACTCGGTCTTGCTACTGGTTGATGCCGTAGAAGGACCCATGCCACAGACTCGTTTTGTCACTCAAAAGTCGCTTGAACACGGTTTCAATCCTATCGTTGTCATCAATAAAGTCGATCGTCCCAGCGCCCGACCAGACTGGGTCCTCGGTGAGACATTGGAATTATTTGATCGCCTTGGCGCCACGGAGGAACAGCTCGATTTTCCGATCGTCTATGCATCGGCACTTCAAGGCTGGTCTAGCCTGAACCCTGTCGATGGTCGTGACTCAGGCATGGACCCCCTACTTCAGGTGATCACCTCTCATGTACCACCGCCAGCCGTTAACGCCAGCGGCCCGTTTCAGATGCAAATCAGCGCACTGGACTACTCCAGCTACGTTGGCGTAATCGGCATTGGACGTATTCAGCGTGGCACCGTCTTCAGAAATAGTCAGGTGAAAGTGCTGGGAACCAACGGGCCAGTTCGCAGTGGACGCGTGCTGCAGATTCTAGAATTCCACGGACTTGAACGCATTGAAGCGGAGACTGCTACTGCAGGTAACATCGTTGCCATCACCGGCCTAGATAATCTTCGCATCTCAGACACATTATGTGATCCGGAAATGGTCGAGGCGATGCCTCCCCTGAGTATCGAAGAACCAACTCTCAGTATGACTTTTCAAGTTAACGACTCACCGTTTGCAGGGCGCGAGGGGAAATTTGTTACCAGTCGCAACATAAGAGAACGCTTAGACACGGAATTGATTCACAACGTAGCGCTGCGTGTCGAACCATTAAATGACCCTGACAAATTTCGCGTCTCCGGCCGAGGAGAGCTACACCTGTCGATACTGATTGAGAATATGCGTCGCGAAGGCTTTGAGTTGGCGATATCCAGACCGGAGGTCATCGTGCGAGAAGTCGACGGAAAAATTCTGGAGCCGTGGGAAACGCTCACGATAGACACTGAGGCTACTTTTCAAGGCAAGGTGATGGAACGACTAGGTGAACGTCGTGCGGAACTACAAAATATCGTGCCCGACGGCGACAATCGAGTTCGCCTGGACTACATGGTCCCCAGCCGCGGCTTAATGGGGTTTAGATCTGAATTCCTCAGCATCAGCTCTGGCACGGGGCTAATGCACCATGCCTTCGACCATTACGGGCCGCGGCCTTCCACAGCGCTCGGCAAGCGTAACAACGGGGTATTGGTCTCCATGGCCAAGGGTAAGGCCCTCGCCTATGCACTCTTCAATCTGCAGGAAAGGGGACGACTATTTATCGGTCACGGCGCAGCGGTCTACGAGGGAATGGTCATTGGCATACATTCGCGGGAAAACGATCTGATTGTTAATCCGCTCAAGGGAAAACAGTTGACCAATATCCGTGCCGCCGGCACCGACGAAAACATCTTGCTCACGCCGCCTATCGATACCACATTGGAATATGCACTCGAATTCATTCACGATGACGAACTGGTGGAGGTCACACCCAGTGCTATTCGAATCCGCAAGAAGCTGCTGCGCGAAACCGAAAGGAAGCGCGCCAGTCGTGCTGCCTAGAAGCCACTAGCGCCGACACATCTAACCGCTTCTCGTCGATCCGGAATGGCACTCGACCCATGGGGCCCTCACTGAAACCGCCGGTCAGTCAACAATAAATAGCTTTACGCCGGTTGTTGTCGTTGATCGGTGCGGCGCATCTCCAAAATCGGATACCTGGTAACTCATGCCAGGGCTAAGTCGAAATGTCCGACCATCCTTGAGTTCGCTGATCAGTTCGCCCTCGAGGACATACAAAACATGCCCCCGATCACACCAGTGATCGGCAACATAACCTTCCGAATATTCCACGCAACGAACGCGCAGTTCGCCCAACTTAAATTCGCGAATACTAGCCGAGCCGTGTTCGCCTGGTAACGTAACGGGTTCTACATCGGCCCACGCTGTTACCGTAAACGGCAATGAAGGAAACTCCATAATGTGGTTGCCCTTGAATTAGTTTAAGAATAACAAGTGAACCTCTTCCGACTTGAGATCACGCTTAGCTGTCTGTTGGTCACGATCCCTTTACCTTATAACGATAGCGGGAATAGTTGAAGTCAAAATAACGAAGAATGCACAGTGCCATCAAATGCATACTAGATCTCTTCATCGAATGACATCTGCCGAAGCAGAGCGGTTCGGTTATTTCCCCGACATTCGATATACCTTTTAGGATATGTGGTTAAGTTTTGATTATATTATTTTTGCTCATAGTATAGAGGGCCAGTGAGACATCAATGGGCAGGTTAAGCAACACGCCTGATTGTCTTCGGGTGAGGATCACCATTAATTTCGGGAGGGAAAAACTAATGACGTTACTAACAAGTCGGAAGATATTGGCCGCTCTAATGGCCGGTGTTTTCTTAACACTATCGACTGGCGTTGCATTCGCGGGACCGATCACGCTCAACATGGTAGGAGCATGGCCACCCAAAATCTCGGCGGCCGCTGACGTCGGAATCCGTTTCATAGAGGAAGTCAATAAACGAGCTGAAGGCAAGCTTGTCATTAAGTTTAAAGGCGGCAAAGAAATCGTGCCAACATTTGACCAGCCAGAAGCACTGGTCCGTGGAGTATTTGATATCTGGTATGGGGCACCCAACTATTGGGCCGGTATTGTTCCAGGCGGATATGTCACTGAGATGTCTCCCTACGACATCCCGGACAACGGACCGGGTAGCGAATTGTTTGACTTCATGGTCGATATGTACGAAAAGAAAGGCGTTCGATATCTCGGACATTTTTCGGGTGATCTTGGCACCGGCAATCACTTCATGTACACGCAACAGAAGGTTTCCAGTATCGCAGACTTAAAAGGTTTAAAAATTCGCGTGCCGCCATTAACTCGATTCTTTGTCGACGCGGTTGGAGGCGAGCCAATCACTCTACCCCCATCAGAGGTCTATCTCGCGCTGGAAAGGGGAACCGTTGAAGGCTTTACCTGGCCTTATTACGATGGCTTTACCTCATTTGGGTGGCAAGAAGTATCCAAATATGTAATTGGCCACCCACTTTACCGGGACGGCATCAGCATAAAAATGAATCTGGCCAAGTGGAATAGCCTTTCGCCAGAACTTCAAGGCATCATGCTGGAGTCTGTCGCCGCCATTCAGGCCTGGTCTCGCGGTTGGATTTCTGCCTATCAAAACACGCAATTGGCCGGCATGATCAAAGGCGGAATGAAAGTCATCCAATTTTCAGAAGCGGATGCCAAACAGTGGGACGAAGTCTCCAATACAGCCTTGTGGGCACACTTCAAAAAGGCGATGAGTGCCGATGATTATTCTCGCGCCAGAAAACTAATGGGATATGACTGACCGTAAGTGAATAGGTCATAAACCAACGGGTCAGGTCTTAGCAGCCTGGCCCGTTGGGTCTTCCTCGGGCATGCTGTTGATCAACCAAGCTGACCAAAACCCCTTGCGGCACTCTTAATGTCGAAACGCGAGCCATGCATCCTGTAGTCAAGAATTGTTATGCTCGCTCTAACCCGAATTTTTGACCGAATACTTCTGGCCGGCGGCATACTGTCGGGGTGTGTCCTGATCATCATCATGCTGATGATCACGGTCAAAGTCATATTTCGATACGTCCTCCATGAGGGGTTGATCGGCATTGACCTGTTGAGCGGCACGCTGCTGGTTTACATGACGTTTCTCGGTGCTGCCTGGGTGTTGAAGAATGAGGAACACGTGGTACTGGATGTCATATTAAATCAAGCAAACCCCAACAGTGCTCGTTGGATGCGTATAACCAACTCTTTACTTGGTGCGGTAATTTGCTTTGTAGTGGTGGTGTTCGGAACATGGGAATCCATCACCTCTTTCCAACGCGGCATTCTGATTCCTGCGGAAATCGAGATTCCACGGGTTGTCAATCTCTGGGTTATCCCAGCAGGTTTCTTATTGTTATGTTTCCAGTTTCTTCGGCGAGCGCTATGTCATTATTTGTCTGAATCAAACCTGACCCACGACCCAAACAAGGAAACTTGAGTCGATGGATTGGCCATTCCTGATGTTGTTCTTTTTCGGCGGATTGTCCGCTTTGCTGCTTCTCGGTCTACCGGTCGCCTTCGCGTTTTTATTCGTTAACGTCATTGGAGTCTATGTCTTCTGGGGAGGGGCCATCGGCTTGCAGCAATTAATCCTCAGCATAGACAGCTCCATTTCTACATTTGTACTGGTACCCGTACCCATGTTCATTCTGATGGGTACCGTAATTTTTCACTCAGGCATTGCATACCGCATGATCGATGTGTTGGATGAATGGCTGGGGCGAATCGCCGGACGCCTGGCACTATTAGCGATCGGTGCCGGCTCCTTGTTTGCCACCCTGACCGGCGTCGCAATGGGTAGCGTCGCCATGCTCGGTTCAACACTGGTTCCGGACATGGAACGTCGCGGGTACAGCAAGTCGATGTCCATCGGCCCGATACTGGCGAGCGGAAGCCTAGCAATTATGATTCCACCAAGTGCCCTCGGGGTGATCCTCGCAAGCATGGGCCAGTTTTCAGTTGGCAAACTGCTAATCGGCATTCTCCTACCAGGACTGTTATTAGCAGTTGTTTATGCGACCTACGTCGTCATCCGTTGCCACATTCAACCCCACCTAGCGCCAGCGTACGAAGTGATGCCTACTCCGATCGGGCCACGGATCATGCGAACAGTTCAATACGTTCTTCCCCTGGTCACTATTATCGGCATTGTGATCGGGACGATCTTCGCCGGCGTGGCCACACCCACCGAAGCGGCGGCTTTAGGGGCGTTGTTCTGCTTCTTGCTAGTGGCCTGTTATGGAAAGCTGACTTGGCAAGTCCTCAAGAAATCCATCGCGGCGGCGACCACCATTTCGGTCATGGTTTTTGTCATTCTTACAGGATCAGCAGCATTCAGCCAGATACTGGCATTCACCGGGATTACAGTGGGTCTTACAGAACTGGCACTTGCCTGGTCGGAACACCCTATCCTGATTCTGATTGCCATGCAGTTGGTTCTGCTGCTATTGGGCATGTTGATTGAGCAGACGTCAATCGTAATGATCACAACACCAATCTATTTCCCCATCGTTAGTGCGTTCGGTTGGGATCCAGTCTGGTTCGGCGCCATCATGCTGCTTAATCTAGAGATGGCGACCATTTCACCGCCCTTTGGTTTATCACTGTTTGTGATGAAAGGTATTACGTCAAAAAATACAACGATGGGTGACATCTATCGTGCGGCCCTGCCTTTCGTGGCCCTCAACCTACTGGTCATGGGGATCATGATTGCCGTTCCGGGCACCGTCCTATGGCTGCCGACACTGATGAGATGAGTGTTTTCCGGGTGAGCCGCCTCATTCTCGGCCCCCATTTAGCATCACTAATCGCCCAACTCCATTCCACCCCCGCCGAAGGTTGTTGGTATATACCGCGGCGCATCAATGGCTCGACTGAAGCGAACTTTCGTCACCACCGGATTAAAGGGCTCTGGTGGTCGCACCACCTGAAGATCTATTTCCACACTCGCGGCGATAAATTCAGGACCCGGTCGATTTAACGCGCGGCGTAAAATCTCTCCAAATGCATCGACAGTATCAACTGCCTGCGCTTGGTCAACACCCAGGCTTTGTGCAAGTTTGGAAAAATTAAGCTCCTTATTGGTCAGAGGCTGTCCCCCTGACGCTGCATGAACACCATTTTGAATGAGAATAATCGTTAGGTTTTGGGGCGCCACCGCACCCACCGTAGCGAGCGCCCCCATATGCATCAACAAACCCCCGTCTCCCTCAACAACCACCACTCGCCGATCGGGCTGGACTGCTGCTAAGCCCAATGCAAATGGCAGCGCCAGTCCCATTGCATCTTCAAAATAAAAATTTTCCGGTCGATCATTCACCACCGCCCATAGATAAGATGAATTGCCAAGGCAAGTGACAACCAACGCTTCTGATGGCAACTCAGCCGCTAGGGCTTCAAAGTACGCTTTACGACTTGGTAGTTGTAGATTCACCATTGTACGTCCTCGCGGCCCATCAACAGGACAAACGGTTGCGAGGCTTCTTCCGCATAGGTGGCCGCCGCCTTGAGTTGACTAGCGATGGGTGCATCAGGGCGAACGACTGCGTGATGGAGTCCCATTGCCCGTAACACGGGTAACGTTACGCGGCCTTTAGGAATGTGATAGAACACCGGATCATCAGGTGCCCCCCTAAACGAAGCCAAGATCAACAAAGGGATCTGATAGCGCATCGCTAGTGAGACCATGCCCGCGCCCATGGTCATAATCCCAACGTTCTGAACCAACAGCACCGTCCGCGCACCACCAATCCGAGCACCACACGCAATAGCAAGCGCCTCTTCTTCGTGGGTCGCACGAATTAACTGCATATCAACATGGTTTTCTATCTGTACTAATAATTCCCCCAACCAACCATCCGGAACCGTCACCGCCATTTGAAAATCTAACTCGTACAGCGTATCTAGCAACTGGGACGGTCGATGTGGAAGAACCTCAGTCATCATTTTATGCACACCTGCACCGGCAACAAGCAACCGGGAGAAGGCTCCTTCAGGCATTATTGAGGGTTATAGTAGCATTAGCACCAAGCACCAAGCACCAAGCACCAAGCACCAAGCACCAAGCACCAAGCACCAAGCACCAAGCACCAACGAGATTCTATCCAACTGTCCCAGAGGACCAACATAGTGCGTCCTGACATAATTCATCAGCCTGCCCGTGGAGACTTAGTTGAGAAACTTTGATTACAAGCTGCCAACATCGCTAAATGAATTAACCGACATGCTCAGCCATGGCGGGCACACAGCCCGGTTGCTCGCAGGGGGAACTGATCTAGTTGTCGCCATGCGGGGGGGCCGCATGACTCCAGAAGTGGTGATCGACACCAAGCACGTCGAGGAATTGAACGAACTGTCGTTCAATGATCACACAATGATACTGGGCGCTTCGGTAACCTGTCGCAAGGTCTGTCGAAATCCACAAATTGTTAAGCACTTCCCAGCATTGATTGATTGCGCGACTTTAATCGGTGGAACTCAAATTCAAAACCGTGCGACCCTAGGGGGAAACCTATGCAATGCAGCGCCGAGTGCTGACACTATCCCCGCGTTGATCGTCTTGAAAGCACAGGCGAATATTTGTGGCCCACACGGCAGTCGACAGGTGCCGGTTGAGACATTCTGTACTGGACCGGGTCAGACCATACTCGAAGGCAATGAAATACTGGTAAGTTTTAGCATTCCACTACCACGTGAGCATGAAGGTGCATTTTTTATACGATTCATTCCACGCAACGACATGGATATTGCTATTGCAAACGCGGCAGCCAGCATCGTCATCGCCAGCAGCGGGGAAACCATCATTGAAGGCCGAGTCGCCATTGGCGCCGTAGCGCCAACCCCGCTGTACGTCTCCGACGTCGAACCGGTGTTATCCGGCCGGCCCATCGCTGATGACGTCATAGCGCAAGCGGCAGACATTGCTCGCCAGTCCGCTAGACCTATTACCGATATGCGCGGCACTGTCGACCAAAGGAAACACCTCACCCACGTCTTGGTCAGACGCGCCTTAAACGGTGCAGTGAATCGCGCACGAGGAAACGACTGATGAATAGACAGCAGGTAACCGCAACGATCAACGGCGAACACAAGGAGTTTCTGTGTGAACCACGCCAGAGTCTATTAGAAGTCTTACGCGACGAACTTTTCCTAACAGGAACCAAAGAAGGTTGCAACGATGGTAACTGTGGTTCCTGCAACGTGATCCTGGACGGCACGTTGGTTAATTCGTGTTGCATATTTGGTGTTGAAGCGAATGGTGGCCATATAACCACCATTGAAGGATTATCGAAAGGGAACGAACTTCACCCCCTACAACAGACCTTTCTCGAAGGAACAGGTATGCAGTGTGGGTTTTGCACACCCGGTTTTCTGATCGCAGCTAGCGCCTTACTCGACGAAAATTCAGAACCAACCGAAGAAGAAATCCGCCATTGGCTAGTCGGTAATCTGTGTCGTTGCACCGGATACGACAAGATTGTCAAAGCCGTTCAAGATGCCGCCCTAATTCTACGGGAGCGAGCACTGTGAACGATTACGTCATTCCAGAAAAGCTTCGGGTGGTTGGCACGACACCCATACGCCCGGATGGGCACGACAAAGTCACCGGCAGAGCAAAGTTTGGCGATGACTTCCATCTGCCTGGCATGCTGCACGGCAAAGTGTTGCGTAGCCCACACGCCCATGCTCGAATCAAGTCGATCGATACCTCTCATGCCGAGACTTTTCCCGGCGTGCATGCCGTCGTCACGGCTGCCGATTTTCCCAAAATTTCCAGCAATGTGATCGATGCCGGTGAAGCAGGTCAGATCGACATGCAGGATGTCGCAGACAATTGTATAGCGCGAGAAAAGGTATTCTATGATGGCCACGCAGTGGCTGCGGTTGCTGCCGACAATGCCCACATTGCCGAGGAAGCAGCGAATCTAATACAGGTCGACTACGAACTACTGGATCCCGTAATGGATGTGCGCTCGGCTATGGCCGATAACGCAACAGTACTACACGATAACTTTCTCCCAGGCGCGTTTCTTGCACCCACTGAGAAAGCGCTGCCCAACGCTAGCAAACTTGAGCTGGCCATGGGCGATGTCAGCGCCGGCTTCGATGAAGCTGACATCATCATCGAACGAGAGTTTACGACCGAGACCGTTCATCAAGGCTATATAGAGACGCATATTGTCACCGCCCAATGGGGTGCCAACGGAATGGTCACAGTCTGGACCACCACTCAGGGCCAATTCGCTATACGAGACCAACTGGCATTGGTTCTTGAACTACCGATGAGTGCAATCACCGTCATCCCCCTGGAGATCGGTGGGGGATTTGGTGGCAAGGACTCTATCTATATTGACCCTCTCGCAGTGGTGCTATCAAAGCAATCAGGTCGGCCTGTAAAAATGGTGATGAGCCGCGCGGAGACACTGCGCGCGACCGGCCCGAGTTCAGGCACGTATATCAAGGCCCGTTTAGGTGTAAAGATTGACGGAACGTTAGTGGCGGCTGAGTTTCATGGAGCCTACGAAGCCGGCGCCTACTCTGGCGGTCCCGTAGCACCCGGCGTGTCGACCGCATTAACGCGCTACAACATCCCCAATGTAAAAATTGAAGGCTACGATGTGCTGGTCAATAAGCCCAAGGTCAAGCCTTACCGCGCGCCGGGTGCAACACCCTCCAATTTTGCTGTCGAGACCATGATTGATGAATTGTGCCGGGAATTGAAGTTAGACCCTGTAGAGTTTCGTCTCCACAACGCACTCAAAACCGGCGATCGGCTGGTACTTGGATTTCCCTGTCCTGAAATTGGTGGCGTCGAAATCCTAAAGGCAGTCCAAAATCATGCGCACTATCAATCGGACATAGGCGGCCCCCATCGCGGTCGCGGCTTAGCCTACGGCTTCTGGTTTGGTGCAGGGCTTCCATCCAGCGCGGACCTGATGGTGAATTCCGACGGAACGGTCCAATTGTGCTCCGGCAGCCCAGACATGAGTGGCACTCGTATCACATTGGCCATGCAGGCCGCCGAAGCACTAGGCATTGAGCCGAACGATATCTTCCCCAGCGTTGGTGACACAGCCTCGGTAGGATACTCGTTTCAGACGGTGGCTAGTCGCACCACTTTTGCCACGGGCATCGCAGTCTACCAGGCGGCCCAGGACATACTGGCCCAGATGGCCGAAAGGGCTGCCCTTATCTGGCAAATTGCCACTGACAACATCCTGATTGATGGTGGCCGCTTTGTGAACAAAACCAATGTCCAGCAATGTTTTACCTTCAAGGAATTGGCCGGAAAACTAGTTGGCACGGGGGGGCCCATCGCAGCACGAGCGCTGGCTTCACCTGAAGGCGTTGGATTCCAGATTACCGCCCACTTGGTCGATCTCGCCGTTGATACCGAAACGGGGAAGGTCGATATCCTGCGCTATACCGCTTTTCAGGATGCCGGCAAAGCCGTCCATCCCGATTTTGTAGAAGGCCAAATTCAAGGCGGCACGGTCCAGGGTATCGGCTGGGCATTGAATGAGGAGTATTTCTATGATGGGGCCGGACACCTTAAGAACACCAGTCTGCTGGACTATCGAATGCCGACAATACTGGATGTCCCAAATATAGAGGCGGTCATTTTAGAAAGACCAAACCCAGGTCACCCGTATGGTGTGCGAGGCGTTGGAGAAGTGCCCATTGTCCCACCTGCTGCCGCAATCGCCAATGCGCTATACGATGCGGTAGGCATCCGCATGAATACACTACCCATGACGCCCGCCAAGATTCTCGATAAGTTGAATTCCATAACAGACTAGGAGTAGTCATTGCCTATCGCCTGGATTCCCCACCCGATGCGCGAAGTGACTGGTGGGACCGAAAAAGTAACCATAGAGGCGGCCAACGTGCTCGAAGCTATTCGCGCCCTTGAAGGTCTCTACCCTGGCCTCGTGGATTTATTAATACAGAACGACCAACTGGGCAAAGGGATTGCCGTCGCAGTCGATGGCAGAATCGTCCGTCGCGGACTCTATGAACCCCTCCAAAGCGATAGCGAAATCCATTTTATACCGGCCCTCGGCGCCGGTTGATTAATGCTTTATAGGGCCATGCTTGGGACAACATCAAACCCATCGCTGGATGGCTTTTGGATTCGATCAGAGCGGTTCAGGGCCTCTGACAAATATGCATCATTAAACGATTGACATTCTGAAATACGCCGCTAGTCTACGCGCGAACTTTAATCGACCCTAATAAAAAGGATTTACATTGTCTAAAAAGAGTACCGAAAACGATAAACGAATTGCCGCTCGATTTTCCCGATTGTGGGCTAAGAAACGCTTAGAGATGTCCATGACCCAGGAGGAACTTGCTAACGCGCTGGGTATTTCCCAAAGTGCCGTATCGCAAATGCTCTCTTGCACCATGCTTATCTCGACCGAAATGGTGATGAAGATTGCCGTTGCCCTCGGCCAGTCACCAACCACCATTGATCCAGCCTATTTCAAGAGATTTGATATGAACCGATCTGAAGTGATCGGGTTTCTTACACTCGAACTGATGAAACTGAAACCTGCCGAAAGGGAACAGCTCCTTAAAGAAACGAAGAATCTTTCAAAAACGGAGCCAACAAAAGCAGGGCAACAGAAAAAACTAAGAAAATCATGGCATGAGAAAACCTCCAGCGGCACTCACACTTGAGTCCCAGGGTGCCCGCGACAGTGGACTGATGAGCCCAGAAATTCTGTAGCAACTATCGGCCATTCTCTCGACTGACATCGCAATTCATCATCGGGAGTCAATCGGTGGGGCGGAAGAAAAAGCATCACCCGGCACTATTCAACAAAGTCGAAGTAATAGGCGAAACACAACATTGGCCTCCTATTATGAATCCAAAGACAACCATGACTTTGCCCCACCTATGTATGAAGAAGGCTACATTCTTGCATCCCTTTCGTATCTGATGGGCGCCCAGACAGTCACTCGACTCCCTGTAATAAGAACCCAGCAAATCTCTAGCCCCCTATACAGTGAATTTGCCTTAGGGTTGAGCGATGCTCCCTATCCCGAAACGATGCTCATGCCCTGCACTTGGGCATATGAGAACCTTGGCCTGGCAACCACTATAGGATTTACTCTAAACCTGCCGAACCCGCCATCAGAAGAAGGTCTCTATTACTCTCCGAATATTTGCATTTTTGGCACAGTCAATCGGTCGATCGTGATAACTAAAGACTTCCTGAAAACTGTCTACGATCTCGGGAAATTCCTTACCAAACTGAGCGGAAACGAATGCAGCCTAACAGACCTGGGCAAGCGTCTTTCTAAAAACATGTTCCGGAATGAGTTGAGCGTCGTAAAGTAAATCACCAAGTACAGTAGTCACTCGATCGGTCATATTTTCTATACGAATCACCCACACAGCCTCCTCAACTGTCAATTAACGAGACTGCTTGTTACTGAGCTTGCTCATCCTGGTTTGCTCTTACTCTGACCGCAATAAGCCAACCTGCGCTACGCAGGTCGATCAGATCGCGATGAAAGGGAAAATATACGACCCCACCCTTTCACCTGATCGACCGGTACGCCGGCTAGTTGCAACGCTCGTAAGACAACCACGCTCACGGAATCATAAAGCGTTATGCCAAGCTCCGACTCTAACGCAGTCGCGAGACCTGCTCCTTTTATATTGGTACAAATGACCGCGATGGATCGAACTCCCTCGTCGGCCAGTTCTCTGCAAAACCTCCAAATGGTCGCGTCGTCTACATTAGCAAAACTGTAATTATCCGAAATGCCCAGATGTCTTTCCGCCAGGCAATGAAACCCCACTGCACGAAAATTATCAACAATCTTTGTTTGCACATCACTGGTATAGGGTGTCAAGAGTCCAAACTCATTCACCCCATGCGCTTCAAATAGATCTCTCTGCGCCAAAATACTTGTTGTCGCGCTCACTCCATACTGAGCCTCAATCGCATCGCAGATCTCTTGATCATGTTTAAAGCCACGCCATCCGCCAGAGGTCCCACTCCAGGCGATCACCTGACACTTTGCGTCAACAAGCAATGAGGCTGCCCCAAGAAACGGATCCAGATCGAACTGCGCTAGGGCCAGCTGGTTCAAGGCGATTTCCGTAACGCGTAAACGACTAAAGTGCATGGATAAACCCGGGACTTGCCGAGCGATTTCATGAGTCACAGGTTCCAACACGGTATTAGACGACGGCGTCAGCATGCCGATTCTCGCGCACTCTTCGACGCCATCTGATATCACAGCATTCGCGCTAATGTTCTTAATCACAGTTCTAAAAAGATACTCAACGTCAGAGTTATATCAGGATTAAAACATTCCACTGAAGACGATATCAGTGTACTCTAACAGTGCGATATTAGTTTTAATTATGTATTAGTAAAAAAAATGGCCGCCGCCTAAAGCGATGGATCTGGCGCCGTACCACATTCGCCCGGTACGACTATATGATTACACCGAGTCACTTGTGAGATCTTGCCATCACAACCAATCTATCGAGCGTCCGAACGTCATGATAATGTCCTAATATCAAAAACACAGAAGAGATCTCTATGCGCTTCGCAATCTACGGTGCCGGTGGGCTTGGAGCCTACTACGGTGCCCGCCTAGCAGATGCGGGTGAAGAGGTAGGCTTTATCGCTCGCGGTAACCACCTCGCTGCAATCCAGTCCAACGGGCTAAAGGTGCTCAGCCCAATCGGGGACATACATCTGAGTAATCCACTGGCTACCAGCGACCCGGCGGAAATCGGCACTGTCGATGTCGTGATTGTGGCGGTTAAGACCTGGCAGATTCCGGATGTCGCTGCTGCTATTGGTCCGTTGATCCAAGACAACACCATCGTCATTCCCTTCCTCAATGGCGTCGAGGCGGCCGATCAGTTAGCGACGGTAGTGGGAGAAGACAAAGTCTTCGGCGGTTTGTCTCGCGTCTTTAGTGAAATCAGCGCCCCCGGGGTGATTCGGCATATGAACCCCAGCGCTTACGTCGAATTCGGCGAGCTGTCCGGCACAACTTCCCCTCGGGCGAACGCGTTACGGGATGTCTTTGAACACGCCGGCGTAGAGGCGATCGTCAGCGAAGACATCCGCTCGGCACTGTGGGCAAAACTGCTATTAGTGGGTTCCTGGTCAGGTCTCAGCGCTCTGTCACGAAGCCCGATGGGAGAACTACTTTCACAACCAGAATTATGCACGCTTGTGGACCGCTCGATCGACGAGGGCATCGCGGTCGGCAAGGCGATGAATTACAATCTTTCTAATGATCTAAAAGCGAGTATGTGGGCTTTTTATAAAGGACTACCGGCTGAAACGACCGCATCAATGACACGTGACATACTCGCCGGAAAACCGTCCGAGCTCGATGCCTGGAACGGCGCGATCGTACGCTTCGGACGCCAAGTCAACATCGCGACACCCGTCCATGAATTCACTTATCACACGCTGTTGCCCATGGAACATCGGGCACGCACAAACTCGTAGAATCAAACCTCTTTGCTACGAATCATAAATAGCCACCATTTTTTTGTTAGATCAGACCAAGGAGCAACACCATGCTTTTAGATGCGCGTACTTATACCTGTCGACCCGGCACCATCAACAAACATCTCGAGCTATATGAAAGACTAGGGAAAGGCCCTCAGACAAAACACCTTGGTAACCCGCTTGCCTATATGAAGTGCGAAACCGGTGACCCCAATAAATACATGCATATCTGGATGTACGAGAATGCAGGGGACCGTGAGGCGAAACGGGCTGCGATGTGGGCTGACGCGGACTGGATTCGCTATACCGAAGAAAGCGCCAAACTGGGCGCATTGGAAAAACAGGAGAATAGTCTATGGTCACCGGTCTCCTTCTTTTCCTCTCCCGGCACCTAACGCTCCCCGGAATCGGCTCTAACGAACGGAAGCTGCAGGTTGGCTGAGCCCTCCCGTATCTTCTCTCGCCAACGTCTGCCGCTACTCTTTGAAACATCTGCGGCTGCCGATTATCGTGGAATAGCTGAATGTGGGTTAACTAAGTCCGCACTTCGCGCGAGAGCCGCGTATGATGAAACCCTCCAAATCAGACGATCTTCGGGCAGCTGGCGAACCTCAAAATCACCATGACGATCCCTCGATGAAGACACCTGACACCGGCATTGAACCCGCTCACATGGTGGATCTGCTGCGATACCCCATTGAGGACATCACAAGCACCAACGGCGCGGCATTTTCCAATAATTGCCGCCGGCGCTACCTGCAATCGGGTCTGTGTGCGCTACCCGACTTCATCAAACCACCCGCGCTTGATGCGCTGCGTGTCGAAGCAAATCGCGAGTCCGATAAGGCTTTTTTCTGCGACAGCACACATAACGCATACCTAACACAAGATGATCCTCATCTACCTTTTGACAACATAGAAAAACAGCAGGAAAGCACGATTGTCGGTTCTGTTGCGTTCGACGAACTTGGCCACGATGCCCTGCTGCGGAAATTATATCTATGGGACCCATTAAAGGATTTCATCGGGCGCGTTCTTGGAAAACCTTCCTTATATCGCTTTGCCGATCCACTCGGCGCCTGCTCAATTAATGTCTTTACCAACGGTGGAAAACACGGCTGGCACTTTGATGAATCTGAGTTCACTGTTACCTTGATGCTGCAACAGCCCCAGCACGGCGGATCATTTGAGTATGTCCCAAGGATACGTGGCCTCCCTAACGAAAGACAAATTGTTGCCAGCGTTCTTCGCGGGGAGCGTGATCATGTGCTGGAACTGCCGTTTAATCCTGGGACGCTACTCATTTTTGGCGGCTCGCTAACCCTTCATCGAGTAACCCTTGTTACCGGGAGCCTGAAACGGCTTGTACCTGTCCTGTGCTATTCAGAGCAAACTGATCAAAAGAATAGTGATGCCGTTCGCACACTGTTCTGGGGCCGAGCAAAACCGATTCGACAACAAACCGCACATGATTGAGATCTCACCTGAGCAGATCCGCACCTTTGCACACGACGGCGCGGTTTGCCTGCGTGGACTATTCAAGAAAGAATGGTTGGAACATCTATCGCTAGGATTAGACAAAAATCTCGCGGATCCTGGACCCGACGGCACGATTTATACACCGGAAGGCCAACCGGGGCGGTTTTATGATGACTACTGCAATTGGCAGCGTATTGGCGAATACCGAGAATTTATTACCGACTCCCCGGCCGCTGAGATCGCCGGGCGATTCATGCAGTCACACAGCGCTCGCATCTATCACGAACATGTGCTGGTAAAAGAACCCGGCACACGCGAAGTCACCCCATGGCATCACGACCAGCCTTACTACGGTGTGGACGGCGACCAACTGTGCTCTATTTGGCTACCTTTAGACCCCGTAGCTAAAGTGGTCTGTCCGGAATTTGTAGCCGAGTCACATACCAACGGTAAGTTATACAACCCACGACTGTTTATTGACCACTCCAACTATGCGGAGGGCTTTCCCGGTTTTGACGATGTGCCGGACATCGATTTAGAAAGGAAAAATCACCGCATTCTTTCGTGGGAACTGTCTTTAGGAGACTGTATCGTATTTCATATGCGCACGGTCCATGGTGCACCGTCAACTGTTGGTATCAAAACTCGAAGACGTGGGTTTTCGACACGCTGGCTCGGTGACGATGCTCGCTTCGCCGTCAGACCATGGGCGACATCGCCTCCATATCGGGATGTAGACCTCGAGCCTGGCGCCCCCATGAACCACCCCATGTTTCCCGTCATGTGGTCAGCGTAGGCTTCACTGACCATATCCAATGCCCCCATCAGACGACACGACCCACTCATTCAATACCCGCCCAGCTTCACTGAACACGGTCATCACGCGCACAACTTTCGAGTATCGCGCACGGAGTCGTGGAAAAGTGCTATCAGAACCGGTCGCTCCGTTTGGCCTACGACACACAATCACCGCCTAAAAAATCAAACGTAGCGCTCATGACCGCATCAGTCGCATTAACGCGCATTACCAATTCTCTCCAAACGACCTGAGCTCGACTCGAAAAGACCATGCCGAACGATCCTGGTGGGTAACGCGGAACACCTCTTCGGCAATGGCCGTCGGTTTAGCGAAAAAATTATCCGGCTTGTCTGACGCTAGGATCAATCGAGTGCGGGGTAGAGATACGCTCCCCTTTGCAGGAAAATATCAAAATGAGATTCCCACTTCACCCGTCCATTGTTCGATCGAACTGCCGTCGATCACACCAGCGACGACCAGTTGACCCAGTGCCTGTTGCGCCGTCGCAGTGGCTTCTTCCATTGCCCCTGCATCGGGATAGCGGGCAATCACCACGCCGTTGCCTTGATCATCTTGAGCCACATCAATGAAATCAAATTTTATCTCAGACATAGAAGCCCGCACCGATTCGGCCAACTCCATCGCTTTGTCCATATCCGTTGATGAAAACCGTGTAATTCGATAAACCGCCATCTTGCTCTCCTTTTCTAGGTTATTTAGTGGGTAATATGCCGACATCCTACGCCGAGTTGATCACTACCGACAAGCGTGACAATCGTCAGCATCGGACAACACAGAACTGTTGGAACCTGCCTCAATGAGTCCGGTGACTAGTCAATATCTCCAAACACTATCGCGCAAAACCTATTCGAGAGTTTCAAACAGTCGTACCCACAGTTTGGTCATCGGCGCTAACGAAGAGAAATAAATCGTTTCATCAAGCGTATGCGGACCGTGACCATCAGCACCCAAACCATCCAGTGTTGGAATACCAAGCGCTGCCGTAAAGTTGCCATCGCTGCCACCACC
>DUBL01000188.1 GCA_012960345.1 Gammaproteobacteria bacterium | reverse complement strand
TAACCAGCAAGCAATGCCCGACGGAAGTTGGCCTTGGTTTCGACGGCATCGAAGTTCCGTGCATAGTCTGCTGGGGCGCCGTCATTGACCCGCAACACCACAAAGGAAGGCCCGGATTCACTCCGCAACGCGCGTGCGGCCTGTTCAAACTGATCTTCGGATCTGACCGTCATTGTTATATCGATACCCGAGCCGTGAGCGATCGCGGCGAGGTCCGCGGTGCGATAGGTGTGACTTTCCTGGTTGCCAGTTTCCCCGTAGCGACCATTATCTATACACAGCATGGCAAGATTGGATGGGCGCATGTGGCCGATAGTCGCCAGACTGCTTACGTTCATCAGGAATTCACCGTCGCCGCTGACGATCAGTACTCGCTTTTCGGGTTGCGCGAGGGCGAGTCCCAGACCCATCGAGGCCGCCGCGCCCATGGCGCCACCGAGTAGGTAGGTATTGGGTGCTCCTTCGGTCAAATGGCCAATGTCTCTGGCAGCCCCTGACAAACCGCTAATAATAAGAAAATCTGACGGCTCTCCGATCACAGCCGGCACTGCCGTTCGCCGGTCAAGGAGAAAGTCCTCATTAATTTGTGTTTTTCGAGCGTTTTTCATGGCACGTCAGAACTTCTTAGCGCCGATCAAGCGTTGTGACAGAAGGATGGCTACCGATTGATCCGAACGATAGGCCATGCCGGTGGCCGCGTCGACCGCCGGTGCGACTTCGCTGGATGTTTCAACGCGATAACAGCGGGTACCCATGGCTTCCAAGCAGGGTTGTGTTCCCTGGCCCATCGGAAACTGCCACGGGTTTTGTTCGCCAAAATCACCTCTCATACTGATGACGGTGACGAAGGGGAATCGTCCAATAGCAATCAATGACAGCATGTTGATGCAGTTACCGACACCGCTACTTTGCATCAGAAGCACACCACGTTGATCACCAAGGTGAGCGCCTGCCAGGAGGGCGACGCCTTCTTCCTCGGTTGTGAGCGGCACCGAAGTGGCGTTCGGATCGTTGAGTGACCGGTTGATGATAATCGCATGGCCGGCGTCGGGAACGTAGGAGAAGAGAGTGATGTCGTGCCTTCGCAAGCTGTCGTACAGTTGATCCTGCCAGATTGAAGGGTTCTCTTGTGAAATCATGATACCGACATTTTACTCAATCTCCTCGTGCTGACCAGCTGTTGTCTAACGGTGTCAGTGACCGCGGTTGTTCATCATCGCACGCGTTCAGTTGAGCGCCTAGACGAGTCGTGTAATGTCGAATGTTGTTCCATCGATGTGTTTTGATGGAACAGTATTACTCATGCTTGGAAGGATAAGTCGGAAATGTTGTTACCAGACCAACGGCCTGTGGGTCTCGTGCAGAGCATGATAGATCATCTAGAGGTGGATCAGACCATCATGAAGATCCACTGCGCCCGGTTGCTAGGCGCACATAAAAATAACATTCGAATGAGCGTTAATCAGGTATTCCGCTCCATCCGCGGGCAGATGCCCTGCGTCGACTCATTAGTGCCGATAAGAGTCGTCTATTTTGTCCACTTTGCGCATCAGCGCAGCGAACTCGAGTTGACCAAAGGTCTCTTCTTGTTCCATGAACCGGTTCACATCACGGCCTGATTTGCTAGCCACAGCTCCGTCAAGAATGTCCAAGGTGCCCGCGGCTCCGGCATCAAGCTGCACTCGGCAGGCGCTTTCCAGCCGGTAAAGTCGAATGAAGGCCTCGGCTACAGTTTTCCCGACGGTTAACAGGCCATGGCTTTTTAAAATCAGAGTTTTCTTTTTCCCCAACGACTGTTGCAGGCGTTCGCGTTCGTCTAGATAAAGGCTGGGCCCTTCGTAATCATGGTAGGCCACGTCATCGTAAAAGGCCGTTGCACCCATACTGATGGGTAACAGACCCTCCTTCAGTGCAGCGATAGCCATGCCCGCGCGGCTATGTGTGTGCATGACAACGTGATTGGTCTCGTCGCTTAGCATATGAATAGCAGAATGGATGACGAATCCCGCCTCGTTAACAGCGTGTGGGGTGGGTTCGATAATCTTTCCATCGATGTCGATTTTGACCAGGTTAGACGCGGTTATCTCATCGTAGTTGAGCCCATAGGGATTGATAAGGAAATGGGGTTCGGGCCCAGGGACATGGGCGGTCAGGTGGCCGTAGATCAGTTCACACCAGCCAAAATAGTCGACCAGCCGGTAGGCTGCTGCAAGGTCGACCCTGAGCGAGCGTTCTTCGTTGGACATTGGAACCGTCGCTAAAGTCTGTGATTTGAGTGCCTGTGCCATAGCCTATTGCTCTGTTGATGTGCTCACCGGCAATTATTTTTGTATTGGTGGTGTAAGTCAAACAGACGCGACGCGCTTGATCGCGATCTGGTAACCTAATTTCTAGCGTTTGGCATTTACCACGGTTTTGCGAGTTACCCTATGGTTGAGGTTGTGGATCTCGAAACACTGGTCACCCGGATAAAAGACGGTACCAGTATTGCGTTGCCCCCCGATTATTCAGGTTGCGCCATGAGCGCTGTACGTTTGTTGATTGAACGCGGGGTTACAGACCTTAGGGTGATTACGGTACCGCAAGGTGGTTTGCAGGTCGATTTGTTGATCGGGGCAGGCTGTGTGTCGGTATTGGAATCTGCTGCCGTGACGCTGGGTGAACATGGTCTTGCACCTCGATTTACCGATGCGATGCGTACGGGTTCGATCCATATGCGCGAGTCGACCTGTCCGGCGATTCACGCCGGTCTACAGGCGGCGGAAAAGGGGCTGCCGTTTATGCCTCTGCGTGGGATTATCGGTTCGGATCTTGTTCGCTATAGGCCTGACTGGATTGTGCAGAACAATCCGTTTGCTGATGATGATCCCATCGTGCTGTTACCTGCCATTCGTCCTGATGTCGCACTTTTTCATGCCCCGCTGGCTGATACTGATGGCAACGTGTG
>DUBL01000187.1:17145-17804 GCA_012960345.1 Gammaproteobacteria bacterium | reverse complement strand
CGACTCGGGCCTCGCCTTTCAGGCCGCCGAGTCGGCACTTCGCGATGCGGAAAACTGTATTGCAGGCACAACAGCCGGATGCGCCTTTGATGCCACCAATGATGCCCATTTTATCCAAGACGATGCCGCCTTCCCAGCGCACAACACCTTATTTAATGCCACCACCTGGGCCACCATTGACCCGCCGGGGGAGGCAACCGCCCTCGAGGGCGTCCCCGCGGACGGGGTCAATTACATCGTCCGCCAAGCAAGCACCATCAGCGACGACGCAGGTGGCGCTGAAATCGGTCTTGGCGGCTATGGTGACAGCGCAGCAACAGAAGACCAAGCAATCTATGAAATCACGGCACGCGGTGCGGGCGAGAGTGGCGCGGGTCAATCGGTCCTGCGCGTTTACTATCGACAGTAAGCGCCCCAAGCTGCAGGCCGGTTCACCGGACGAGACCGTGACAACACCTGCCGCAGGCGATCATCACCTGTACAAAGTCATGACGAATACCATTACCCTCAGGAATAGTTGTAAACCAAATGGCCAGTGAAATCAAAGTGCCCGATGAGCGACTTTGGTTGGTGGCGTTAGCCGGTTTCATTCCGAAAGGCACCTGAATAATGACTCAACCCAAGCCGTTGCCCACAACGAATGCGCCTCAAGACGGGTT
>DUBL01000187.1:0-16999 GCA_012960345.1 Gammaproteobacteria bacterium | reverse complement strand
GAGTCGGCACTTCGCGATGCGGAAAACTGTATTACAGGCACAACAGCCGGATGCGCCTTTGATCCCACCAACGATGCCCATTTTATCCAAGACGCTCCCAAGTGCTCAGAGAAGTCGGTAAAGGATTGCTTCCCTAAGCACAATGACTTATTTGATGCCGCCACCTGGGTCGCCATTGATCCGCCGGGGGATCCAACCGACCTTGAGGGAATCCCCTCCAAAAAGAAAGGCGATGCCACGGACGGGGTCAATTACATCATCCGCAAGGCAGGCACCGTCAGCGGCGCGGCTGGCGAAGACGGGGTTGACATCGGTACCGGCGACTATTCCAAGTCAAAAGAAAAATCATCCCCAACAATCTATGAAATCACCGCACGCGGTGCCGGTGCCAGCGGTGTGGGTCAATCGGTCCTGCGCGTTTATTATGTGAAGTGAGCACAGACCGCGTTGATCAGCTCATTTAATCACGCACTAGCTCAAACAAATAGTCACTCTGGCACGGAAATTACCCGGTATGCGATTGTGACCGCGATCACCGCCAGCTAGAGTGTGGGCTGACTATAATCAGCCCCTATCGCACACTTCAGCACAATCATTCAGCACTCGACCAATAAACCGCTTCGATATGCGCTGGTGACCCTGGCTACCTGGGCCTTGTTGAGCGCTGGTGCCGCATCTGCCGCAAACTCCTCGTGCATTGGGGACGTGGTCTTCCTGATGGACAACACCGGCAGTATGGGCGGCATGATCGCCAGCACTCGAAATCAAGCGAAGAAAATTCTCAAAGCCATCGCCGGGGAAGACGCTGCCTATCCACAGTTCAAGGGACTTGACGTTCAGTTTGCTGTCGCGACGTACTGGGGGGATCCAAACGAATACTATGGTACGGCATTAGAAAAAGCCCAGCAGGCCTACAAGGTCAACAAGCAGCTGACCGACGACAAAACGGCCGTCGAAATTGCCATGGGCGAATGGGGTGCGTGCAGTTCTCCGGGCGGTTGTGGCGATGACTTGGAAGAGGCCAACCTGTTTGCACTGCATCAGATCGCGACAGAGGGTAGCGTAACCGATGGTAAGGGCTACAGCGCACCGGGCACCGCCTGGGCAGGGAAAGAAACAGCTAAGCAGTTCCAAGAATGGAACCAACCAAATAGCCTTCAGTTTAAGAAACACACCGACGAAACCTTTGCGTCTTGTGGCTATAACAAGGACGGGGTCTGGATTCCGGGCAAAATGCTGGACTCGGACGATGGCAACAAAGAGAAGGACGTGTGGAAAGTCACTGACCCCACGGTGCGAAAATCCGGCTGCCCCACTGGCGCCGTTGGCTGGCGTAACAAGAGCGCGCGGGTGGTCGTCTGGTTTGGTGATGCACCGTCGCATAACACCACCGTAACGCGTGAAGAAACGGTCGCCGCGCTTAACCAGAACAACATCATCGTCACGGGCATCAACACCCAAAGCAAAGGGAGTGGTTTTGATACTTGCCACAGACTCAAAAATGGCGATTTCTATTGGGGTTACTGTGGCAATTCAGGAATGGCATCGGTTGGTGATCCAACGTATATCGCGGCACAGACCGATGGCACGATTGAGCATGACGTCACCGGCGACAAGCGGGTGATTGATGCCATCTTACGGGGCGTGGCGTCGGGTCTAGCGCAATCTGGCTCTGCAACAGCGGTTTCTTTCAGCGGCAATACGTTAACGGTAGACAGCACGGTTTTTATTCCCAAATTCAATGCCAAGAAATGGTCTGGTGATCTTGAAGCCTGGACACTTGATCCTAAAACCGGTTTATTCAAAAGCAAGTTGTGGAATGCCGCCTCACTACTGGATAAGTTACCCGATCCGAAGCACCGCAGGCTGGTGACTTACCGCAATGGCAAAGGCGTGCCCTTCAAGTGGAAAAAAATCAAGTCGGCACAGAAAAAAGATTTCAGGACGAACATGGCCGGCGCGCTTCAATCCACCTCCAACGGCAAGGCCCGACTCGACTACATCGCGGGTAATCGTGAAAACGAAATGAAAGGCAAGAACTTTCGAGTGCGCGCCAGCCGCATGAGTGATATCTGGCATTCTTCTCCAGTGTATGTCGGCAAACCACAACTCAGCTGGATTAGCGCATCTGCACAACTTAGCAGTTCCTATCTTGCGTTTCAAAAGAAACAAGTCAAGCGAGACGCGATGGTCTATGTAGGCTCCAACGGCGGCATGCTGCACGGATTTGATGCCAAAACGGGTGCAGAAAAATTAGCCTACATTCCAGGTTCGCTTTATAGCAGTGCGGCCACCAAAGGTTATCACCCATTAACCGACCCGATCTACGCCCACAAGCCGGTGTACGTCGATGCGACACCGTCCGTATCGGACGCGAAGCTAAAAGGCGAATGGAAGACAGTCCTGGTGGGTGGTCTTGGCCGGGGTGGGCGCGGGATGTTCGCGCTCGATGTCACTGACCCGAATGAATTCATGAGCGATATCAAAGCGGCGAAAACGGTCTTGTGGGAATTCAGTAACAAAGACGATGGTGATCTTGGGTTTACCCACAGCAAAGCGACCATTGCTTATTTAAACAATGACAAATGGGCTGCTGTTTTCGGCAACGGACCGTGTAGTGATGCCGCGACCTGCGGCAACGGCGAAGCCCAGCTCTTTATTGTTTACCTCGACGGTCCCGCGGGCGGCGTGTGGAACAAAGGTCTTCAGTATCACAAGATTTCGACCGGGGCCGGTAACACCACCAAACGAAATGGTCTTTTTGCACCCCGGCTAGTGGATCTCGATGCCGACGGCGCTGTCGACTTTGCCTATGCGGGGGACCTTCACGGCAACGTGTGGCGATTTGATCTTCGTGGCAAAACGGCGTCCGGATGGAAGGGCAAGGTCTTATTTAAGGGGAACTCTAAGCAGCCTATTACCGTACGACCCGCGGTCACCAACGCACCTTCGTCAGTTACTGCCTTTAGATCATCACCCGACACGCCGGGTGTGATGGTGCTCGTTGGAACGGGCACATTTATTGAGCCCGGGGACAAGGCCCTGGTTTACGACCAATACTTTCTGGGGTTGTATGACAGCGGCAAAGAAATCCCAGGGGGGCTTTCTGGCCTGGCCAAACAAAGCCTGGATGCCAAAGCCACGGGCAATAATCGAGTGACAAAATCGAGCCTTGTTGTCGATTACTCTACCGGAAAGAAGTCCGGCTGGTATATTGAACTCAAGGATCTCGGCGAACGCGTCGCATCACCTGCGAGAGTGCGCCACGGGCACGTATTGTTTAATTCAATTATCCCGGACCGTAGCGAGTGCTCCTCAAGCGGGGTCGGATGGGAGTGGCTGGTCCAAATAGGCAACGGCGGTAGCGCGAAAAACGCGCAGTATGACCACAACGGTGACGGCAAAGTGACTACGGCCGGAGATGAAGTCAAGGACTCATCAGGAGAAACGGTTGGCTATGCGGCAAAAAAAGTCATTGGCAAAGGTCTACTGGCCACTCCTTCGGTGATTGGCAACCGGCGTTTTACGCCCACCAGCGAAGTGGCAAAAACCAAAGATATGCTGACGACCGTGTTGGTAACTTATCCAAAAACCAGTGGCCGAATATCGTGGCAGGAACTACAGCTCGACTGAGCACGACAAAACAGCTAAACCATAACCCTGGTGCACCATGCAAACAACTCAACAAACTACTCAAACTGGCTTTACCCTGATCGAACTCATGATTGCGGTTGCCATCGTCGCGCTGTTGGCCGCCATCGCAGTGCCCAACTACAACTCGTATGTTGAAAGGGCTAGACGAACAGACGCAACCACTGCCCTAACGAAGATCGCCGGTCAGCTGGAACGTTGTTACACCCAGTTTAGTGCGTATAACAACGCTGGCTGTACTTTTGGTTTTGCATCAAACGGCGCGGTAATAAACGTGACTTACGCAAGCCTTACTGCCGGTGTCGTGTCAGAGGATGGAGATTACGACCTCACCATTGCCGCTGGCGCTGGCGGTGCAACGCAATCTTATGTGCTAACGGCAACCGCAAGGGACGACGGGAGTCAAGCCAATGACGATACTTGCGACACCTTCACACTGTCCCACCTTGGCCAAAAAAACAGTACGCCAGCCCCTGCCGCCGGGGCCGACAACCCTTGTTGGTAGGGGATAGCACACGCGAGTACTCGAGTGACCAATGCAACTCAGCCAAGCCCAGCTCGATGCATTCGACAATAACGGTTTCATTGTCTTACCGCAGCTTTTCTCTAAGGAAGAAATCGCCCCCCTCAAGACTGAATTAGTCTCGCTCTTCGACAACCCCCACCCGGCTAACATTGCCGAACAAAATGGCGACGCTGTGCGAACAGCGATGGCGCTGCATCAACGCAACCCTGTATTTAGGCGGCTCACCGGTCATCCCCGCCTGCTTGAACCCGCGCAGCAGATCGCCGGGCCTACGCTTTACGTGCAACAGGTCAAGGTCAACGTCAAAGCGGCTTTTGTCGGTGATCTGTGGCAATGGCACTACGATTTTGCGACCCACCATGCAGATGACGGCGTGCCTCAACCTCATGCACTTAACCTGCACGTTTTCCTGGATGATGTGACCGAACACAATGGACCTTTGTATTTTGTTCCCGGCTCTCATCGCTATGGCCCGGCACCCGCTCACCATGACACCACCAGCACCAGTTATCCGCTGTGGGTCGTGGAACCGGCCCGCGTTGCGCAACTCATCGATGAGGCTGGCATCATCTCGGCAACCGGCCCGGCAGGGACCGGTCTGATCTTCGGTGATCTCATGATCCATGGCTCACCCAACAACATGTCCCCATGGGACCGGGCGATCTTTTCTCTTATTTTGAATCCAGTAGACAATGCGCAGCAGTGCTTCGCCCGGCCAGATTACAAACACCATCGTGACTTCAGCCCGGTGGTGGCGCTTGACGATGACTGCCTGCTCAGCTATTGATCATGACTCACCCGCTAGCGCCCCCATCAGCCTATTTCACCGGGCGTCTTGAAACTACCGATCCGGAAGTTCACGCGGCGATTCGCGGCGAGTGGTCCCGCCAGCGTGACGGTATTGAGCTGATCGCCTCGGAGAATATGGTTAGCCAGGCCAGCCTGGATGCGCTGGGTTCGGTGCTGGTCAACAAGACCGTTGAAGGATATCCCCATCGACGCTACTACGGCGGCGTCGAATTCGCTGATGCCATCGAGACCCTCGCCATCGAACGGGCCAAGACCCTGTTCGGCTGTGATTATGCCAACGTACAGCCGCACTCGGGCAGCCAGGCCAACCAGGCGGTCTTTCTGTCACTGCTCACGCCCGGGGATACGATTCTGAGCATGTCACTTGACGCCGGTGGCCACCTCAGTCACGGGGCACCGGCTAATCTAACCGGCCGCTGGTTTAAACCCGTGCAATACGGGGTGGCCACAGACAGTGGTCTCATTGACTATGACGAAGTCGCCGACCTTGCACGCCTTCACCGACCCCGCCTGATTATCTGTGGCGGATCTGCCTACCCGCGCGCCATCGACTTTGCCCGTTTCCGCGTCATCGCTGACGAAGTGGGCGCCTGTCTGCTCGCGGACATAGCGCATTTCGCGGGGCTGGTGGCGGGCGGCCAACACCCAAGCCCGGTGGGGCATGCGCATATTGTTACCGCCACCACTTATAAGAATCTTCGCGGCGTGCGTGGTGGATTAATTCTGACCAATGACGCTGGGTTAGCGAAAAAAATTGACAGCGCAGTATTCCCTGGCCTTCAAGGCAGTACCCTGCTCAATGCCATCGCGGCCAAAGCCGTGTGTCTTGGGGAAGCACTGCAACCCGAATTCACGCTCTACGCCGAGCGTGTGCTGACCAATGCCCGCGCCCTCGCCGGGATGCTAACTGACCTTGGCATCACTCTCGTGACCGGTGGCACCGATACACCGCTGATGCTGGCAGACCTTCGGCCACTCGGCCTAACCGGCTCAGCCACCTCAGACAGTCTCGAAGCGGCCGGCCTCACCTGTAATAAAAATGCGGTCCCGGGCGACACCAGGCCACCCAACGTGACCTCTGGACTACGGTTCGGGGTATCCGCCGTGACCGCCCGCGGTTTCAATGCCGAGGAGCTTTGCGCCACGGGTGAATGGATCGCTGAAGTCATCCATGGCCTTGCGGCGAACCCTGACTCCCAGAGCGCGCGCGAGGCCCGTGTGCGTCACAAAGTGTTATCGCTTTGCGCACGTTTTCCCATATATCCCGACTTACCCTGATTCGCGTTGACTACATGCAGCGCCGACCGGCCCGAAACTAGGCCTGTGTTATAAGATCGGGCATCACTCATCGGATTACCCCATTGAGCAATCAAACCAGTTCACTTCTCTCACTCGGCGCAGCGCGACAAAGCCTGACCGGCCAGGCCTATCGCAAACTGGAAGAAATGATTGCGACGCTGGAATTACCGCCCGGTGCCGTGCTGTCGGAGGCGCAACTAATCGAAGCGCTGGACATCGGTCGCACACCCATCCGTGAAGCATTACAACGCCTGGCGGTGGAGGGGTTGGTGGAGATTCTGCCGCGCAAAGGCATTTTGGTTAGTGATACCAACCCACAAAAACAACTTCTGCTTCTCGAAGTTCGACGCGAACTTGATCGTCTGATGGCACGAACCGGTGCCGTACGTGCAAGCACTGATGAACGCGAGCAATTTAAAGCGATCGCGGACAACATGGAGGCGACGGCCACAGCGCGCGATGGAGTGGCCTTCATGCGGCATGACGTCAAGTTCAATGCGTTGCTGGCGGCCGCCTGTCACAATGAATACGCGAAGCGTGCGATGCGCCTCATCAACGGCCTGTCTCGACGTTTCTGGTTTATGCATTTCCAGCGGTCGGCAGATTTACCGCTGTGTGCGCGGTTACACGCGAATATGGCTCGGGCAATTGGTGCAGGTGATCCTGAGGGCGCCGCAATCGCAGCCGACGCTTTGGTGGACTATGTCGAGATCTTCACTCGCGCTACCATCGATATCGCGCCCTAAGATCAACCCTCCGCAACTAATTGCCACAAGGCGACGAAGGTTTACGCCAGCGAGGGAATCGTCATAATCAAGACCCGTGGGCAGAAACCCTGGCCAAAAGCACCCCGCAATGAAAACGTACCGTGGCGCCCGTACTATCGATGGCATTCAAGTCACCGTGAATGATCAACCACTGGATGAACGGGTTGATATTCATCAGTTCACCGATGGCGGCTTTGAATGGACTTATGAGGGGGATGCCCCACAGCAACTGGCGCTGGCACTGCTGGCTGACCATCTCGGCGACAACGAACAGGCACTAGCTCTTTGCAGTCGATTCACTCGACAGGTGATCGCAGACCTGGACAACGAGTGGGTGTTGTCAAGCGCTGACATCGATGCCGCCCTCAATGACGATGACTGAAACCAGCGCTCGAGTTGCCACTTTTCACGGCCTGCAACAACAACACAACAAAGATCATGCACGCATTGGACAACCATCACACCGGAGTACAGCGTGAGTAATTCAGCTAAGGTCAAACCCTATCTTGAGCTTCGCGCAGAGACTCAGGCTCGCGAACGTGGCCTCAAGGAAAAAGTCATGTCGCTTGAGGAAGCGGCTACACTGATTAACGACGGAGATCATGTGGCGATCGGTGGGTGCACCATGTCACGAACACCGATGGCCATGATCTGGTCTTTAATCCGCGCAGGCAAAAAGGATCTCATTGCATCACGCAGCATCATGTCCAGTGAGGGAGATTTGCTGTTCGCCTCCGGCATCAGCAAACACGTTATCACCAGTTGGTTTAGCCAAGGCATCGTCTGGGGCGTGTCGAAAGTGATGCGTCATCATGTCGAAGGCGGGCACGCCAAGTTTGATGAATGGTCGCACATGTCCATGGGGTTACGTTACCGAGCAGGCGCGATGGGGGTTCCGTTTCTGCCATCCCGCTCAATGATGGGGTCGGATGTGGGCGAGCGCTGCCGGGAAGAAACTCGCCAGATGAGCTGCCCTTTCACCGGTGAGTCACTAACCCTTTTACCGGCGCTTAATCCGGATGTCGCCATCATCCATGTACAACGAGCCGATGCCTACGGCAATGCGCAGATCGACGGACTGCAGTTTATGGACCCTGACATTGCGATGGCTGCGAATAAAGTCATCCTCACGACAGAGCGGATCATCGACAACGCCCAGATTCGGCGCGTGCCAGATCGCACCCGAATTCCGTTTTTTACCGTCGATGCAGTAGTCGAGGTTCCGTTCGGCTGCGCACCACATGAGTGTTATGGCACTTACGAGCCATTTTTCGATCACATGGGCCAATACGCAAAGCAGGTGTCACTAGACCCCGTTGCCGGTGCAGCCGATTACCTGCGTCACTATTACGAAGAACCGGCAACCTGGGAAGCGTATCTCGAACGCGTGGGAACTGCCGAGATCCTGGATGCCAGTCGGCGCGGGCGGAGTGTCTACGATGACTGAAGCATCAAACTACACCGCTTCCGAGCTGTTAGCCGTCATGAGCGCTCGGCTTCTTCTCGATGGGCAAATCGTCTTCGCCGGAGTCGGTATCCCCCTGCTTGCGGCGACGCTGGCACAACGAGTGCACGCACCCAGCCTGACAATCCTTTTCGAGGGCGGTGTGATCGGGCCTTTCATTGTACCGGGCGAGTTACCACCATCGACTAACGAGCAACGTTGCACTCGCAAAGCGAACATGGTGCTCCCCATCACCGACGTGATGCTGTTGCTACAACGCGGGTATATCGACATTGGCTTCATGGGTGGCGCACAAATTGATCGTTATGGCAATCTCAACAGTTCATTTATTGGTGATCCCGAACAACCCAAGATTCGACTGCCGGGTACGGGCGGCGGTAACGATATTTCCAGTTTGACCAACATGATCGTGGCAATGAAGCACGAGAAACGGCGTTTTGTGCCCAAGGTCGACTTCATTACCAGCCCGGGTTTCCTCGATGGCGGCACCTCGCGCTCGGACGCTGGCCTTGTCTCTGGCGGCATGTTCCGAGTAGTCACCGACCTCGCCATCATGGGCTTTGACGAACAAAGCAAAGAAATGAAAGTACTATCCCTGCACAACGGCGTTTCGAGCGAGCAAGTCCAGGACAACACGGGTTTTGATCTTGCTTTTGATGACACAGTCCAAACTACTCAACCACCAGAACCTGAAGAACTCGCCGTCGTCCGGGAACTGGATCCCGAAAGCCTTTATACCGCCTGACGATTGGCTGGGTCACAGCAATAGGAGAAGCATCGATGGCATCGGATTCCACTGCCTACGGTATGGCACTGCGTAATTTTGTTACGTACCCGGATTTGCCCGACCCCAACGATCTAATTAAGCAAGCCGTCTGGATAGAAGAACTGGGATTTGAGTCGGTGTGGGTGTGGGATCACATTCTGTTAGGCGTTGAACCGCATTTCCCCATTATCGATGCCCTGTCCTTACTTACCGCTGTGGCCGCTCGAACGAACCAGGTGAAACTCGGTACGGGTATCTTAATACTTCCACTTAGGAATCCTGTACTGCTTGCCAAACAATTGGCGAGTATCGATCTGATTTCCAATGGACGATTACTGCCAGGCCTCGCATCGGGCTGGTACAAGCGCGAATTCGACGCTTGCGGTGTAGATTTTCACCGTCGCGGCAAGATCATGGATGAGAGCCTTGAAATTCTCGAGCGCCTGTGGACGGAGGAAAAAACCACGGCTGAGTATTCACCTTACAATCTGCGCAGCGCAGTGATGTATCCTAAACCAGCGCAGCAACCGCGCCCTCCGATCCTGATCGGCGGCTACGCCGAGCGGGTATTGCGACGCGTCGCCAGCAAGAGTGACGGCTGGTTAACGTACTGCTACACCGCGGCGTCCTACGCCGGTGACAAGAAACGTATCCTTGCTTTTGCCGAAGAGGGTGGCCGCGACCCATCGACCTTGTCTTTTACTAACCAATTGCCTATTGCCATTGGGCCGCGGGACAAAATTGAGGGCCCGATGAAGGAATGGCTCGACACCGAGTGGGACTTCGCCGCCGGTAGCAAGTCAACCGCGGACAGTGCCATCATCGGCACCGTTGAGGAATGCGCAGAACAGATTCAAGCCCACTTAGATGAGGGCCTCGACCGTCTGGTCTTCATGCCTTATCGCTATCAGGACGACCAAGTTGAAGCCATCGCTACCCAACTGATCCCGCTGCTCACCTGACAAACCCGGCCCAGCATATCTCCCTGCCACGGCTACGTGCGATCCCTATGCTTTGTGTCCACTCGCGCTTTAACCATTAAATAATAGTGGTATTTTGCGTTTGACGTTTCCCGACTAAATCGCCGACACTGCCCATTAAGTTCGTTGTAAACGAGCGATAAAAGCGACTGACCTCGGTAAGTCGCTTTGCTAGGATATTAGGTCGGCTTAACGATTCTGTATAGGAGGAATTCGTCACATGTCAAAACGTATCATTAAAGTATTGTTCAGTGCCTTAGCAGGGGCTGCTTTATGTGCCTCAGCGGCCACCTCGCAGGCGGGTGAGAACTGGAGTATGGCTACATCCTGGGGCGGCGGGCCGTTCCTGAAAAAAGATGCTGAAGGATTCGCTAACTACGTCGAGCAGCTCACCGCAGGCCGAATCAAGATTCAGGTCTTCCCTGGAGGCACCCTCGGCAAAGCCCTCAAAGTTTCTGCCACAGTCAAATCCAACGTGGCTCAGATTGGGCACACCTGGATGGGATACGACTGGGGTATCGACAAAACAACCGTTATTTTTGCCAACATGGCCGGCGGCCTGAACCCGGAAGAACTGATCATCTGGCTTTACGAGGGCGGCGGCGCCCAGCTCGCATCAGAATACCGGCGTGAGGTGTTTGGCGTGGAATCCATTCCGTGCGGCATTTTCCCGACCGAAATCTTTCTGCACTCAAAGAAGCGGATTCAGACTCTGGCCGACTTCCAGGGACTGAAAATGCGAACTGCCGGTGCCTGGGCTGAAATCGCTGGTAATCTGGGTGCTTCCACTGTGATCCTACCGGGCTCTGAGGTCTATCCAGCACTCGAGCGTGGCGTCATCGACGCTACAGAGTGGAGCTCACCGTCAGTAAATCTGCCATCGGGTTTTCACAAAATCGCCAAGTACATCATCATGCCCGGTGTACACCAGCCTGGTGCGGTACAGGAGTGCCCGATCAATCTGGATGCGTGGAATCGCATTTCTAAAGGAGACCAAGAACTGGTCAAACTGGCCGGTCGCTTGATGGTGATGGAAAGCTGGATCCGCTATGCCTACGATGACATCGATGCCCTGGCCAAAATGCGGGCGCACGGCAACGAATTCGTGAAATTGGACGCGGCCTTCATTAAAGCCGCTCACAAGGCGGCAGCAGACTGGAGTGACGCGCAGGCAGCTGCAAGTCCCTGGTTCAAGCGTGCGCTGGATAACCGTCGTACGTTCCAGAAGGCGCTAAGAGAAAACTGGAACTTCTTCCGCTTCCCAATCGGCATGTAACACCGGTTGATCCCAACCCGATACAAGTAAGTTGGACCCCGGGGGTGTCCTTTGGACACCCCCGGGCCCTCATATAACACCTGTATTTGAGAGGATCTGGCTTAATGCTAGAGATGGGCGGTAAATTCTTCACCTTCGTTGGTGACATTACGCGGTTTTTTTCGCGATCGTTTTTCGAGGAGCCTGCTTTTTTCTTCTCGCGCGTCATTGACGCTCCGACCAGCAGCTTCTACGAAATACTCTTTGTACTGTTCCTGACTGGTGTCGTAGTGACTCTGGCCTGGGGCGTGATCTCAGCGATGATCCAGGTCAGTTTCAACCCATTGATCCAGAGCATCGAATCCTACGTACGTTTCTTTGGCAAGCTTGGCGCCTGGGTGATCGTGATCCTCATCATATCGATGGTGTACGAGGTCATCGCCCGCTACCTCTTCGAAGCACCTACCCAATGGGCCTTCGAAGTGGCGTACATGCTCATGGGCACGGTATTCATGTTCGGCATCGCCTACTGCCTGCAGATGAGGCGCCATATTCGGGTGGATTTCCTCTTCGCTCAGGCCAACGAAAAAACCAAGGCAGTTATCGATCTGGTGGGTTACGTGGTGCTAGTGCCCATGCTGCTGTGGCTCACAGCCGGGGTATGGGATTATTTTTTTCAGGCCTACCGAGTGAATGAGACCTCGGGTGAGTCAGCATGGAATCCGATTATCTGGCCGTTCAAATTCACCTTTGTTATCGCCTTCGTTCTCTTGTTGCTGCAGGTAATCGTAGAAGTGCTTAAGAACATTCTGACGCTCCTCGGCTACAAAGTCCCTGACCCACTCCCCGTCGAGGGCCTCAATAGCACAAACCCCAACGAATCCAACCCACTTATCCCAGAAGAGATCTTGCGAGAGCCCCGCTGATGAGTGTTGAATTTGCGCTGTGGATGTTTCCGGCCCTGATGTTGTTTATTTTTCTCGGCTTTCCCGTTGCGCTTTCGCTGCTCTCGGTAGCCTTTATCTTTGGCGCAATGCGGTTTGACTTTAATGTCGGTGTCGTCAATGTCTTTGCTCAAACGGTTGATGAAATCGCTTCGGCCTATGTCCTGGGCGCGGTGCCACTCTTTATTTTCATGGGTTCACTGCTAGAGCGCTCGGGTATCGCTGTGCGCCTGTTTGAGGCCATCCACCTGTGGACTCGGCGACTGCCCGGTGGGCTCGCGGTCGGTACGGTCATCCTATGTGTCATTTTTGCCGCTGCCAGTGGCGTTGTCGGCGCCACAGAATCGGTGGTCGGCCTGCTGGCGATCCCGGTTATGCTGAAATATGCCTACGATAAGGGACTGATCTCCGGCACGATCTGTGCCGGCGGCTCACTCGGCACCATCATTCCCCCATCGGTCGTTGTAGTGATCCTCGGTCCTGTAGCCGACGTCGATGTGGGTGCTCTTTTCATGGGCATGCTGTTTCCAGGTCTTATTCTGGCCGGGTTCTACATTATTTATATCCTTGGACGGTGCATGGTGTGGCCGGCAGATGGACAACGTCTTCCGCCAGATGCGAATGATCCGCCCTTCATCGACAAAGTATGGATTACCGCGAAAGCCCTGGTGCCTCCGTTGATCCTCATCTTCGCGGTGCTCGGCACTATCATGCTGGGCTGGGCAACACCAACAGAGGCCGCAGCCATGGGCGCGGCCGGCTCTATCCTCATGACCATCACCTACGGCAACTTCACCCTGGGCGTGTTGAGAGAAGCACTAGTGAAAACCACGCTGGTCACCGCGATGATCCTGACGATCCTGCTGGCAGGAAAGATCTTCGCCACGGTGTTTACTATCTCCGGTGGACTGGTGGGCACCCAACAGCTTGTTTCCGGGGCTAACCTGACTGGTTGGGAAACCCTTGCCATCCTCCTGTTACTGGCATTTATTGCCGGCTTCGTGCTGGATCTCATCTCAATTATCCTCATTATTATTCCCATTGCCATGCCCCTGATCGGGCAATTTGATTTCTATGGCATGGACCCAAGCCAGGTGAAGATCTGGTTCTGTATTCTGTTTCTGATCGTCATTCAGACCAGTTACCTGACTCCACCAATGGCGCCGGCCATTTTCTACCTGCGCGGCATCAGCCCACCGGAGATTCGCCTGGTCCACATGTACAAAGGCGTCATGCCTTTTATCGCACTCGAAGTCATTGCGCTGGGATTGGTTATGCTGGCGCCATCGATTGCCCTATGGTTGCCCGAACAACTGTTGACTGTGCGTTTCGATTAACGACCTGCGTGATGCAACTGAACAAATCCCAACTGGAGGACTTCGATCACGACGGGTTCTTGTTCTTTGCCAACCTTTTTGACAACAAAGAGATCGAGATTCTGCTGAGTGAAGTCGAACGGCTAGCAAAAATTAACGCGAACAGTATTGTCCGCGAGGGGGACGAACAAACACCGAAGATCCTGCTGCAAGTACATGAAACCGATAGCGCAACCGCCTCTGAAGCTTTTCGACAGCTGGCCTGCTCGCCGCGGACCCTTGGCCTGGCCCGTCAGGTGCTAAGAGACGATGCCCTTTACCTTCACCACTCGAAGATCAATATGAAAGCGGCCATCGAGGGGTCAACCTGGCCGTGGCACCAGGATTTTATGAGTTGGAAACTGGACGGCATCGCACGCCCCGACATGGTCACCGTGTTGGTCATGCTGCACGAAGCCACACCGATGAACGGTTGCCTGTACTTCGTACCTGGCACCCACCGCCTGAACCGACTCGATCCACACTATGACACCTCGACGGCTTACCGGTTCTGGGCAGCCGATACCGCGACCATGCGGGAGGTCATGGCAAAACATGCAGACCCCGTCGCCATCACCGGGCACGCGGGGAGTGCCGTTGTTTTTCATTGCAACCTACTCCATGCGTCGGGACACAATCTTTCGCCCGTCGATCGTTGGCATGCGTTTTTGTCTTTTAACACCGTGGCTAATCGGCCCCAGAAAGTCGATAACCCACGACCTGAATACGTGCGCTCAACGAATTGGACCCCCTTGATACTGGGTGCGGATCAACCCATTGTTGAGTCCGTTGCACCCGCCTGAGCACCCCCGACAAACCTAACTAGCCATTCGTCCTTAATCGATCAGTTCAGGCAGAGGCAGCACCGCAATGCCAGCTTCCTCCAGGCCGCGTCGCACCTCCCGCGCCACGGCAACGCCGGTGGCCTCATCACCGTGAACACACAAAGTCTCAACCTCGACTGGAATCACTTTGCCGTGGCGGGAAACCACTTCGCCATCTCTAACCATACGAATAGCCTGTTCTCGTGCCACCGCAGGATCTTTAATCACCGTGCCTGGAATCGAACGTGACGCGAGATTGCCATCGTCGTCATATTGCCGATCAGCAAAACCCTCTCGGGCGAGTCGCAGTCCCAGCGCATTAGCAGCGCTGTGCATAGCGGAACCGGCCAGCGCAACGTAGATGATCTTGGCATCGGTCGCCTGGATTGCGCGACCAATCGCCAGTGCCAATTTTTCATCGTCAGCGGCCATATTGTTAAGGGCGCCATGGGGTTTCAAGTGGGTTACCGACAAATCTTCGTAACGCGCCATCGCCTGCAAAGCACCAATCTGGTAGGCGATTAGGTACTCTAGATCCTCTGGGGGCATCGTGATGCGTCGACGACCGAATCCCCACAGGTCATTAAAACCCGGGTGAGCACCTACGCTGACCCCTGACCTCGCCGCGTGTGCAACTAACCGGCGCATGGTCAGCGGGTCGCCCGCATGGAAGCCGCATGCGATACTGGCGGACCGGATCACTTCCATCAGTTCTGCATCATTACCGATATCATAAGCGCCGAATCCCTCACCGATATCGGCATTTAAATTAACTTTATTAGCCACGCGAAAACTCCCTTTATAAGCGCTTGAACACCATTACTCGCGACATCATGTTTCTTTGAAAAACCACAAAATCAGTTTAACACGCACTTTCTTAGGCGCCCCTGACTTCCAATGAGTGCATCACCCCGCTTCCTCGCCAACGGCGATACGGTCATGGTGGTTCAATTCGGTGATGGGATCGACCTTGAAACGAGTAGTCGGGTGACGGCACTCGCCACTTATATCAACTCACTTGCCCTTAATGGCATCAACGACCTCGTTCCTACCTTTCGGTCACTTGCGGTTCATTACGACCCGAGTTATCTCGCCTTCGACACGCTTGAAGAGATTGTTCGCGGGGCATTGCCAGACCTCGACGTTAATCACCACAGCAAACGAGAATGGCTCATTCCGACTTTTTACGACCCGCAAATGTCACCAGACCTGACGGAGGTCGCTGAGCGTTGCTCACTATCCATTGAAGAAGTCATTAACCTCCACTCTCAGGTCGCCTATCACGTCTACATGATCGGGTTTCTACCCGGTTTCCCCTACCTCGGGGATCTCGCATCAAAGATCTCACTACCGCGCAAGGAAACTCCCAGCCTACGAATCCCTGAACGCTCTGTCGCCATCGCAGAACGAATGACCGCAATCTACCCCAACGAATGCCCTGGCGGTTGGTATGCCATCGGGCGCACGCCAATGACATTCTTCGATCCGCTAAATAATCCACCGGCGCTGCTTGCGCCAGGAGATCAGGTTCGCTTTCAGCCCATCAAGCGCGATGAGTTTGATCACTTATCTGACAAAAGCGAGCACTTAGTGAGACAGGATGCAATGGGTTTACCCACATGATCGCAGCGCTCTACGTTCAACAAGGTGGGTTACACACCACTGTGCAGGATCTTGGCCGCTACGGTTGGCAAGCAATGGGTGTACCGGTTTCCGGCGCGCTCGACGCGACCGCACTTAAGGTGGCAAACACGCTGGTTGGCAATGCACCGGACGTCGCCGCATTAGAAATCCTCGGCACCGGGCCGGTACTGGAAATTAACGCCACCCGCGTGCGGCTTGCCTTGGCAGGCGGAGATGCGTTAATCCAACTACTCTCACCAAGTCGCCGCAACTTGCCAAGCTTTGAGAGCTTCTGCCTACGCCGTGGAGATGTGTTGCGTATCGGTTCGCTCACCAAGGGTGCCGTCACCTATCTTGCCATCGAAGGCGGGCTGGATCTGCCCCTCGTGTTAGGAAGTCTCTCCACCTACACCCGTGGCCAGTTCGGCGGCTATCACGGTCGTATTCTTGCCAGCCATGATGATGTCCCACTGTTGATTTCAGAAGCACCCGAACGCAAGGAATCGCGCTTGAGGGATCAGACATTGCCAGGCACCCTACCGATCCGCATCATTCCCGGACCACAAAATGACTTTTTTTCCCCAGAAGCAATCGAAATACTTACCAACAACCCGTACACAGTCACCCCGGCGGTTGATCGAATGGGGATGCGTCTTGATGGCCCGCGGCTGACACACACGCGTGGCTTCAACATCACCTCTGACGGCACCGCACCCGGAGCAATCCAGGTGCCC
>DUBL01000186.1 GCA_012960345.1 Gammaproteobacteria bacterium | reverse complement strand
GTGGAACTGAAACAAATCATCAACGCCTATGCCTCAGCAATTAAGTTGTATGCATTGCAGAAGAAACTTAAAGATAGTCCCTGTGCAGAATTTTCTCCGATATGATTAACCATACGTGCTATTTGGTTGCTTGCAATGGCCGAGACTGGCAGGCAAACCGTCTTATATTGCACGCCTAAAAGGCGCTAGTTCTATGAAATCTCCTATCAGTTTAATGCTGGTGTTCGTGATGTGGCTTTTAATTCCCATCCACGCCTGGGGCTACGAATACGTAATGCTCCATGAAATGACACCACGTCAGTTTCTAAAAGACCACAACCACTGGATTCGCCAGGGATTTGAACTTAAGGACATTAGTGGCTACGTCAAGCGTAATAAAGAAGTTTACGCCGCCCTTTGGCATAAACCTGCGCGAAAATCGCTTAAGGAACGCGTCATCAAACTAGGCATGACATCCCGCGAATTCGTGCAAGAGAGCAACAAACGTCGACGCCAGGGTTATTCAATTATAAAACTTGGCAGCTTTATCCTTAACGGCAATGTTCAACATTTTGCTGAATGGGAAAAAAGATCAAGGCGCGACTCATTGCTTAGCGATCAGATGCACGAGTCAGAGTACTTGAAAGCAGCAGCCAAGAATGAGCGACTCGGTTTACGACTGGCTTGGATCAACGTACACAACGAAAATGGTACAACACAGTTTACGGCGATCTGGACCAAGCAAAGGGGTCCTCGACAGCATATTCGTCATAACCTGACGGCTGATGCGCTGCAGAAAGAACTAAGGCAAATGTCGAAGATTGGTTTTCGTTTACACCTCTTAAAGGGCTATGGTTCCGGGAATACCACTCGTTACTTCGCAATGTGGCAGAAATCCTCCGGCCCCCCACAAATCATCAAACACAAAATAAGTTCCAAAAATTTTCCCGGTATTTTTAACAATGCTTATTACACGGGTCGGACTCCCGTAGCGCTGTCGGCTTTCCCGATTGGCAAAACATCACAATTTTCTTTCGTATTTGATGGCGGTAGTTTTAGTTATGAAACTGACGCAGAAATCAGTGAATTGGTTAGCACCCTAATGACCGAACTCTCTATTCCCGGACTTGCACTCGCCATAACCAAAGATGAACGACTGGTCTATGCACGAGGCTATGGATATTCCGATAAGGACACTTCTTGGTTTACCAGCCCCACCCATCTATTTCGAATTGCCAGTGTGAGCAAGGCTATTACTGGGACAACCGTGATGAAGTTGATAGAAATGGGCCTGCTTGATCTCGATGACAAGGTATTTGGCAAAGACGGTATCCTGGGATTCGACTATGGATATCCGCCAATCAACCCCGTAGAAAAAGTTACATTGAATTCTGGTAGCGGCACGAAAGTGGTCGTCGCTGGAGAACCGGTCAATCAACTCCATAATGTCACGGTGCTACACTTGTTGGAACATACAACTGGTGATTGGCCGAACGACAAAAACGATCCGATTCACCAACAACTGGCATTAAACGCTGCGCAACTGATTGAATGGGTGCTGGACAAACAAAACCATCAGTTGAGCACGACACCAGGATTGAAGGTTGACTATAGTAACTTTGGCTATGTCCTCTTAGGGCGGATAATTGAGAAAGTTACCAAAAACCTCGACACGACAAAGCTCGGCGATAATCCGACCTATGAAAACGTGGCCAAGGAGTATGTTCTGAAACCCGCTGGCATTACCGATATGCATATTGGCGGCACAAAAAAGAACGAAAGACGCGCCAACGAAGTTGTTTATTATCCCTACCCTGGAATCGATAAATTCCCATACAAGTACCCCTTCCGCCGAAAGGATGCAAGTGGTAGCTGGATTGCCTCTCCAATCGATCTGGCACGTTTTCTTGTGAGAGTCGATGCGCTGCCCTCTAAACCTGATCTACTAACCTCGGGCAACATGAAAACGATGATTTCACCGAGTAAATCCGGTGCACAATATGGCAAAGGATGGTTTCTCCCTGATGCCAGCAAATGCAGTACCAGTCTCAATGGTAAAAAATGCAAATGGTTAAAGTCTGGAGGCTTTAGCGGCACAAGCGCCCTCGTCTATCGAAGACCTAATGGTATTAGCTGGGTCATAGTTATCAATACCAGGCCAGAAGGCGTTGGCAACGTAAACGATATCTTTACTGACCTGTTTCTGGAAATTGAGAATGCCATAGGCGACAACTGGCCAACATACGATCTGTTTTAGCAGGCCTCATTGACAATACGCGGTTTAGACACCTACATGCTGGACAGCTATTGGATCCCAACAGTAACCTTTAAGACGACTATCCTTAACGCCTCGGACATGCTGATTCTGCGACTACAGAGAAGTTCTACAGAGACAACGTAACTAAGGTTACTCTGCTGTCCCATAGCAACTAGGTGTACCGCAGAATTACTGGTATCTAACTGCCCATAACTCTAATTTCATTGGGACAGTAGGTACTCAAAAAACCGCAGAACCATGCGGTAAACTAAGAAAACGAATATGTGGTTCGTAGCCACGCACTCTATCCAACTGAGCTACGGGCGCGTTGACGCGTAGTCTATACGCCAGCTCGATTTTTGGTAAGGCTCGCTGTCCGTACAACCATATCGCTATAGTCGAGCAGTTAAACTCGTAGAATACCCCTCCGCTTTGGTCACGCCTATCTAACCTTCTCACCACATGACGATCATGCCTAAACTCTCTTGGGGTCGTCCATTGCTCCACCAGCAGTGGTTTTTCGCTCACTAATTTTCAGCAATCTTTTTATGCTACTCCGATTGATCCGCTGGCTGACTTTTGGACTCATTGTCTTAGTGATAATGCTTCGCCTATACGAGCACGTCTTCACCGGCGATCAAGCAACCACCTTGGAAAGCGCCCGCTTTGCCCTCTTTGACTCCTTCCAAGCGTTCAAACCCCGTGAATCACAAGAGTACCCGGTCGAGGTGGTTGATATCGACGAGGAAAGTCTACGTCGCCTCGGTCCATGGCCGTGGCCACGGCAACATTTGACGAAACTAATCAACAATATTTCCGCAATGGGCCCATCAGCCGTTGTCATTTATTTGTCTCTGGCTGACACCGACACGATGTCCCCACAACACATTGCGAGGTTGCTGCCGCCAGGCGACGCGTTCAACAGTGCTCGTGAGCGTCTGTCTACCTTGCCGGACACCGACACCGCCTTAGCAGCGGCAATTGGTGCTGCGCCTGTTGTCCTTGGCTTCGTTCCGTCAAACAACGCGACCGGAACAGAACCCTCACTGAAAGTCCCCGCCGCTTCGCTGCAAAACGCCAACACCGGAATCCTCTTATCATTCCCAGTGGCCACTAACGCGTTGCAACAATTACAGGATGCTGCCAGCGGCTACGGTTCGTTTCCAGTAATGGCTCGGGGCACCACCACAGTACGTCAACTTCCGTTATTTGTTTCTATCAACAAAAACCTCTATCCCTCGCTAACTGCCGAAGCGCTACGGGTTCACGCTAATGTTGACCGTTACGCGCTTTCATCCCACGGACCGTTACCCTGGTTACCAGGTACAACATGGCTGAACACCACCAAAGTAGCCATCGGACCGCTAAACATTGCCACCGATGCGGCCACCCGTTTCTGGCTATATTTTCGGTGGGACAACCCATTTCAACATATCAGCGCCTGGAAGATACTGGCCGGTAAGATAAGCGAAAAACGGATTAAAAATAAACTGATTCTGGTCGGCAGCAGCGCTTCTGGCCTTTCGTCTCGAGTGACGACGCCGCTTGGACAGTCGGTTCCCAGTATCGCAATTCAAGCGCAAGCGATCGAGTCGATACTGGGGGGGACATTTCTCACGCGAGAGGGGTGGGCAGACCTTGCGGAGATAATAATCTCGGTGATGCTTTCTCTACTTTTGATTCGATTGCTGCCTGTTTGGGGGTTGCCGGGTTGCGCTTTACTGACTCTCGGTTTGATCACCGTGCTGTATACGGTGTCGTGGCACGCTTTTAGCCACGCCCACGTACTGGTTGACCCGACCTTCCCGAGCCTACTACTCCTCGTGACTTTTCTTTCACAATCTTTCGTTATCTATGTGACAACACAAACAGCACTTGTCCGCACGACCTGGATTGCGGAGCACGACATGCTCACTGGCTGTTTTAACCGTCGCGCATGGTACGACCGCGTTACCCCACAAACGCTTCACGATTCAACCGCAACAGGCGGGCTCATTGCCATTCTAGACATTGATTTTTTTAAACGGGTTAACGATACCTACGGACACCTCGTGGGAGATGAGGCTCTCAAACACACAGTCAACGTTATTGAAAATCACATTGATGAAAACTGGTTATTTGGACGCCTCGGAGGCGAGGAATTTGGCTTGTTTGGACCCGATACAACGGGCACCGGCTCTCCAGTGGAACCCGGAGCCAGCAGTAACGAAACGCTCGAAACGATACGTATCGCTATCGCCAATACCCCGTTGCTTCATAATGATCTGTCGATCGCTCTCACCACCAGCATTGGCGTTGCTCGCCTTACAGCGGGCGAATCGTTGGACTCCGCCCTGGGACGCGCGGACGAAGCGCTCTACCGCGCAAAAGAAACCGGACGCAACCGAATAGAATTTGGTTAATGAAAGCATCAAGCCAATCGCAACACTGCACGGGATTTACATTAATTGAATTAATGATCGTTGTTGCCATTATTGGCGTGCTGGCCACCATTGCTATTCCTAGCTACCGGGATTACGTTATCAAAACCGAGGTGATGCTCGGTTACTCAGTAGCCATGCACCTGGCCAAGCAAGCCACCATTGAATACCAGGAGAGTTCGGAGTGGCCATCATCGACCACAGCATCAGGGAGGGGCTTTCTCATCTCCAGTACGGGCGGTGGAAGCACTAAAACCCGTTTGAATATTACCTACGAAGATCTTGGTTCGGGCGGGACTGTGATCGCTTCCAGCGGTTCTGGCTCGGGCGATAGTCTAATCCCTGTCTACGACCCCCCCCCACCAATGTCAAGGTTCGCTTCCTTTATGCTTAGTTCTGCAGACGCAGTTGGTGTCACTCGGGCAGACGGCTTGACGCTGGAACCAACGATCAGCTCGGGACTCGTGTCGTGGTCATGCACAGGTGATCTTGACGATCGCTACCGACCGAAACCCTGTGCAAAACGAAAGGCAAGGGCGATGTTTGAATTTGCACCCGTGACAAGGTAACCATAGGACTGGTTGACCACGTCTTTTAACTTTAACCAATATCCTTCATTCAATAAACGAGAGCAACGACGGGTAAAAATAAAATAGAACTCTCCAATGATTACCTCAGTCTTATGGCAGCAATTCCACGCACTAGACCGACAAACAATCGAATCCGTCCAAAGCAGACCTAACGATTCCTAACCACTCGGAAAACCAACAAAACATCTGGCGGAGAGGGAGGGATTCGAACCCTCGATGGGCGTCAACCCATACTCCCTTAGCAGGGGAGCGCCTTCAGCCGCTCGGCCACCTCTCCGTTAACGCTGTGACTTATGCAGTGACGGGTTCAGGCGCAGCGTCGCCCTGAATCCGCTCTAAACCCTTCGCACGGTGCGCTGTCATCTCGCGCAGTCTATCCATACTTATCCGCGCCTGATTGCCCGGGACTCACAATCGCGCCAGTCGGACGCCACCACCGATAACACAGCGTTCACCGGCTTTTCGAGTCACTCTCAATATAGTGCTGCACCGTTATTTCGAATTCTATTACGCCTGGTTAATCACCGCGAATGCAACGGATACCGCCTGTCTAAACAGTTGAATTCTATAACAACTGATTGTCTCTTCCGGACAACAACACACGACACACAACCGCTAATCAACTGCGGGCCCAAGCTTCTCATGCTCTGGTGACTCATCAAGCCCGAACACTCTATGCAAGGACCGAACAGCCAACTCTAGATACCGATCAGCAATGCCCACCGAAATCTTGATCTCAGAAGTCGATATCAATTGAATATTAATACCCTCGTCTGCGAGGGTCTTAAACATTGTTGATGCAATACCCGCATGCGAGCGCATCCCGACACCGACCACTGAAACCTTCGCCAAAGTCTGGTCGCCAATGACTTCATTCGCTCCGAGCACCTGTGCGGTAGCATCAAGTATCTCCTTGGCCTTCGGAAACTCGTTTCGGTGCACAGTGAACGTGAGATCGGTAGTGTCATCCCCGGTGACATTCTGAATAATCATATCTACATTGATATGCGCGTCCGATAACGGGCCAAATATGCGCGATGCCACTCCCGGCTCATCCGGAACTCCGGTGATAGTCAGTTTGGCTTCATCGCCGTTATAAGCGATACCAGAAATCAGCGGTTGTTCCATTTCATCTATCTCCTGACTAATGAGAGTACCAGGGCCTTCTTCGAACGAAGACAAAACCCGTATCGTAACCCCGTATTTTCCGGCAAACTCCACCGCCCGCGTTTGCAACACCTTGGCACCAACGCTGGCTAACTCCAGCATTTCCTCCGTCGTGATCTGATTCAAGCGCCGGGCATTGGGTACTACCCGAGGGTCCGCCGTATAGACTCCGTCGACATCAGTAAAAATCCGACACTCACTTGCATTCAGCGCTGCCGCCAGCGCTACCGCTGTCGTGTCAGACCCGCCCCGTCCTAGCGTCGTTATATTGCCCTCGAGATCTTGCCCCTGGAATCCCGCAACGATGACGACCCGATCTTCAGCCAGGTCCGCTTCAATACGGTGGGTCTCAATATCCATAATACGCGCCTTACCATGAACATTGTCCGTCACAATCCTCACCTGATCACCGGTGTACGAACGTGCCGGCACGCCCCGTGCTTCCAGAGCCAGCGCCAGTAAGGCAATCGTGACTTGTTCACCCGTCGAAATCAGCACATCAATCTCACGGTGTTCTGATGCGGGTGAGACGCGTGCGCCGAGATCCAATAAACGATTGGTTTCTCCGGCCATCGCTGAAAGCACCACCACCAGCTGTACGCCAGACGCCTTCGTGTGTGCTATCTGATCTGCGACCGCGTTGATCCGGTCAACGTCGCCAACGGAGGTGCCGCCGAATTTTTCTACAATGAGCGCCATAACAGGAATAGTAGGTAATACCGCCTTTAGGGGCGCGAATTAAAGCGGCTTTAACCCCTCAGGTAAAGCACCTCGGCGTTAGCGTCCCTTAACCCAGTCGGAGACAGCCGCCAGGGCTTCGTCCAGACCGGCGGAATTCGGACCCCCGCCTTGGGCCATATCAGCCTTGCCACCCCCCTTGCCTCCCACCATGGGAGCAAGATAGCGAATCAATTCGCCAGCATGTAGGCGACCCACCTGGTCTGCGGTGACCCCTGCGAGCAAGGTCACTTTGCCCTCGCGAACCCCCCCAATGACGACCACGCCTGTGCCCACTTCGTTTCGCAAGTGATCCAGTGCGGCCCGCATCGACCGAGGCTCCAAGTCATCATGACGTGCAATGATCACTCGCACCCCATCGATCTCCACCACCGCACGATCACTACCGCCCGCAGCCTGCGCCTGCAATTGCTCAACCCGACGCTCGAGTTCCTTCACTCGAGTCTGCAGCTGACTCGCTTTGGCTTCAAGCTCGTCCGTACCACTACGAAACTGAATACCCAAACGGCGTAAAACGATCTCGTTGCGAGCCGTGTGAAGTCGCGCCGCCTCACCGGTCAGCGCTTCGATACGCCGAACACCCGATGCGATACCCGCTTCTGAGATTAGGCGCACGTTCCCGATGTCACCCGTGCGAGCCACATGCGTCCCACCACAAAGCTCCATTGAATAGCCCCCCATCTCGACAACACGGACCTCATCATCATACTTCTCACCAAACAACGCGACCGCGCCTTGCGCCCGGGCTTTGTCAATCGACATCACTTCGGTCACTACTTTGTGATTCGCTCTAACCTGCCGATTGACCAAATCCTCGACACAGTCCAGCTCTTCTTCTGATAACGCCTGGTGATGACCAAAGTCAAAACGAAGGCGCTCAGGATCGACTAGCGATCCCCGTTGCTGAACATGATCTCCCAGTACCTCCCGTAACACCGCATGCAGTAAATGGGTCGCCGAATGATTATTTGCCGTAGTAGCACGGGAGTCGAACCCAACTTGCGCAGAGACATTATCGCCAATCGATATGCTGCCACTGACCACTTGCCCGATATGTGCCACGACCCTGCCGCTGACATAACGGGCATCCGTGACTTCAAACAACGCATCACCCACACGCAGTTGACCCCGATCGCCGACCTGGCCACCACTTTCTGCATAGAACGGGGTTTGATCCAGCACCACGATTCCGCAGGCACCGGTCTCTAACACGTCCGCTTCAGCCTGATCATGCACAATAGAAACCACCTCTCCCGCGCCTTCGATCGAGGTATACCCCAGGAAGGTGGTATCGGCAACGTTCACCGACGTGACCTCACCCATCTGAAACCGGCTGGCCGCCCGGGCCCGTTCACGTTGCGCATTCATCGCCGACTCGAAACCTGCCTCGTCTATCGTCAATGAATGCTCGCGCGCAACATCCGCTGTCAGATCAACTGGAAAACCAAAAGTATCGTACAAACGAAAAACCACCTCGCCGGGAATGACTGCGCCAGATAAAGTAGCAATTTCCTGATCGAGTATGCGCAGCCCCTGTTCCAACGTCTCTGCAAAGCGCTCCTCTTCCTGCGCCAGCGCGCGCTCAACCATCGTTTGGGCGGCAACCAACTCAGTTGACGCCTCTCCCATCTGTGCAATAAGTGGCGAGATCAGGCGGTGCAAAAAGGGGTCACGATGACCCAGCTGATAGCCGTGACGGATGGCCCGTCGAATAATGCGCCGCAGCACATATCCTCGACCCTCGTTCGATGGCATCACCCCATCTGAGATTAGAAATGCAGTTGAACGAATATGGTCTGCAATGACCTGCAGTGAGTGGTGGTGATGGTCTTCGACATTCAACAAGTGCGCTGCCGACTCGAGTAAGGCCTCGAAAAGATCGATCTCGTAGTTGCTGTGGACACCTTGCAAAACCGCTGCAATCCGTTCGAGCCCCATGCCCGTATCAACGGACGGTTTAGGTAGTGGCGTGTCGACCCCGTTAGCCGCACGATTAAATTGCATGAATACGAGATTCCAGATCTCGACAAAGCGGTCTCCACCTTCATCTTTGGTGCCCGGCGGGCCACCAAAAACATTCGGACCATGGTCATAAAATATTTCACTACAAGGGCCACACGGCCCCGTGTCACCCATTGCCCAAAAATTGTCTTTCGCCCCAATCCGCCGGAAACGTGACTCAGGCACACCGATATCGTTCAACCAGATGCCCGCCGCGTCGTCATCGTTTTCATAAACTGTGACCCAGAGCTTTTCTGCTGGCAACCCGAAAACCTCTGTGAGCAACTCCCACGCATACTCGATCGCATCGCGCTTGAAATAATCGCCAAAACTGAAGTTGCCCAACATCTCGAAGAAGGTATGGTGCCGCGCGGTATAGCCTACGTTTTCTAGGTCGTTGTGTTTTCCACCGGCCCTGACGCATCGCTGAGAAGTAACCGCGCGCTGGTAAGGTCGACGTTCATTGCCTAGAAAAACATCCTTGAATTGAACCATCCCCGCGTTGGTAAAAAGCAACGTGGGATCGTTATGCGGCACCAACGGGCTACTGGAGACAACAGTGTGTCCCTTTCCCTCGAAATAGGTGAGGAATCGTTGGCGGATGTCGTTGGTTTTCATTCTTTGGTTGCCCGTCGAGCACCCGGTGTGGACGCGCCGTGATTCCCGATCACACGGCGAATCGCATCGACACTAAATCCTCTGTTTTTCAGAAACTGGGCCCGTGAGGCCCAGGTCTTGAAACTCTCGGCGGCTATCTCCCCATATTTCCGGTCATAGGTATGGCGCAGACGCTCGTCCCAGTCAACTTCAGCCTCCTGCAATGCCTTATCGACGATAACGTCAGCCACACCTCGATCGCGCAGCTCCATGCAAATGCGAAGTGGGCCATAACCCCGACTAGCGCGATGAGTCACCATCGCCTCGGCATAACGAGTATCCGACAACAAATGCTCAGTGACCAATTCGGCTAGAAGCTCATCCACTAAGTCCTCGCCATAGTCTCGCGCCTTAAGCTTTCGTCTTAACTCATACTGACTGTGCTCACGCCGTGCTAACAAGCGCAACGCCGAGTGACGGGCCCGGCTAGCACTGTCATCGTCGTTCACGCGATCAGGGATTAACCAGCCTCGAGGGCTTCGACTTCTCCAACCGCCTCCTCAACTACCGTACCGGTGCCCACTGCGGGCACCACGGTCGGGGCTCTTGCCGCCAAACCCACTCCCTCACGAACCGCGTTTTCTATAGTGTCAGCAATATCGGGATTCTTTTTGAGAAATTCACGGACGTTGTCACGTCCCTGCCCAATACGATCGCTACCGTAGGAGTACCAGGCACCCGATTTTTCTACGATGCCATTTTCCACTCCGAGATCGATCAACTCGCCCTCTTTTGAGATTCCCTGGTTATACAGAATATCAAACTCGCATTGTCTGAAGGGCGGCGCCACCTTGTTTTTCACTACCTTGACACGCGTCTGATTGCCCAACACCTCATCGCCCTTCTTGACCGCACCAATGCGACGAATATCTAGCCTCACAGAAGCATAAAACTTCAGCGCGTTGCCTCCGGTCGTGGTCTCTGGGTTACCGAACATGACACCGATCTTCATTCGAATCTGGTTGATAAAAACCACCATCGTATTCGAGCGCTTGATATTGGCGGTAAGTTTGCGCAGTGCCTGGGACATCAAGCGTGCCTGTAGCCCCATGTGGGAGTCACCCATCTCACCCTCGATCTCTGCCTTGGGCGTCAAGGCGGCTACCGAATCGATCACGATGACATCGACCGCGGCCGAACGCACCAACATATCTGCGATTTCTAGCGCCTGCTCACCCGTGTCCGGTTGGGACACGAGGAGATCGTCGATATTAACCCCCAGTTTACCGGCGTAACTCGGGTCCAACGCATGTTCCGCATCGATAAAAGCCGCCGTGCCACCAAGCGCCTGCGCTTCGGCGACCACGGACAAAGCGAGGGTGGTTTTGCCAGAAGACTCCGGCCCGTAAATTTCAATGACCCGGCCTCGAGGGAATCCACCGATGCCCAAGGCAATATCCAAACCCAGTGACCCACTGGATACCGCTTGAATGTCATGAGACACATCACTATCGCCGAGGCGCATGACCGACCCTTTACCAAACTGCCGTTCTATTTGTCCCAGAGCAGCTTCTAGTGCTTTTTGCTTCTTTTCTTCCATGAGAAACGTCTCTCCGTGATTTCGCGTATTGGCTAACCGCCCTGATCCCGACAAAACGGCCGCTGTCAGATCAAAGTTGGCGCCGGGACAAGCCCGTTTGAGCCCCAATCAAGTGTGGCAGCAGGATGGGTGATTATTTCACATCCCGCGAGGGCGGCATACAAATTAAAGCACTGAATCACTGTGTTAAATCGCACAAATCAGGCGCCACACTCGATCGCCCGTAACAGACCTTTCAGCGCGTGGACGACTGTCTGTCGACGAACACCTTGGCGATCACCGCTGAAGACCTCTCGCTCACAGGTAGAGGCACCGTTTCGTGCCTTCCAACAAAAATAGACCGTGCCGACTGGCTTATCCGGGTATCCACCACCTGGTCCAGAAATGCCGCTGATGGCGATACCGTAATCTGCATGACTGCGCTCAAGGCCACCATTAACCATGGCGAGAACGACGGCACCACTAACGGCACCGTGCTCGTCAATTAACGGGATCAACCCCCAGCAGTTCAATTTTCGAGCGATTGGAATAGGCGACAAACCCCCTTTCGTACCACGCGGACGCTCCACCCACCCCGGTTAGACATTGGCCGACCCATCCACCCGTGCACGATTCGACCGTCACCACCGACGCACCCGCAGCTTTTAGTGCATTGCCAACCGCCTCGGCACCGCGTACGAGTTCATCGGTTGTGCAGGACACGGATCACTTCCCTCTATGACAAATTACTGAGAATTAACTTCATACCACGATAAATCCTGGCGAAAGGAAACCGCATCTTTAATCTCACGCGCCACCGTGGTTGGCCGTGAGTGTCCGCTTCCGTAAGCATTCACTCGAATTTCCCGGGCCCCTTCGTCTTCACGCATCGCACGTAACACTTTAGCCAGATCCGCCGGGGTCACCGCCCGAATAGCACCGGCGAGACGACTTCTCGTATCAAATCGATACGCTTCTCGATCAAGTTCCCGCCAATAATAATCACTTCGCTCCGTCAGTTGTTGATCCGAGCGTAGCAACTGAGACAGCAAGCCCTGCCGGTGTTGTTCAAACTCGCCCGGTGAAATCCCTTCGAACTCTTCCATAAAATCTGCCAGAAATTCATCTATAGCCATCTGGATCGCTGCCGGTTCATGATTCGGAGACTGCACTACAAACACCATCCCCGGCACTTCCATCAGCGGCATCGCTGTCGAAAAAACCACGTAGCCGAGTTTTTGTTGGGTTCTTAAGCGATCATAAAACGCGCTACCAATGACTTGCCCCAACATTAACAAACGGGCTCGCTCCGCAACACTGCGGTCCGCGCCTTGACGGTAACGGACCGCGACCGCGTCGCGATGATCAAGCGACATCAGTCGCGTCAATCCCCCGTTTCCATCAAGGCGAACAACCCGGTTACGTGGAACATCAACGCGTTTTCCTGCCGCCAGCAATCGACTGCTAAATTGTCTCGCTACGGCACGGGCTTCGGGGCGAGAGATGTTTCCATGAGCCAACATGACGGCGTTGGTTTCGGAAAAAAACCGGTCAGGGAAAACCTTCATCTCCTCAATCGTTATCGCCTTCGCCACCGTCACTAATTCCGCCGGAGGCCACGAACGTTCTAGCAGTAATCTGTGTAGGACCCCCATCGCTCGATGCGATGGATCTCCACGCTGGCGATTGCGTAATCGAATTAAAAGATCTTCGCGCAGTCGTTCAAAGCGAGCCGGTTCTATCACTGGCTCGGCCAATCCCTGGAGTATGGCTTCAAGCAACTGCGCCTGCCGATCATTGAACCCTTCAATACGAAGGCTGAAACCGCGGCGATGAGCGTAAAGTTTAAAATCCCCCCCCGCCAGGAACGCAGGATAAGTCAACTCGCTGAGCGTATCGTTGACCAGAGCGATGTAAAGCTCGGTCAACACACTCTGACGAGCATTACCCCTTGCCTGCGGGGATCTAACGCTGAAGTACAAACTGCTGTGGGGCAACCCAAACCCAAGATCGTGATCAAACCACAGATCGAACCCCGGCTCGATCACAATTCGCACTGGATGCGGCGTTGTATCGGGCGATTCGCGCAGGGAAAAGTCATTGGGCACGAATGGATTCATTACGGGTAATGACAACGCCGTGACGTGAGGCGGTACCCGCCAGGCCGCCGTCCAGGCTTCCGGCAGTTTCGTCAACCGATAACGCACACCATACCAACGATCGACTTGATCTGTTTCTTGACCGGGCGCAACCAATAGAAGGTGCAGATTCTCCGGCGTCATACGAGAGAGATAATCGATGACCTGGGTCTTAACCAACTCATCGTACCGATAATTCGCGTAAAGCAAATCCTCAAGCGGATACTCATGCCATCGCGCTGCCAGCGCCCGAGTCAGAGTGATCGGCTCAACGGCTTCCTGAAACCGAAATTGCATCTTTGCAAGTTGCTTCTGCTCGGCATAGCGCCATGCATCGATGCCGTGATCACGAACTCGGCGAATCGCATCAAATACCATTTCACCTATCGATTCAATATGGTCCAGCCCCGTTGGTGTTAACCCAATAGAAATCTCAAAAGTCCCCTCGACATCACGCACCATCCCCGACCCAGCTGAAAGATTTTCTGCCCAGCCTTTGGCCTTCAACACAGTGAACAACGAGCCCGGGCCCTCATGCCCCAACAAATTGGCCACATAGGAGAGTGGTTTAGTTGCATAAAGCTTGCGGATCGAGGGAACAGGGAAAATAAAACTCAGCTGCCTTAATTCTTTTTTTGGCTCAACAATCTGCCACACAGGCACCGTATCAGTGGCATACAGGGCGACCGGATCAGGAAGCGCACGACTCGTGCCAACCGGCACTTCATCAAAACGCGCCCGCACCATCTCCTCAAGATCTTTCAGAGGCTCTTTCCCCAGCACCGCCAACACCATCCGTCCGGCATGATAATGCTGCAAATAAAATGCCTGTAGGTCATCCGCTACTCGGTCTCCGGGTCGATCAGCCAACGTCTCTTCGCTGCCGACCGCGAAGCCGGCCTGCGGATGAGCCGAATCAAGCGCCTGGCGTCGCGCCACCCAAATACGCCGACCATCTGCTTCTTGCTTAGAGGAATATTCCGCATGAACGACCGAACGCTCACTAGCTATCAACTGAGAATCCAACGTGGGTGCCACAAAAAATCGTGCAAACCGATCGAGCGCTCCGGCCAGATGTGACGCCTCGATATCGAAGTAATAGTTCGTGTGATCGACCGATGTATAGGCGTTGTGATTCCCGCCTCGACTGCGAATGAATTCCTGATACTCGCCAGCTGTAGGATAACGATCTGTCCCCAGGAACAGCATGTGTTCCAACAGATGAGCAAGCCCTTCGCGATCGTTTGGATCACTGCCACTGCCGACATCCAGATCCAGCGAGGCAGCCGCCTTGTCAGTCGTGGAATCCGAAACCAACACCACACGAAGTCCGTTACCTAACACCAGTGCCCCATACGTCCGATGATCCGACTCACTGGAAAGAATGCTAGCGGTCGCTGTAGGCACCCACGTCAACAAACCAAACAACACCCAAAGGCAGGAAAGACAAGGCCCGATGCGGCTAAACCTCACCACAAAACTCCAATGCCCCGCTGACCTCGGGGTGCCTCGTGTGTTAGCCATGAACCGACATCATAGCCAATTTCCTGCTCGGGCCATACCAACAGCCAACCCAAACATTAAGAACGCAATCGCGCCGTCAAGCATTCGCCAGGCACCGGATCGCTGCATCTGATACTTGAGCTATTGCCAAACACACAGACCGACGCAACCTTTGTAGACCTCATCAGTGGTGTATTGGTAACCAACCCCAGCCGAGCACTCGGCAATGCCGAGCCTTCATCGATTCCCAGCAGTCAATCAAAGAAAAATGTCCTTTGTGCCAGAAAAAACATGTCGCCAATCCAGCACACACTCGTGGATAACGTCGAATACGCCCCCCCAGAGATTACTTACTTGTAGAGCGAGGACAGGAAGTCGCCCAGTAAGGCGTTATACAGGTTGGCGTCCTCCATATACGGGGCATGACCCACACCTGGCAGGTAGTGAAGCGCAAACGATGGCAACTGCCCGGGGATGGCGTCGACCAACTCTTCAGTAGACGCTCTAGACACCGTCCGATCCAAGTCACCCGCAAGAACTAAAACTGGCATGTCCAAGTGAGCAAAATGCGACCGGTTGTCAGCCTCAGAAACCACCCGGGCGGCCGCTTCGAGACCTTCCTTGCGAGTTTCAGCCGCAATGCGCGCGAAATCCTCAAGAATTTCAGGATTGCAGCCCGGCGCTGTCATGCTTTCGGCACGGGCACGCCCATAGTCCAACGGGCTCATCGCGTCATACTGGGCCAACCGAGCGAGATATTTCTCACCCAAGGGCCCTCCCGCACGTTGCCTACGACCTAGGTGCGTGCAAGACAAAACCAGCCCAGAGACCCGATCTCGGTAGCGTCCCGCAAAATTTCCAGCCACCACGCCACCCATCGAGTGCCCAATCACAATGAAACGCTCTATGCCAATGGCTTGAGTAAAAGCCCCTAAGGTGTCGGCATAGCCGTCGACCGCAGGCGCAACAGCATCGGAGTGCCCATATCCCGGTGCATCCCACGCCGTCATTCGAAATCGATTCGCGAACTTTTCGAACTGTCGTTCCCAAGTGCCACTATTCCCCGCAAGACCATGCAGCAACACGAGATCTGGGCCACTACCTGCCTGACGATAGGACACTGAGCCGGTCACTAGTGTCACCTCTTGGCGATGCGGGAAATTATTCATATGGTCTCCATCGCGGACCCTAACCGCCTTTTGGGTTTCATGCATTGTGTGGGCCACAGTTTGTGGCCTGCCTACTGCGGGCCAGCTATAACAACTTTTAGAACGGGATGATCGATCAAGATAGCCAATTGCGCAAATTAATCCCCGATTGATAAAGTAGCATTCATCATCAAATGCTACCGATAGCTGACGTCCCCAAGGGCATTCAACCCCCCGTTGCCGTCGTAGAAGAGCGCAGAGGGATATCGGCAAGCTGGCCCACAGTAATGGGACGGATCGGTGGGCGAATGCGATAATGCCCCACCGCTGAAACCGGCAGTTGGTGAACCTGCGCCATCAACTCGCTGACAGTGACAGCGCACTTGCGTCCCATGCACGGTCCCATGCCGCAGCGGGTAAAGGCCTTGCCCTGGTTGGGCCCCATGCAACCACGTGCTGCAACCTGTCGGATCTCGCCTGCCGTGACTTCCTCGCAGCGACAGACAATAGTGTCATCATCCGGGGGCAACTGGAATTGCGCGTTCGGCGGAAAGCGCTGATTCAGAAAACGCCTGAGCCAGCGTTGGCGGCACAACGCCCATGACTTACCGATAGACACCGGTTTTGGTTTGCGCGCGAGGTTAAGTTGTCCGAGCACCTCATGCGCAATCCGTTCACCCTGCAATAAAGCAACTTGGGCGCCTGCGACGCCAGCTGCATCTCCCATAACGGAGATTGCATCTCGACTGGTCATGCCCGCGCCGCAGGTCTGCGGACTCCAACACCTCTGCACCGGATCAAAACGGTGTTCGATACCTGCGGACATTGACAGCCAGGTATTAGGAATCACGCCGTCGTGTGCCAGCAGTAGTTCAGTCTTCAGATCGTACGAACGCCCCGCTGCCCGATAACTGACCGAAGACAATTGTTCAGTACCGTGCGCTTCCAGGGACGTCACATCGGTGACGACGGGAACTTGTCGTTTTACCTCGCGCATCCAGCGCAGGCCCTGGATCATTGCACCCGGGCACGCCGCCAGGACTCCCAGTGCCAACATACGTGTAGCCCACGATGATGGCGGGCGGGTATCCAGAATCGCCTGTGGGGTCACACCCGCGCCGAGCAACTGATTCGCATAGAGATAAAGCAGTGGGCCGGTTCCAGCCAACACCACACTGGAGTCCGGTATGAGACCCGATGCCTTAAATAGCGTCTGTGCTGCACCCACCGTCATCACGCCGGGCAGTGTCCAACCCGGAAAGGGGGTCGGGCGCTCCATTGCACCGGTAGCCAAAATGATATGGCGCGGATAGAGCATCTGTGCAACGCCATCCTCTACCAGGCCGATCGCTAGTTCGGACTCCTGCGCCGAGGTGATCTCCCAGACGGAAACGCCGGGTCGGTACCCTGCCCCGCTTGCCCTGAAACGCTTGATGAGCGCTATTCCCCCAGCAAAACTGCTACCCAGGACGGCCATGTCTTCGGGTCGAGCGGCACTCACCGCCTCCACTGCCCGGAATACTTGCCCACCCGGCGCACCCTGCTCATCGAGCACCACAACGTCGACCCCTTTGTCGGCAAGCACACAGGCAGCCGCCAACCCGGCCGGCCCTGCACCGACGATGGCAACCTGGCAATCCTGTGAGTACTCGGTCATCGATATAACTCTGAGCCCATCAAAGCATTCATTCGAGGCATACGTTAATCGGCCGCGTGAGTTGTTCGTGGCGCTGATCCAGGCATCATTCGAACACGCATGCCCTCAACCGCTTCGACCAAACACGACTGCACACTGCCATGCCCCACAATTTCGACCAGGCACTCGTAACAGTTACCTATCATGCAGTAAGGTGCACGGGCCGAACCGGTAACTGGGGAGTACCTGAAGCAGGTTACCCCTGCCGCCAGCA
>DUBL01000185.1 GCA_012960345.1 Gammaproteobacteria bacterium | reverse complement strand
AGATCGGTCGGAGCGTTGCCCTGTGCGACCCCAATCTTGAAGGACACCCGGTATTAGCGATACAAGAGGTGGGTCAGGTTGAGGAATTAAGTGATGCTGAAATGGGTCACATCGCTTCCCACACATTTGGCACGGCTGATCCCCAGCACCCGGGGGTGGCTGCACTTCTTACGCAGGGTCGTTACCTATTATCGGGACCGATTCGGGTGTTGAATTACAGTTACTTTAAGCAAGAATTTTCTGAAACGTTTCGTACAGCGGGCCAGATACGAAGTGAGATCAAACAGCGTGGCTGGAAACGGGTGGTGGCGTTTCAGACACGCAATCCCATGCATCGCGCGCACGAAGAATTATGCAAGATGGCAGCCGATGCTGTAGCGGCAGACGGTATCTTGATTCATATGCTGCTTGGGAAGCTTAAGTCCGGTGATATTCCCGCAAAGGTTCGCGACGCCGCGATTCGTAAGATGGTCGAGGTTTACTTTGAGCCCAACACGGTGATGATTGCGGGATATGGATTCGACATGCTGTACGCGGGACCTCGCGAAGCATTGTTGCACGCGATCTTTCGTCAGAATGCCGGATGTTCTCATTTCATTGTTGGACGGGACCATGCAGGGGTTGGTGATTACTACGGCGCGTTTGATGCCCAATCAATATTTGATGATGCCGTGCCGCTTGATACGCTTGATATCGAAATCTTCCGGGCGGATCATACGGCCTACTCTAAGAAACTCAAGCGGGTGGTTATGATGCGTGATGTAGAAGATCATGCCGCGGAGGATTTTATTTTGTTGTCGGGAACGCGGGTTCGGGAAATACTGGCGGCAGGAGAGTCATTGCCATCAGAGTTTGCTCGACCCGAGGTCGCAGCGATCTTGCAACGGTACTTTACTGAATCGAATTGACGGGGATGTTGTCTGAGTCAGAGCTGTCCTGAGGCAACCTTGACTTCACAGGCCATCGATCTGGTCTGCGGGAATGCTTTCTGTTTCGAGCATGATCGGAATTTCGTCTTCAACACGGTAAATGCGGGTCCCGTTAGTGGTGATCAAACCCTCACTTAAACTGGTGTCGACCACTGTGCCGTCGAATGTGCTCACTTGACCATCCGCAATCGCTGCTTTCACACGATCCAATTGGTCGAGTGACAGCGGGGTGACCGGGTGTTTGGTCACCGGGCAGCACAGTATTTCCAGTAGTTTGCGGTCAATTGGCATAGGTCTTGTGTCACACAGTGTTAAACGTCGCCTGTGGTTGGAGCTCAGTATACTGTGGGTGGGTGAGGCAAGCACCTTGATTACAGGCACATTGTCTCATTGATTGGTTATCAATTGACGGACACCACTTTAATGTCATCGAATTCAAAAACTGCTGTTACCGCGGCCATTATCGGCAATGCTGGTCTGACAGTGCTCAAGTTCGGTGCTGCTGTAGTTAGCCATTCCCCCTCGATGATGAACGAGGCGATCCACAGTTTGATGGACACGGCCAATCAGTTATTTTTGTTGCTCGGGCTTCGCGCTGCAGCGCGCGGTGCTGATCAGTTATATGCCTTCGGTCATGGGCAGAAAAAATACTTGTGGAACCTATGGAGCGCGATCGGACTGTTCTCGATTGGCTGCGGTCTAGGATTGGCGCACGCGTGGCATAGTTGGATAAGTCTGGCGAACGCAGATCAGATAAGTGGGTTTGGTAATACAACCACATTGCTGATTGATCCGCTGTGGATTTCAGGAGTCGTTCTGTTCATTGCATTGGTGGTGGAAGGCTATGTATTGCGGATCGCGTGGTTGGAATATGTCTCACGGCTGGATGCATCATTGAGTGCGCGACCGTTTCATCAATTGATGCAATGCAAGGATCCTACGTTGCTTGCGGTATTACTGGAAGACGCGATTGCTGTTACCGGTGTCGTTTTGGCCGCGGCCGGTATCATGCTTGCACGCACATTGGATAACCCACTATGGGATATCAGCATGTCGGTTGTGATTGCTGTGATGCTTGGTGTTGCCGCCGTCGTGTTGGGTCGAATCAACATGCGTTTTCTAAGCGATATTCGGGATGGTGAGGCAGAAAACCTATTTGCAGAAGTCGTCGAGACTCATCGGGAGGTAGAGCGCTGTCACGATGTGAGAAGTATCGTGATTGATGAGCAGCATACGGTGCTGGTAGCGGAAGTGGAAGTACGTGAGGAAATGATGTTGGCGGGGTTGCGGCAGGAGATCGATCGCCATGAGCAATTTTTGCTTGAACGGGTTGCGCCAGATAGAAGAAGCGATGCTGCTTTGCTCGAGTATATTGCGGACCGTTCGGTAGTTGAGGCTACTCTGGAACGGACAGAACATATTATCGATGAACTCGAGAAGGCGTTGCGGGAACGCTGTCCGCGGGTTTCGCATGTGACTATCGAAGTCCAAGGCATTGTTGAAAACGGTCCTGAGTAATGCTGAAGTTTATCGATTAGGTCCTCCCCTGGAATTGCAGTGGTAGGATGTCGCTACGTCATCAGATCATGAGAGCTTGGTAATGAGAAAATGGTTAATGCTGGTTGTAGTGGGGATGGGGATGGGGGTGGGGACGTCGGTTTCGGTGTTGGCTGGCACTGATGACGCGGAGATCAAGACGTTTGGACAAAAGTTCAGTTACGCACTCGGATATCAATTGGGCAGTGATTTGGCGGACCAGATCTTGGGGAAACAGCTTGAGTTGGATGCTGAGCTATTTGCCCGGGGCATTGCAGATGTGCTGTCGGGTCGGGATCCAGCTCTTAATGCGCAGGAAATGGAAGCAGCCTTTGAGGAACAGCGTAAGAAAACCCCCCCAGCGGTGTCCCGTGCCGAACAAAACAGTAAGGACGGTGAGGCGTTTCGGGCCGCCAACCGCCTGAAAGAAGGAGTCGTTGAAATGGAGAGTGGGTTGCAATACCGCGTGGTTAAGGCTGGTAGCGGTGCGGCGCCCACGCTTCAGAGCAAGATGGCGGTGCATTATCGTGGCCGGCTGACCGACGGCACGGAGTTCGACAGTTCCTATAAACGTGGTTACCCGGTGGTGATGACTCCGAGTGGCATTATTCCCGGATTTCGCATGGCACTCCTGAATATGGTGGAAGGAGATACTTGGGAGATTGTGATCCCACCGGAACTGGCTTATGGATCATCTGGAGCGGGTCAGATGATTGGCCCGAATCAGACGCTTGTTTTTGACATTGAACTGCTGGAGATTAAATGAGAAAAGTCGCTGGGAATGCGTAATGCGAGGTTAATCGGCACACTATGCGCCGACATTCATCAGAATAATACCCATTGTTACCATCACGGTGGCTGTTAGGCGGATAGGCCCGAAGCGTTCCTTAAGTAGGCGGGCGCCAATCAATGCAGCCATGACGACGCTTGTTTCCCGAAGAGCTGCAACGATGGCGATGATGTTAGAGTTCATGACGTAAATGACCAATCCATATGCGCCCGCTGCAGCGATTCCACCACCCAACAGGCTGCGCCAGTTACAGCTGACGTAACCGCGTAGTTGTTGACGACGAATGAAGGCTATCAATAAGCCAAAGGTCACAGCTTCGAGCATGAATAGGCTCGTGATATACCCCAGAGCATTTCCAGAGTGGCGCACGCCAAGTGCGTCAGTCAGGGTGTACGCTGAAATCCATATGCCTGTTAGCAGGCCAAACGAAAGTGGTTTCCATTGGTGCCGGTTAGGAAGGCCTTGTTCTAAGCCAAGAGTGATAATCCCTCCTGAAACAATAAGAACCCCCAGGAGTGTAGTGCCGCTGATAAGTTCGTTGGCGAAGACTACGGCGCCACCGACGACGATCAGCGGTGCGGTGCCCCGAGCGATGGGATAAACATAGGATAGTTCACCCACCCGATACCCTTGGGCTAAAGACCAGTAGTAGCCCCAGTGAAGCATCACCGACAGCCCCAGATAAGGCCACGCTGCTCGGGCGGGGGAGTTAGCAAATGGCAGCAGAAAAACACAAAGCGCCCCGGCCACGATATGTATAAGCGCGAGGCCAAGCATTTTGTCATCGCCTGATTTGACAATGGCATTCCAGCTGGCGTGTAGCAGAGCCGCTACAAGAATCACCAAACAGGTGGTGCTAGTCATATTGAAGGGTTTGGGTTTGGTTTTGACAATCGAGCGCTAGGTTGCCAGATTGCGACCCTGACCGACCAGATGACGCAAATGTTTCCAGCTCGCCTTTGCTCAAGACATCAGTGCAGCCCAGAATTGGGTGCCATGACCTGGGCGCTGAACCCAGGCAGTTTGTTGCGGACGCCTAGCATTTTCATACGATGAATATACTGTTTGCAGATAAATTTCCCGAGGCAGCGGTTGATCAACTGATTGCCCAGCAGCATGAGTGTTTGCTCAGTCCAGAACTTGGTGGTGATAGCTTGGCAGCAGCCTTGGCTGGTGTCGAGGTGCTGGTCGTTCGTAGCACTCAGGTGACCGCTGAGATGATGGGTTCCGCGGAGCGATTGCGTCTCATTGTGAGAGCTGGATCGGGGACCAATACGATTGACACGTTGGCGGCGGTTAAGCGCGACATTGCAGTTTGCAATGTGCCAGGTCGTAATGCAGCGGCAGTTGCGGAACTGGCCATGGGACTTCTGATTTCGATTGACCGAAAGATTCCTGACAATGTGTTTTCATTGAGAGCGGGGCGCTGGAATAAGAAGTCCTTTTCCGCATCCAAGGGACTCGTTGGACGCCGAATGGGGATATTCGGTCTGGGGGCCACAGGTCTTGCGATGGCGCAGCGCGCCAACGGTTTTGATATCGAGGTTTATGCGATCGATCGGCCAGACCGTTTTGAGGAAAAACGTCGCCAGGTGAAGAAACTTGGCGTGAAGTTGGTTGCTGACCAGGATACGTTGATCGAGGTGTGCGACATTCTCAGTTTCCATGTCCCGGCAACGGACCAGACCCGCAATATGGTGAATGCCAATTTTCTGTCCAAGCTTGCACCGGGAACTATCATCATCAATACCTCGCGTGGTGACTTGATAGATGAGCCTGCTCTGATTGAGGTAATGGATAAAAAGGATATTTTTGTTGGCTTGGACGTATACCGGCATGAGCCTGGCACTGCACAGGGTGAGTTTGACTCGGTACTGGCTCGGCACCCGAACGTTTATGGTACTCACCATATTGGGGCATCAACCATGCAGGCACAAATCGCCGTGGCGGCTGGTGTGCTTGAGGTGATTGACGCGTTCACCTCGGGACACATAATTAACTGTGTCAATCCATCGACTGGGCAATGAGGTAACTTTGACTATGACTCGGGCACACAACTTCAGCGCTGGTCCTTGCACCTTGCCAGTAGAGGTGCTGGAAGCCTTGCAAGCGGAAATGGTTGATTATCAGGAGTCGGGCATGTCGTTGATTGAGATGAGTCATCGAGGTCAACATTTCGACGCGGTTTTTGAAGAAGCCATTGCGTTGGTTCGAGAGCAATATGGTGTGCCGAATGAGTTTGAGATTCTGTTATTGCAAGGCGGTGCCACTTTGCAATTCTCGATGGTGCCAATGAATCTCCTTGGCGATGGCGCTCGGGCTGCTTACGTTAATTCCGGACATTGGGCGAAAGGTGCCATCGCAGATGCTCGTTATTACGGGGACGTTTATGTGGCATGGGATGGTAAGGCTGACCGTTATGCTCGCATGCCAATCACCGAAGAACTTGAACTTTTCCCGAACACTCGTTATCTGCACATCACATCGAACGAAACTATCGGTGGCATTCGTTATTTTGAATGGCCAGAGGTAGAGGTGCCACTTGTAGCAGATATGTCATCAGACTACATGACGCGACCAATTCCGTGGTCGCGTTTTGATCTCGTGTACGGTGGTGTGCAAAAAAATCTTGGTCCGGCAGGACTCGCTATGGTGATCGTTCGTCGTTCCGCTCTAGATGATGCCAGCGATAAAATTGGGCAATATCTTCGGTATTCTGTTCAGGTCGATAAATCATCGATGTTTAATACACCACCGGTATTCGCCATTTATGTTCTCGGCAAGGTTCTGAAATGGATGAAGAAGAAGGGAGGGCTCGAGGGCATCGAGCTGGAAGCCAACCGCAAAGCATCGTTGCTCTACAATGCGATCGATGAGAGTAACGGGTATTACGATTGCCCGGTTACCTCTGCGTATCGGTCAGTCATGAATGTTGTTTTCCGCCTTCCCACTGAAAAACTCGAAGAACAATTTCTGAGGGAGGCTAGTGCTGCCGATTTGGTCAATCTGAAAGGGCACCGCACAGTCGGCGGGTGTCGAGCCAGTATTTACAATGCGATGCCGATGGAAAGCGTCGCGGTGCTAACTCAATTCATGCAAGATTTCTGCAGCCGAAATCCGGCTTGAAACGCATCGGGGTACCCGTGGGATCATGACGGACATCCAGCCATTTGCTGCGCATACGGTACTGCCGCCAATGGCAAAGTCAGTAGTTGCGCCGTACTACGATTCCATGTCGGCAGCGGAACGTTTCCAGTTCGCGGAACGGCATCCGGATAATTATTTAAATGCAATGCGATCGGTTGATGAGTATCCGTTAGGGGCGGCCCCATCGATGGATACCTTGATGGCCGACAATCGACGCACGTTGGCTAGATTATTGACCGATGGGTCGTTTTCGCCATGTCGCGCGCCCGCGCTCTACATATACCGGCAGGAGTCAAATGATCATGAGCAATCAGGACTGGTTGCGGCGGTGCCGCTGGCCGAGTACGAGCAGGGGCGGATGCTCCCCCACGAGCACACTCGCGGTGACCGAGAAGAACAACTGACACGTTACTTGGAAAGCGTTCGGGCAAGTTCGAGTCCTGTGGGTCTTGCTTATGCTGGTCAAGCGAAGATTTCAACGCATCTTGATGAGGTGATGGAGACAGAACCGCTCCTTGACTTCTTCACCGATGATCGAGTGCGCCAAATGCTTTGGCAGGTGAGTGATCCAGAGAGGATCATGCAACTACAACATGATTTTTCTAAAATTGGTACGACGTATATTACCGATGGACACCACCGGGCAGCCGCTGGGGAGAAATTTGTAGCGCGTCAGATACGCGCAGGTCAGATGTTGTCTCCGGATGCAGGCTGGGCCCAGCTTCTGACGTTGCTGGTGCCGCTAGAGGATCTTCGATTGTTGTCTCATAATCGTTATGTGCGGCATCCCGATCGGTTTGATCAGGGCGCATTCCTGCGCGCGCTGTCGGGTGTGGTGGCGGTTGAAAAAATCCAGGCTGAAACGATCGCACAGACTGGGCCGACTCGATCTGGGCAATTTGTTATGTTGCTCGGAGGAGAGAGTTATCGTCTCGATATAGATAGGGCACGCTTGCCTAGCGAGCTGGCTACTAATTTGGACGTTTCCTTGTTGCAGAAACAAATTTTGGCACCGTTACTTAACATTCGCGACCCCCGCACTGATTCGCGTTTGGGTTTTCTAAGCGGAGAACTCGGTCTGGCAGGACTCCGTGCCTGCTGTGATCAGGACTGTGATGTCGGATTTGTGTGTTTCCCCCCGACGGTTGAACAATTAACAAGCGTGGCTGACAATCGTCAGGTGATGCCACCAAAATCGACTAACTTCGTGCCCAAGGCGCGGTCAGGTCTATTCGTTCGAATGTTCTAGTTGTGCTCATGTCCTAAGTCCGTTCCCTGTGATTAAGTAAGTGCCTTTTTGGCCATTTGTATCAGGTTGATAAACCCCCGATAGTACAAGGATTTTGTGGTCGCGAATGAGGTCGTTTTTGTCGCGTGCACAGGTGACATTAAGACGCATTTGATATGGTGCTTGGCTGCTACTACAGCTAGACTTCCGCGCGATTGCAGTAGTTGAGTAACGCCATGAACGATGCCCCAGTTTCCAACGTGCCTGAAGATGACGAGATCGATCTTAGGTCCCTGAGTGATGAGGAACTCGTCGAACAGATGCACGACGATCTCTACGATGGTCTTAGGGAGGAGATTGTAGAAGGTACTCACATCCTGCTGGAACGGAATTGGGCGCCAGACAAAGTGCTTAACGATGCATTGGTGGAGGGCATGCGCATCGTTGGGATTGATTTCCGAGATGGCATCCTTTTTGTGCCGGAAGTTCTGATGTCGGCAAATGCCATGAAAGGGGGTATGGAAGTGTTGCGGCCTTTACTCGCAGAAACTGGCGCCGTAGCGATTGGCAAAATGGTTGCGGGCACTGTTAAAGGTGATATTCACGATATCGGAAAAAATCTGGTGTGTATGATGATGGAAGGCGCCGGTTTTGAAGTCATTAACATTGGCATCAATAACTCGGTCGAAGAGTACCTAGCTGCGCTCGAAGAACATCAGCCTGACATTCTTGGTATGTCGGCGCTGTTAACGACCACCATGACGTACATGAAAGTGGTCATCGACACGCTGATAGAAAAGGGACTGCGCAATGATTACATCGTCATGGTTGGTGGCGCGCCGCTGAATGAAGAGTTTGGCGAAGCCATCGGTGCAGACGCCTATTGCCGAGATGCGGCGGTTGCGGTTGAGACGGCCAAAAAACTGATTGCTGAACGACGTGGCACGCCACTGCCAGCCTGAACGGTTCTGATTGGGCAGATGTCCAATGACGCATCGCTGTTGATCATTGCCTGCGGTGCGCTTGCTCATGAAATCACTGCGCTGATCGAAGCCAATCGCTGGCAGCATGTGAGCATTCAGTGTTTGCCTGCGGAGTTGCACAATAGGCCGGAGGAAATACCGGGTGCCGTGCAGGCGAAACTCAATGAGGCAGGCAAACAATTTGATCAAATTTTCATGGCTTATGCGGACTGTGGTACGGGGGGAATGCTCGATAAGCTTCTTGAGGCAGAGGGCATAGAACGTCTCCCCGGCGCACATTGTTATGAATTTTTCGCCGGGACAGATCGTTTTGCCCAGTTGCATGAGCGTGAGCTCGGGACCTTTTATCTGACCGATTTTTTGGCGCGTCATTTTGACCGCTTAGTGATTCAGGGGCTTGGTCTTGATCGGTATCCAGAGCTACATGAACAGTATTTCGAAAACTACCACAGATTGGTCTATCTCTCGCAAGGGGATTCTGCCGATTTACTCGAGCGTGCCCGGGGTGCTGCCGCCCAACTGGGACTTGAATTCGAGCATGTCGTGACAGGTTATGGGCAACTTGAGGAATCACTGATAAGGGTCGCTGCCCCAACGGTATGATAGCCCGATGGCAAAATTAATCACTATCTATTGGCGGGACATTCCATCGCAGATTGTTGCGAAGGCGGGTCGCCGTAGCGCTAAGATACGTCTTGCCAATCGTTTTCAGGAGGCTATAGATCGCGCAGCAATGCGCGCGGGAAAGGGCAGCAGTGATGCTTATCTTAGTGAATGGCGCCGCGACTCGAGAAATTGCTGTGATGATCTCGAAGCTGAGGCGCAGGCTGCTGCGGACAAATTAGATCAACAATTTAGTGACGGTGATTTACTCGTGTTGATTCGCTCAAAAGGTGTGGCTAATGCTGCTGAGGAATAATAAGAATGACTACAACATTAGTTAGTTCCGCCAAACGCGAGGTTCGCATAGGCTTTGATCAGCCATTTTGTATTATAGGTGAGCGAATCAACCCCACAGGTCGCAAGCGTTTGGCGGAAGAGATGCGTAGCGGCGACTATAGCCGAGTCGAAGCGGATGCCTTGGCGCAGATTGAAGCCGGTGCCCACATGTTGGACATTAACGCGGGTATTCCGCTTGCCGACGAGCCTCGAATACTGGCTGAATGCATTCAATTGGTACAGGCTTTGACTGATGTTCCTCTGTCGATTGATTCTTCTATCGTTGCGGCACTCGAGTCTGGTCTTTCAGTTTATCAGGGTAAGGCACTCGTCAATTCAGTGACCGGTGAAGAGGAGCGGCTTGAATTGGTATTGCCACTGGTGAAGCGTTATGGTGCGGCGGTAGTTGCCATTTCAAATGATGAAACGGGTATTTCCGAGGACCCAGATGTACGTTTTTCGGTAGCAAAGAAAATTGTCGAGCGGGCAGAAGATCACGGGATTTCTCGTGCGGATGTCGTTGTTGATCCGCTTGTAATGCCGATCGGTGCCATTAACAGTGCGGGTTGTCAGGTGATGGAAATCGTCCGCCGCCTGCGTGAAGAACTGAAAGTGAACACGACCTGTGGTGCGTCGAATGTCAGTTTTGGTTTGCCCAATAGACATGGGTTGAATGCGGCTTTTCTTAGTATGGCAATTGGTGCGGGTATGACTTCAGCCATTACCAGTCCATTGCATGCGGAAACTATCCAAGCTGTGATGGGAGCAGATGTGATGATGGGACATGATCCACACTGTAAACGCTGGATGAGCCGATACCGAGATCCTCCGACCGAAGGTGCGCTTACACGAGAAAGGGGACGTGGCGGCCGGGCCCGACGACGCTCGGTATGACTGAGAAAACACTGGCCGGGGGGTGCCTGTGTGGTGGGATTCGGTTTCGTATTCACCGTCCAGTTCGTGATGTATGGGTGTGTCACTGTTCTCAATGTCGTCGGACGAGCGGCCATTATTGGGCGACAACGGCCGTTGCGTTGGAGCGTTTTGAACTCACCGAGTCAAAGACGCTGCGGTGGTTTCGATCCTCGGAGAAGGCCCGTCGCGGCTTTTGCCATTCTTGTGGTGCAAGTCTGTTTTGGCACAGAGACAAGAGTGAACAGATGAACATTAGTGCGGGATCTATTGATGGCCCCACCGAGCTATTCACTGAGCGACACATTTATCTGGACGATGCTGGGGATTACTACCAAATTCATCCACAGGAGTTGCTCGAAACTGGTAAAGCCATGGACGATAACTGATGTCAGTAGCACCAGAGAGTCCTTCATCTGTCGGTACCGCAGCGGACGTACGGGTGGTTTTTACCCCGTCGGGGCGCCGCGGGCGGTTTGCAAAAAATACCACTGTCCTTGAGGCAGCGCGTGAGCTGGGTGTTGACCTTGATTCAGTTTGTGGAGGTCGGGGTATCTGTGGCCGTTGTCAGATCGAGCTTAGCGAAGGCTCTTTTGCCAAACACGGTATTGAATCGAGACATGATCATTTGTCATCGTTTTCACGCGTTGAGGCCGATTACGCGCGAGAGCAGTCCTTGGCGGATAACCGGCGCCTTGGGTGTTCGAGTCGGATTCTGGGAGACGTGGTCATCGATATTCCTCCCGACAGCCAGGTGCATCGGCAAGTGGTGCGCAAGCGAGCCGAGGTTCATGACATCGATATCAATCCCTTGGTTCGTCTCTACTTTATCGAGGTCGCTGAACCGAATATGCACGATCCTTCGGGTGATCTGCGTCGGGTTCGTGAGGCGATCGAATTCGAATGGGGGTTAACGGACCTTGCCATCGATCTAACAGTTGTCGAGGAATTGCAGTCTATTCTGCGACTCGGTGAGTGGAAAGTTACCGTAGCGGTGTTTGATGGGCACGACATTATTGCGATATGGCCAGGCTTCAAGGATCGAGTGTTGGGGCTCGCCGTTGATGTAGGTTCGACCACTATTGCTGCACATCTTTGTGATCTGGCCAGCGGGGATGTGTTGGCTTCATCAGGAATGATGAATCCACAGATCAGATTTGGAGAAGATTTAATGAGTCGGGTGTCATATGTGATGATGCACCCGGATGGGGTTGTTCAAATGAGCGATGCGGTGCGTTCTGCAATTTGTACTCTGGTTGATGAAGTGTGTCTAGAAGCTGAGGTTGATGCACTTGATATTTTGGACAGTACTTTTGTTGGTAATCCGGTAATGCACCATTTGTTATTAGGTTTGAGTCCGGTAGAACTCGGTGTTGCTCCTTTTGCGCTGGCGACTGATGAGAGCGTTGAGTTTCAGGCGAGCGAATTGGATTTGTCGTGCCACCCTGGAGCGCGGGCCTACACCTTGCCATGTATTGCAGGGCATGTCGGTGCAGATGCAGCCGCCATGGTGCTTTCAGAAGCGCCCTATCTTCGCGATGAGGTGACACTGCTGGTTGACGTTGGCACTAATGCGGAAATCATTTTGGGTAATCGCAGTCGACTTCTGGCTGCTAGTAGTCCAACCGGACCTGCTTTTGAGGGCGCGCAGATTAGTTGTGGCCAACGGGCTGCCCCCGGCGCAATCGAGCGAGTGCGTATTAATCCCGAAACCCTTGAGGCGCGATTTAAGGTTATCGGCAGCGAGGTGTGGTCAGATGAGATAGGGTTTGAAACGTCAATTGCTAACATTGGTGTCACCGGTATCTGTGGGTCGGGCATCATCGAAGCTGTTGCCGAGATGTTTCTGGTTGGCCTGGTCCAGGCGGATGGAGTGATTGATGGACAACTCACATCTCGATCAAACCGGGTCGTTGCTGACGCGCGAACTTGGGCCTATGTGCTCCATCGCGGGGATCGGGAGATACGAGTCACCCAGAATGACATACGTGCCATTCAGTTGGCGAAGGCGGCGCTGTACGCTGGCATCCAGTTACTAATGGAGCATCTGGGTGTCTCGGCCGTTGACCGTATTCGACTGGCTGGCGCGTTCGGCGCACATATCGACGTCAAATATGCAATGGTGTTGGGGCTCATCCCCGACTGCACTTTGGAACACGTTACTGCGGCGGGGAATGCCGCTGGAACAGGGGCCCGCATCGCATTGCTTGATCGCAACGCGCGACAAGAAATCGAACGGGAGGTGCGTCGAATTGAGAAGATCGAGACGGCAATTGAACCACGCTTTCAGGAACATTTTGTCGCCGCGATGGAAATTCCCCACGAGAATGCGGAATTTACAGAATTATTGAAGGTTGTCGACTTGCCTAAGCGGAGTGTGAAAACGTCAGTATCGGCTCGGCGTAAGCGGCGCCGGTGTCATCGATGAGCGGTTTGTTATGTTGAGGACTAGGTAGTCCAGGTTGTCAGGTCTGCGATAGAGGGCTACCCTTTGAGGTGTGAATTCACGCAATGTAGATGAGCTCGAGTGGGCAGAACGGGCTGAGCAAGCACTTACGCAGGTGCCGTTATTCTCAGGGCTTGATGCTGTGGTGTGTCGTGAGATTGTCAGTCAAGGCCGTTTGCAATGTGTGTCTAGGGGTGCGGTGGTGGTGACTGAAGGTGATGTGCCAAAAGGGCTCTATCTGATCTTATCGGGACGGTTGAAGGTTTTCCTGAATGATGATGCGGGCCGTGAAGTGGTGTTGGCTATTGAAGAGTCAGGCAGTGCCTTTGGAGAAATTTCGTTGCTTGATGAGGAGCCCCGTTCAGCATCCGTGGCGGCGATCGAACCCTGTGAGCTTGTTGTCATCGGCAAAGAAGCGTTACTTGACCTTTTAAAGCAGAATCCGGAACTCTCTCTGGCAATGATTCGTTCACTTGCTGCATTAGTCAGAAGACTTTCAGGGAATATTCGGACCTTGGCGCTTAAAAACATCTATTCCCGTCTGATCCACTTACTTGAGAGTCGCGCGCAGCAGGACGGTGATCATCGCGTCATCCGCGAACGACTGACCCATCAATTGATGGCCGACATGATTGGTGCATCGCGAGAAATGGTAAGTCGAATCATGAGTGATCTTATCAAAGGTGGATATATTGAGACTTCGAGAGAGTTGATTTGTATTAAGCGACGATTGCCATCAGGTTGGTAAGTAAACTACTGCTAGCAGCGACATCGCCTGATCAATTTAACCGAGATTAAAGATAGATGAATCAATTGCACGGCACGATACGCAAGATGCGTGTTACGCCAACTATCCCGGTTTCGTATCGGTTGCCTATCGGAGATTCAGAGGTTGATCTGTCGCCATACCTGGGCTGTACGGTGGCGTTGGAGTACTCCGGAAAAATCTTCTGTATCGAGTGTGGGAAACGCACGAAGAAGAGTTTTAATCAAGGACACTGTTTTCGTTGCCTGCGCACACTGGCCTCGTGCGACATGTGTATTGTTAAACCCGAGCAGTGTCACTATCACCTTGGCACCTGTCGTGAACCACAGTGGGGAGAGCAACATTGTATGCAGGCCCATGTGGTCTATCTTGCTAATTCATCAGGACTCAAGGTGGGGGTGACCCGAGGGAGTCAAGTCCCGACGCGTTGGATCGACCAGGGAGCAGCGCAGGCGTTGCCAGTGTTTGAGGTTAGGACCCGGTATGACGCAGGATTAATCGAGGTTGCGATGAAAGCCTTTGTCGGAGACCGAACTGATTGGCGGCGCATGCTGAAGGGTGAACCTGAAATGCTCGACCTGATCGCTGAAAGGACCCGTTTGCTCGAAGCGGCTCACATGAGTTTATCAGCGCAAGGCATTCCCTCGTCTGAACAGGGCGTGCGTCTCCTCGCTGATGCTTGCCCGGTACACTTTTCGTATCCCGTGCTAACTTATCCAGATAAAGTGCGGGCTCACAATTTCGACAAGGAAGCCCGAATCGAGGGAATGCTGCTTGGAATCAAAGGGCAATACTTGATTCTTGATAATGGCGTGCTCAACGTTCGTAAGTTTGCGGGTTACGAAGTCTGTTTAACGCACGGCTAGTTTCGTACTGCGATCCGGTGTGGGAGGCAGAGGGATTTCAATGACCAAAACGGACAAACAGAATCAGGTTAATCGAGGCCTGAGTGGAGTCTTTTTCGAGCGTTCTTACGCTAGCGATATTGATGGTGTTGCGGGTGAACTACGTTATCGCGGTTATTCAATACACGATTTGGCCGTGCACTCGACATTTGAAGAAACTGCTTATCTGCTCCTCTATGGAGAGTTGCCGAATGCAAACGAACTGAGCGAATTCGACGAACAATTAAAAATTGCGCGAGTGCTACCACCTACGCTTCTAGATATCATCGCATTGGTGCGCGAAGCGCACCCAATGGATGTCTTGAGGACGGCAATCTCTGCGCTCAGTGGATTCGATGAGGAGCGTGGTGACAATACATCAGATGCGGTGCTTCGCCGAGGTGTACGTTTGACGTCGCAGATTCCAATGGTGGTAGCGGCACACCACCATATTCGACAGGGGCGGGATCCTGTGTCCGCCAATCCTGAATTAGGTCACGCGGAAAACTTTCTATATCTGTTCACAGGAAAGACGCCAAGTGAAGCCGCTGCGAGATTGATGGATGTAGATCTGGTATTGCATGCTGAGCACGGCTCTAATGCTTCTTCGTTCGCAGCGCGTGTCGTGACCGGGACTGAGGCGGATTTACACGCAGCCATGACCGCGGCGGTCGCCGCGTTATCCGGCTCAGCTCATGGAGGAGCGGCGGAGAATGTGATGCGTATGGCACAGGAGATTGGCAAGGCCAGTAATGCGGCGGCCTATGTTAAGGCCAAGCGCGAGCAGCGTGAAGCGGTGATGGGGTTTGGTCATCGAGTCTATCGGGCGGAGGATCCAAGGGCGCGTCACCTGCGCGACGGGGTTGAAACGCTGTCCCGTGAAATGGGTCAACCACAATGGTTTGAAATATTACAGGCTGTGGTTGCTGCGATGAAGCCGTACAGTCGCCACGGTATCAATGTGAATGTCGATTTTTATGCGGGTGTCATCTATTTTCTACAAGGGATTCCCCAGGACATGTTTGTGCCGATATTTGCGGTGGGACGTGTTCCGGGTTGGACGGCACAGATACGGGAGCAACTTGACAACAATATTCTGATCAGACCATTGACCCTATATGATGGGCCCGCGCCACGACCTTATCGATTCTTGAAAGAGCGATAAAAAAACCGTCTGGCTAAATTTGTGTTAGCAACACTCGGGCAGTTGTTACGATATCCTCAGTGCTGGCACCGCGTGACAGGTCGCTAATCGGACGGTCGAAACCTTGAAGAATGGGGCCAATCGCTCGCGCTCCTGCCAGGTGCTGGGTGAGTTTGTATCCTATGTTTGCTGCGTCTAAATTCGGAAAGACAAGAACATTGGCTCGGCCAGCGACTTCGCCCGCGGCAGGCATTTTTGTTTTGGCAACTGTGTGACTGAGAGCGGCATCTGCCTGGAGTTCACCGTCAATGATAATAGAGGGATGAGTAGTGCGCACCTGGGCCACTGCTTGGCGCACTCGTTCAACCCGGGTGTGTTTTGCGCTGCCGAGTGTTGAGAAGGACAACATGGCGATGCGTGGATCGGCGCCGACGATTCGGCCATAACTCATTGCCGAACTGACGGCAATATCTGCCAATTGTTCGGGGCTGGGATCTACGTTGATTGCACAATCAGCGAACAGCAAGATACGATGGTCTGCATTCTCAGCCTCAGGTAAAAGCATCAGGAAGAAACTTGACGGTGTGCTAACGCCACGGGCCAGCCCGATGCACAGCCGACCCGCTTCAATCACTCGGGCGCTGGGATATACGGCACCTGCCAAGAGTGTGTCGGCATCGCCGGATCGAACCAGCATGGAGCCAAAGTAAAGGGGTTTGCGCAGCATTCTGATTGCCGCAGTTACTGACAGACGCGGACGTGCAGCGCAATATAACTCGGCAAGTTCTGCGATGCGGTTGTCTTTACGTGGGTCCACTATTTCACAACCAGATAAATCCAGGTCAAGGACCGCCGCTCGTTGGAGAAGTTTTTCAGGTTGGCCAAGTAGCACCGGGCAAATGGGGTATCGGCTGGCCAGTTGGGAGGCTGCAGACAGGACACGTTCATCATCTGCTTCTGGTAGAACCACTCGCGCGATGTCCGTGCGAGAACGATGGTTGAGTAGGTCTTCGAGTATGTCGGCTTCGGTCATGATTTGATTATTCATTAAACCAGGTGAAAGTCGATAGCGGCATGATGCATTGGTTTTAGCTGCTCTGTCTGGATTGGTCAGTCCATGTTGCTGTACGGGCACAGCCGATCCTGGCTATTGTGAAAGCCCAAACGGGACCCCATGCCGGCGGAACTGGGACCCAGATGCTACGATGTGCTTAACCCAACGTGACTCTACTCGACTATGGAAGATGAGGCTGAAAATCCCAGACCAATTTCGGTCGCTTTATTGGTTACTTGCCTGGTTGATCTGATGCGTCCGAACGTAGGTTTTGCGGCGGTGAATCTGCTTCAAGACGCGGGTTGCACTGTCACAGTGCCCCGGGCCCAAAGTTGCTGTGGCCAGCCGGCTTACAACAACGGGGATGAGTCCAGCACGCTGGCGATTGGGCGCCAGGTGATCGAGGTATTTGAGTCGTTCGACTATGTCGTGGTGCCCTCCGGGTCATGCGGCGGCATGTTGCGTGAACATTACCCTCGTCTTTTTTCAGCCGACCTGGAGTGGATCAATCGTGCCCATGCGTTAGCTCAGAAAACCTACGAATTAACCGAGTTTCTCGTGGATGTGATCGGCTACAAAGGTGGTAACTCACATTATTCGGGTTTGTGTACTTACCACGACTCGTGTGCTGGCCTGCGTGAATTGGGCGTGCGTGCGCAGCCGCGTCAATTGCTTGCAGGTGTTCGCGATCTGGAATTGATTGAGATGAAGGAGACCGATACCTGTTGCGGGTTCGGCGGTGCTTTTTCAGTTAAATATCCTGAAATTTCCGGTCGATTGGCAGCAAACAAAGTGGCCAATGCAGATCGTACTGACGCTGATACGTTGCTGGGCGGTGATCTCGGCTGCCTGTTGAATTTAGCGGGTCGAATGCGGCGAGAAGGAAGATCACTGAAGGTTTTTCATGTTGCAGAAGTGCTGGCCGGTATGGCGAACGGTCCGTCTATCGGCGAACCTGAGGCAAGTGTATGAGCACAACGACACAAACAGTGACGTTTGGCGAGCAGGTTGATCGCGCATTAAATAATGTCTCTCTGCAGCAGGCGATGGGTCGAGCGGAGAGTGGGTTTGTCGAAACAAGGCGACACTGTGTCGAGGCGATGCCGGAGTTCGAGGTGCTCAGAGACACGGCACGTGATATCAAGGAACATACGCTTGAGCACCTCGATAGTTACCTGGAAATTTTTGAAGAGAAAGTCATTGAGAATGGTGGCACCGTTCATTGGGCCAGTAGTGGTGAGGAAGCGTGCCGAATTATTCTCGGGATTTGCCAACAGGCAGACGCCCGG
>DUBL01000184.1:2459-3024 GCA_012960345.1 Gammaproteobacteria bacterium | reverse complement strand
ATGTTCCGCGGCTGACAACCCTTTGGGGTTGTGGTATCGAAACACTAGGGCATCGATGGTTTGCGCGGCGAAGAGTTGTTGCTCGATCTCCTCGTCATGGGCCATACGTTCCCTACTCGTGCGACCCCAGTCACTAAAGTCACCCTGCACCGTCCGCCCGTCTCCTCCCATATAATCAGTGCGCACATTTCCGTAGTTCCCGGCGGCCAACATCAGAGCCGGGTCAATGCTTTGGTCGGCCATGCCAAAACGAACATCCGCCCCCTTGGCCGCGAGGGCATTGATGACCGCTTTGGTGTGTCCATAAATGATCGGTCCATGGACCTCGCCTGTAATACGTACGCCATCTTTAACGTAACTAGACCAGGGCGGGGAGAGACCGCAGTCTGTGGGGAGTTGATCACGGCCTGGGGTGCCCTTGGCCGTTATACTGGGCCAGTAACCCGATCCATATTGTTCTCTCATGCCCGTGTAATCGTGTTCGGTGCAGTGACGAAGGGAACCCTGGTTCCACAGAAAGACCACATCGGCCCCGCAGGTTGAGCCGGACAGCTCATGGGCGAAA
>DUBL01000184.1:0-2319 GCA_012960345.1 Gammaproteobacteria bacterium | reverse complement strand
CCCTGGTCTTTCGTCAGTCATTCAGGTCGATGGTTCTTTATGTTCTATACAGAAACCCAGAGCACGATACGCTACATGTTCTTAAAGAGCATGACTCCTGCCATCTGTCCCGTAAGGGCCATGCCACGAGCGATTTTATTCATTTAGCCGTAGCTTTGACCCCGTAATATAACCGGGCAACACGATTTGGTATGTGATCTTGATCACTCGCAATATCGATGATAAAGGCACGTATGGCTTCAATCTCGCCTTCACAGGTCGCGATGGAGGCCAGTATGTGGGTGAATCGAAGGACAACCGTGTATTGTTGTACTCATAGCAGGACTTTTTTTCATGAAGCGGATGGCATCCTTGTAGGAAGAACTAAAGACCTCAGTTATCTTCGACAAAGCAAAGAAATTAACTGACCCACTCCGCGGTTAACGGGCCCAGGGGCAGTCACTGTACTCTTTGGCCACTGCACTGTCCGGTGATGCGTTAACAAAAGCAGCGCGTCGATCAGAGATCATGTATCCGTTTCCTATTCAACACCTCATCCATCCACAAGAGATCATCGGCACGCATCTCTTATTCTCTCAAAAATTAAATGAAACCGTATGTGATCACCGTCACACGCTCATCCCATACGTGACACCACGTGACTCGACTCAGACCAACTCCCCGTACAACCACACCTCGTTAGAACACATACAACGCTCTGTCCAACGCACCCAATCTACTGTTGCCCGTCTGTGAGATAACGATACTGTCTTCCACATGAATACCCCCCACATCCGGATCGCGGTAAAACACTTCGAAATTAAGGACGGTTCCTGACTCTAGAACCCAACCATTCGCGGTCCCTTCGAGTGAGCCGTAATCAAACACTCGCAAACCAATCGGGTGAAAAATCAATGTCGCCAGCGCTCGCTCCAACCCACGCCCTTCCAGCGTCTTGACAGCACGGTCGGTCAGATCACTCGTATGGACCCCTGCCTTGGCCGCATCCTCGGCCTCAACCAGAATTTCCAGCAACGTGTCATAAATCAGACTCTGTTTCTGGTTCGGTTCGCCAATGACTGCCGTTCTCGCAATATCTGCGTGATAGAGCCGATACGAGGATATCGCGTCGAGGATCACCGCATCGCCCACTGAAAAGTGCTGCGACTCGACATACTCGTGGTCCATGACAAAGCCACCATCCGGCCCCGCCGTGAACAACATACCCCGCTCACCACTGGGCTTGGCGCCCGTACGAGCCAGTTCCAATCGATATAAATCGACCATCTGTGACCACCGATTACCTTCCGCTACGCCCTTCATGGCCGCCTCTACGCCTGCCTCGTTAATTAACGCGGCTTGCTTCAATAGTGCAATCTCGTTGGTTGTCTTGGCCAATCTGATCTCTCGAAAATGCCACAGCGCATCGACGACCCTCAGGCCCGCACCAAACTCCTGTCTTACCGTCTCGGCAAGACGCATATCATCAAAGCCTACTGTGATAGGACCGGTAGAAAAATGCTGGGATAGATACGCTGCGATCCCCTTCGCCAGGCTAGCCTCGCGGGTACTTAAAGACTGTTGATAAATTCGGGCCAGCCGTGGCCGAAGTTCGGTATGAACCCCTTCACCATCACTGATTTTTTTTAGCAACCCCGCAGCACTCGACCATTCGCTACCAAAAAGACGCACCTCCGGCATCCAGGTGGGATGCGTTGCCAGATACGCGACATCGTATTCCGAGGTGATCAAACAAGGCGGTGGATCCTGATTGTGCGGCAAAAGTGCAGCCGACCACGTATCAAAAAAGTGATTAAGCACCGAGTCAGGAGCATGGCCTGATAGGTAATACAGGTTACTGTCGCGGCTGCCAACCAGCAGATCGAGGCCGTGACGACTCATGGTGTCATTGGCTCGATCAAGATCAACCAACATCGGGCTTGGCGAAAGCGCGGCGGAATCTATTTCTTTGTTCATGCTATTTATATTCAGAATCTTTGTAACGGGTTATCGACCATTAAAGACAGATCGGACCGCCCAGCTCATCGCATCTCATGCCCAGTTGGCCCACCTCGAAGGCATATCACACCCCGAATCATACGCGACCTGTATTAGAACTGGCGCCCGAATGCATCACTAAGACATTAGTTCGCGTGGGGACACACCGAGCAGGAAAGAAGACTCGAATGTCCTGCATCAGTCTTGGCAAGGGTATCCCGTGCTCGACAAGGGTCTAAACAACGAGGGCCAATCCGTTGGTTGTCCCTTGGGTTGTATAAACTTGACGCTTACTCACCTCCCATCGTTGATACCAACCCCACCGAATGCCCCCTACGAATC
>DUBL01000183.1 GCA_012960345.1 Gammaproteobacteria bacterium | reverse complement strand
CCCCCAAAAAACGACCAGACGCCAGCATAGACAATTCCCGGTGTGTGATCTCTCAACTGCAGCAGATAGTCATTGCGGTGATAAATAATGGCCTTGCTGACTTCGAGCATGGCTTTATCCTATCAGCCCCGTCGGGGCCTTACCACGGTACATAGGATTTTATGGAACGCTAATCTGTCTTTTGACGGGCCCTCTTAGCGGCGGTCGGACACGGCGGTATAGGCAGCCTCGATCAGAGCCTGTGAACACGCATAGGGTCACAGTGTCGTGGGTAAAACAGTTCTAGAGACCCGTCTGTCGTACCGCAAGATCACGCATGATCTCCTCGGAGCCACCGCCAATCGCCATCACCTTAACCTCTCGGTAGATGCGCTCGACAGGGTGACCGCGCAGGTGACCGGCGCCGCCAAGCACCTGCATAGCTTCGCTGGCGCAGAATTCAAGTGCCTTAGTCGCAAAAAATATTTGCCTTGCAGATCTCCGCAACCGGCATGTCGCCACTGTTGACACTCCAGCAGATCTGGTTGAGATATGCCTCGACTGCATAGATTCGGGCCGACATATCCGCGATCTTGTGCCGGATCACCTGGTGTCGGATTAATGGTTGGCCGAACGTCTGCCGTGTATGGTCCCAGTCAATCGATTCAGCCAGACACACGTGCATCATCTCCAAGGCACCGGCCATCAGGGACACACGTTCGAGATTGAAGTTCTCCATGATCGCAATGAAACCGAGGTTTTCTTCTCCCATCCGATTTTCCGCCGGCACACGCATATTTTCAAAATAAAGTGTTACCTAGTCTGCGCACCACCAGACCATTTTTCGGTCTAGGGGTGTTCGCGAGAATCCGGGTGTGGCCGCATCCACAAAAAAAAGTGAGATGCCAGCAAGTCCATCACCGCCGGTTCGGGCCCCAATCACAAAGAAATCAGAGGTCATGCCACCTGTAATGAACGTTTTGGATTCGTTAATCACATTAGTGCCGCTGTCGAATCGGGCGGTTGTCTTCATACCGGCGACATCGGAGCCCCCGCTGGGCTCGGTAATTCCCAGGCTCGAGCCCTTTCGGCCGGATACAATGTCGGGCAGCGCTCTTGATCTGATATCAGCGTTGGCGAGGCGCTGGATCGGTTCGATCGAGATCATGCGGCCGTTCAATGCAGCGGGTACACCATTGGCGCCGCACATTGCGAACTCCTCGTTGTAGGCAGCCCGCATAAAACAGTCGTCCATACCCAGGCCACCCTACTGTATCTTCGATACCGAATCCCCACACCCCCAGGGCACCAACCCTCTGGTACAAATCCCAAGGAATCTCACCCACCTCGTCCCAGGTATCCGCGTTCGGTTTGATCTCTTTTGCAACAAAATCTCGCAAAGTTTTGCGAAACGCAACGCGTTCTGGTGCATCAAATGGGTTTTTCATGTTGCCGGCATTTGGTCTATAGTTGTCATCCTCAAAATGATACCCCACATTCCACTTCTACAAAGTACTCTTTCGGAGTCGTCAACGGTTTTGATTCAATCGCAATTTGTCTGACTGCCGAAACTGGGATTACTTTAGAGGGCATACGATAGACAAAGTGCTTAGAAGAAATTAGGTTGGGATGGCCTTTGCTTAGTGTAGGCACTTCTTTTTTCTAGCACGACTCAGCACAGTAGAATGTCGGTTAGCAATGCGAAGGCAGATGACCGAAAACTAATTATGCAGTGGTTAACGAGTGTCTCTAGAAATCCCATCGGGTTGGTATTGATCGGTGCGGTGTTCGCTTTGTGCCTGAGTTCCTATCCGATCATCTTCTTCGGAAAAAGCTACGTGTCGCCTGGATATGGTCCCCAGATGCTTTACGATGACCTACCGTACGTTCCTGGTTATCAGTCGACTGATAAAGAGGCTCTCTCGGCAGACCCAGGTGCGATGCCGTGGCAGAACCTGCCTTATTCCAGGGTCCAGCACGAATCCGTATTCGAACATGGCGAATTCCCGTTGTGGAACCGCTATAACTCTGGGGGTTTGCCTCTTTTTGGTCAGGGTCAATCCCAGATTCTGGACCCGTTGCACTGGATCGCGGTGGCCGGGGAGGGAAACGGATGGGCCTGGGATGTAAAGTTTCTACTGTCTAAGTTGATTTTTCTCGCAGGGATAGGCGCGAGTATTCTCTTAATGACCCGAAACCGTCTGGTCTCGATTGTCGTTATGGTGTCGGCATCCTTCATCGGGTTTTTCTATTTTAGGTTCAATCACCCGATATTCTTCAACTTGACTTACGCCTCGTGGTTGTTCTTTTTTTATCTGCATTTAGTGCAAGATCTTCAACTCAGCAGCAGTATGAGAAGAAGAGGGTGGCGGGTTTGGCCGATGTGCGGGGTGTTTGCAACGTCACTGCTGCTTCTGGTCGCGGGAGCTCCAAAAGAAGCATCAATTATTCTTGGAGCGTTACATTTCGCAGGCTTTATTGGTGTCGTCGCGGCGTCCCACGGGTTACGAAAACTTTCATGGAATATTGCTGTCCTTCTCTTCTTGTGGATGGCTATCGTGCTCGTGAGTGCACCCCACTGGCTGATATTCTTGGATACTCTTTCGAAAGTATCGACCAGTTCCGATACACCCAGTTGTTACTATTTCAATATATACAACGATTTTTGGTATCTGATTGACACTCTATTTCTAGGGCCAAAGGATCGACCATGGTCAGAACCAAATACAAATACGTTTATCTTCTTTACGGTATTAATGGTCATCGTCGTTACTCCTCGATTGTTCAGGCGGACTTATTTTTGGATGGTTGCCGCACCGTTGGCAATGCTTCTGTCAATTTCTTTTGGCGTGGTTCCGGAATCCATCTGCCAGAGAATTCCGCTACTCGGAATGATCCATCACGTGAACCATACATTTCTTACGGCGGCTATCATTTTTGGGGTACTACTATCTGGGTTAGGCCTCAGCGAATTTGTTGCTGATCTGAAAGATGGTAAGGGGCGTGTCAAGTGGACGATTTTTGTTTTGGCCGTAGGCCTTCTTTTGG
>DUBL01000182.1 GCA_012960345.1 Gammaproteobacteria bacterium | reverse complement strand
CATTCGAATTGACGCTGCAGCACCGATCTTTCGTATCATCGAGACCATAGCCAACCATAGATCCTGTTGGACTGCGATCGCGACTGGTGATCAGGCAATCAGCGTGCGTCGGTCAACCTTCCAAACTATTGGTGGTTACCGTCCTTTAGCCTTGATGGAGGATATCGATATTTCAAAGCGTCTCAAACGTATCGGTCGGCCGCTCTGTGTGGAGAAAACGGTCCGTACCTCTGCGCGACGGTGGCAGGCGGGGGGGGTGGCGCAGACCGTCGTGCTGATGTGGGTATTGCGGTTTATGTTCTACATCGGTGTTCCTGCCAACCATCTGGTGGGCTGGTACGTTAATCGGCGCTAAGCCATACTTGGGTCGATGCCGACTTTAATGCTGATGGCAAAGGCGCCGTGGTCTGGGATGGCAAAAACCCGCCTGGTCCCGCCGTATTCACGGCACCAGGCGGCCAAAGTCGCCGAAATTTTACTTCGCTTGTCGGTTGATCTTTGTGCAGAACATTGGGCCGGTGAGTTGGTGATTGCGGGCTGGCCAGACACCGATCACCGAATTTTCAGTGAGTTAGAAAAACAGTATCACGTCACGTTAGCGGGCCAGAGTGAGGGTGACTTGGGACAGAAGATGCAGTGCCTTCTTGCCACGGCGTTTGAACGCAACACGGCGGCGGCGGTGATGGGTACTGACGTGCCACATCTCCCAGGTTCAACGCTCGTCGAGACCTACAACGCGCTCAGTAGCGGCGGTAGTGTGGTTGGGCCGACTCGAGACGGTGGGTTTTGTTTGCTTGGCCTGAGCAATCCTGTGCCGGATTTGTTCACAGGGATTCATTGGGGAAGCAGTGATGTTTATGCACAGATGTTACTGAATGCGAGGGTTAGCGGATTAACTTTTGACTCTACATTCGCGCCGCTAACTGATATCGATTGCGCAAGTGATTTGCACAGGGTCGCCAGCCGATGGTCACCGCTCCGTCGCGCACTGACAGCGGCTGGTGTGGGACTGGGTGCGGGGAGTGAGGTATCCCACCGATCATGACGACGCCTGTTCCATCAACGCTACCCGTTTTTCGCTGGGCTTTCATTGGACCGACGTATTGGCCGCAGTGGGTACTGATCGGGGCCATTGGCCTTTGCTCCTTGTTGCCCCGAGTAGCAATGCTGGGCGTCGGCCGTCTACTTGGGCGGTTGTTTTTCTGGAGAAATAAGAAACGTCGTCATATTGCGGATGTCAATATTTCACTTTGTTTTCCTGACCTCAGCGACGGTCAGCGCGCTGACATGGTGCGTCGGCATTTTCTGGCCTACGGACAGGGAATTGTCGACCTGGGCTTGGTGTGGTGGGCAACTAGGAAACGTTTAGATCGATGGTGCTCGATCAGTGGAATCGAAAAATGTCAGGTGGTGTTCGAGTCCGGGGAGAAGGTTTTGCTGGTGACGCCCCATACCGTGGGAATAGACCTGGGCGGAGTTATGCTTTCGCGTTGCTGGCCTGGTGTGTCGATGATGAAGCGACCTAATGATCCGTTTCTCGCCTGGTGGTTATGGCGATGTCGTAGCCGTACTGGCGCTCAGATTCTGATGCGTGATCAGGGCTTACGATCGCTCATCAAGGCAATGCGGCAAGGCCGCTGTGCGTATCTGATGCCAGACGAGGATCTGGACAGCAAACACAGTGTGTTCGTCCCTTTTTTCTCGACCCAGGCGGCTACGCTTCCAATCGTGGGTCGGTTAGCTGCAGTGACAGGCGCAAAGGTTCTGCCGGTGATTACGCGTTTGCAAGATTCAGGTCACTATCAGGTCTGTATAGGAGATCCTTTGACAGATTTCCCAACGCGCGACGACGCGGTCGATGCGAGGCGCATTAATGGTGTATTTGAAGCGAGTCTGCGGGGCGCACCGCATCAGTATTTGTGGACACTCAAATGGTTTAATACACAACCACAGGGCGCTTCGTCGCCGTATGACTGACTCAGTTGTGGTTAAGGAACGTGTTGCATTGATGGCAGTGATTATCGACATGGCATGAACATCTTGCTCATCAAGCAGACCTCCCTCGGTGATGTGCTTCATGCGACCGGTCATATTCGGCGAGTGAGGGAATACTATCCCGATGCCCACCTGACCTTACTGACATCGGTCGGTGCCGCCGATCTATTCCATTACAACCCGCACATCGATGAACTTATTTCCTTCGATCGGTATTGGATTAAGTATCAGTGGTTTCGTCACCCAATAGTGTGCTTGCGTCATGGTTTAGAGACCATGGCTAAAGTAAGGCAACGGAATTACGATTTGGCCATCGATTTGCAAGGTCGCTGGAAGACGGTCTTGTTTCTATGGGGAGCACGTGCAAAGCGGCGGGTCGTGAAGGGGCGTTGGTGGTTTGCAACGCGTTTCCACCAGCCTGAACTCCATGCGCTTCGAGAGCTTGACGGTGTCTTAGAGGTGGCTGGTCTTCCCCGTGCCGATTCACAGATGGAAATACATTTGTCTGCGAAAGAAGTCGAATTTGTGAATGACCAGTTAGCTCGAGCCGGAATCACTAACAAACGGCTGGTGGTCTTGTCTCCTTTGAGTCGCTGGCCAACCAAAGACTGGGCCCTGCAACGTTATCGAGCATTGTGCGATGCGCTGCCGGCTGACTGTGCGGTGGTGGTGACGGGTACCGAAGACGAGCGGAGCATGATGTCGACCCATCTAACGGGGCTGGCGACTCCACAAGTAGTGAACCTGGCGGGCCAATTGTCGTTATTGCAGTTGGCCGAATTAATGAGGCGTGCGGCTGTGGTGATTTGCGGCGATAGTTTTCCAATGCATGTAGCGGTGGCTTGCAGCGTGCCAGTGGTCGCGCTGTTTGCACCCACCGACGAACGACGGGTGGGCCCACTCAGCTCTGAATCGATCGTGATACGGCCTGAACAGGGGTGTGATCGATGTTACCGGCGTCGCCATTGTTCAAACCAATGCATGGCGCGTATCGACGTGAGCAAGGTTGTTGCCGTGGTGAAGCAGGTTCTGGG
>DUBL01000181.1 GCA_012960345.1 Gammaproteobacteria bacterium | reverse complement strand
GTCAAAACAACGATGACGTAGATCACCGGCATATAGTTCGCAGCAATCATATACCGCTCAGGCTGTTGATCATGATGACTAAACCCAAAGACGTTAAGGGCAACCACCACCAGCGCAATAAAGGAAAAATCACGAAGCCGGAGTTGGGATTCCGCATCAAGCCAACCCAACTGCCGACATAGCGGCGCGAAGGAGAGGGGTATCGCAGACAGCACGAACATCGTGAAAGCCAGACCCCGGTACGGATTCACGTACTGCGCCTTAATAAAAATCCAGACGTAGAGAGCCATCGCCTTACTGAAGCCAAGTGGATCACTTAAAAGTCGATCGAGAAGCTCGGTGCCTGTCCGGGTATATCGCACCGGATCCATCTTGAATTCGAGCATAGACCAGAAAATCCGTGCTAGAACAATCGCTGCCACCACGGTAACAATAACGCCCATTGATTTGATGCGAATTCCACGCATAAACAAAACGCAAAACACGGCAATAAACGCGATCGGCAACAATATCCAGGCGACGAAAAGAAAGTCAGAAGAACCAACAAGGCCCCCGGCAACTGCCATTGCGACAAGAATGAGTGCTGTCCGCTGCCAGCTGGCTACCGTACGAAGCACAAGCAAGGCACCAAGGAAAACCAATCCAAACAGGAACGAGGAATAGTGATAAAACGGGAGATAGACCGACACGTCGACATGGGTCAAGAAAATTGCGGAGAAGCCTGAGAGAAGCACAAGTACTCGCGGTGTCGGCAAAGGACGTTCGGCAATCACGCGCACCAGCCAGAAGCACAAGCACAGCGTATAAACCCCCTGAAAAGCTGAGTATGCTAGCGTGGCCCATTCCTGCGACAGAGGCAGCAGATGAATCGGTAGATACAGCGGAATCTCGGTAAAAATTTGCGGGGTTGGCCAGAAAAACCAATCGCCCAAGTGGCCATTACCAAGAAGAACATCATCGATCAGCGTGGGCGTATAAAGAAGATCGGTAAAGAACTTTCTTGAGAAAAACTCGCTCCGAAGTCCATAGGCACCAGCGAAGAACACCAACGCGAACACACCCGTAACCACGCATCCACTGGCAACAGCCAGTACCGTACCGCTACTTCTCAACGCTCGCATACGTGGCACCCTCTATCACGATGATAAACACAAGGCCCAACGCGAGTAGCGAAAGACATATTGAGTGCGCTGACGATCTCATACCACTTCCCACACCAGGAGTGATTACCTAGTACCCTATTGATCAACACAATCGGGAGCCCCACCAACTATGAGTCTTGTTGTCACCCTCGCCGAGTCCTTTCTACTCGAAAATGGTCGCTCATTGCCTGATCTTATGGCGATAGGTCAGCGTGTCTCGAGAGCTTCCGCCATCGGAGATACCAAACGTTGCTAAAAGATTCAACAGCAATCCCAAGCGTTAGCTTGGATTGTCCCACTCGACGCTCTTCAAAGATAATAGGAACTTCAGTTATCGAAAAACCCTGATGCTTCGCTCGGAATAACATTTCCGGTAACACGGCGAAGCCAGATGCCTGAACGCTTGATAAGTCGATCTTAGACAGAATACACCGCGGCCAACAGCGAAACGCGCCGGTGACATCCGCTATGGGCAGAGATAAAATGGTCCTAACGTAAAGATTGGCCGCCTTACTGAGAAAACGCCGGCCTAGCCCCCAATTCTTTATCCCCCCGCCCATGACGTAGCGGGAGCCAACTGCAATGGTGTTTCTCGTAGCCACTTCAACTAGAGACGGTAACGAAGTCGGATCGTGTGAAAAATCGGCGTCCATCTGCGCAATTAAGTTTGCATTGGTATTTTCGAGCGCCCAATTGAGACCATGGGTATATGCCGTGCCTAAACCTAGTTTCTCGGCGCGATGGATAACGCGAATCTTACACTCTGTGTCCGCCAACTCTTGGGCTAACTCGCCAGTGCCATCTGGTGAGGCATCATCAACTATAAGAATTTCTAGTTCCAGCGCCAATGAGAGCAACGCCTTACAGAGCGGAACAATATTGTCCGCCTCGTTATAAGTTGGAATCACAACGATAACGCTCATGCAGAGATATTACCGCGGACTGCCAAAACATGTTCTGCGACTGCAGTGCTGGTGCTTCCAACTATATTGTCTTGGCGTACTGCCGGCTCTTACATGATGCTATGCCGATAACCACGACCTGAAATACGCATGACTCAAGTAGCCTTCCTGTCAAGGGCCGCAGCCCAAGAAGTAGTGGACAAATGACTCATCATCGTCTGTTGTCTTTATTCCGCATCACAGACGCCACTTCAGCGTCCCGACTCAAGTCAGTATCTATCTGCAACCCCTGCGTGCAGGACGGTTCCAGATTGTCCCGTTCGTTATACGTCGGAATGATAGCAAGGGGTTGAATGGGTGACATCGCAGTCCGGCGTGTCGTCTATGAACTGGTGGCTATGGGTAGATTCGAACTACCGACCCCGGCATTATGAGTGCCGTGCTCTAACCAGCTGAGCTACATAGCCATTTATTAAAGTGACTACGGTTCAGACATTGAACCTGAAATTCAGTATATCACCGTCGTTAACAACGTAATCCCGCCCTTCGAGTCTCAACCGTCCGGCTTCACGCGCCCCTTTCTCGCCACCAAGCGAAATAAAATCATCAAACGCAATCGTCTCGGCGCGGATAAACCCGCGCTCAAAGTCCGTGTGAATCTTGCCCGCTGCCTGTGGGGCCCGTGTGCCAACAGGGATCGTCCATGCTCGTACTTCTTTGGGACCGGCGGTAAAGAACGTGTGCAATTCAAGGAGACGATATCCGGCTTCCACCACACGATCGAGACCTGATTCGACCAATCCCAGTTCGTGCAGAAATTCGCTTCGCTCCATCTCGGCAAGACCAGCAATCTCTTGTTCAATGGGCGCGTTAATCGCGACCGTCTCCGCGCCAACGGCTTTGGCATGACGTTCAACCGCAACTACCGCATCACTTTCCATCGCCCCCTCTTCGATATTAACAACAAAGAGCATCGGCTTGGCGGTCAACAA
>DUBL01000180.1 GCA_012960345.1 Gammaproteobacteria bacterium | reverse complement strand
ATAGAGCCCAACTGTGCCCGAACTCGATATTCCTTATCCCAGATGGTGATGTTAGCGGCCCGCAAATGTAACGGGCGGATCAACTCAGCAAGTTTGGGGCTCGCTAGATGCACCTGACCGACATGTTCGCTACCGAGGGGAGAGGTGCTAATTTTTGTGCGGATTTCTCTCGACTTTTTATCATCTACGTCGATGACTTCAAAAAATAGGCGGGTAGAGTTACCTATAAAGTCTTCTGGGATTCTTATACGGACGGTATAGCCCGTCTTCTCTCGTTTGAATTCAGCAGCAACAATAGTCAAAGAATCGCCCGTGATCGGCGTTCGCCAATCAGCCTCCATGCTATACATACTCATGCGTCCCTCTTTTTTCCTCGAAAGCAAAAGATAACGGTCAGGCGATTGGCCTGGGGACTCTAGAGTTAGGCGAACCTGGTCGCTGTGGTCCAGTTTTAAACGATCCGGATCTCGGTAAATAAAAGTACTCATCGCTGATGCCAACTGCATGTCGTACCCAAAAGGACTCTGGAGAGAATTCGATTCCACACTCGTATGAACCACTCCCAGTGTAGTCAGCTAATGGTCCAAGGAGTTTGGCCCACTGTGTTCCAGAAGCGTCGAATGGTAACGACTCCTTTAATTCAGTGGGAATCGGGTGGTAGGCGAGACCGACGACTTCTGGGACACCGACCAACCCCGAAAACAAATCTTGTCGGCCGCTAAGAAGGCTTGCAATGCCTTCAGCTGTCAGTTCGAGGGCTTGTCGTTGGCCTTCCAGGAGAAACGACTCCATTTCTCGAACTGATTTGTAGCCCATCCATGGAATGGTCAAAAGCGCGAGTATGAGGAGCAATAATTTTGTGCGAATTCGCAGGGCAGGGCGCAGTCTCGGGCGCTGCCGATCGGCGTGGCGAGCGTTGGAGGGGGGCCGCTGCAATAGGGGTGGAGACAGGGTAAAAGTGGGTGGGTGGGCGAATAGGACTCGTTAGTCCTGGGCCCATTTGTACCCCGTTCCGTGGACGGTTTGGATGCGATTAAAGGCGGTATCGATTTCTCGAAATTTGCTTCTGATACGTCGGATGTAGCCATTAATGGTGTTCTTTTCAACCAGGCCTTGTCGAGTGACATCGATCAAGGCGTCGTAGGTCTTTACGTGTCCGGGTCGACGGGCCAGTGATTCTACGATCTGAAACTCGGTCAGGGTAAAGTTCAAACGTTGCCCCTGCCACTGAATGGACATGCTGTTTTCGTCGATGTCGAGTTCGTTGATGGTCAGGACGGTTGTATTAGGTACGGGGCTTTGTAGATGGGTTGCGATACTGAGCAGCGCGTGCACGCGCGCGACCAGAAATTCAAGACTGACGGGCTTGGTGATGTAGTCCCACGCCATCATGCGTTGCGAAGAGATTCGATCGATGTCGCTATCGCGTGCCGTTATGAAAATGACCGGCACGGTCTGACTCTGGTTTCTCAGTTCCATGCATAGATCAAAACCGCCGTCCATGTCTTGACCCAACATAATGTCCAGAATCGCTAGGTCCGGCAGTGCCGTTCGAAAGGCCGATTGAGCCGAAGGTTTATCGGCATAGGCGTTGACGGCGTAGCCGTTAGCAACTAGAACATCGACGTAAGTGTCTCGTTGATCAGCATCGTCTTCGACGACAGCGATTGTGGTCGGCATGGTCAGTTATCGAGTACCGGACGGTAATGGGTAACCCCATTGTGCAAGACCGTGCGAGCCCGCTAGGGCGGGCTCAACTAATCGCGGTTGGTCCACTCGAGCTATTATCGCTGCCAGGTCGTACCGGCCGGGTAGCACCAGATCGTAGGCGAGTGGTTCTAACGCCGCGCTCGCCTACGGCCGCCTGCTTGTCGTGTTCCATATCGATGGATCCTTTAAATTGGCAGCCGTCCTCAAGGACGACCCTAGGTGCTCGAATGTCCCCCGAAACCTGGCCCGTTGGACTGATAATGACCTGTTCACTGCCGCGAAGTTCGCCTTTAACCTCACCGTCAACACGAATGATCCGAGCGCTGATATTGGCGGTCAGGCGACCGTTTTCGCTAATAACGAGGTTATTGTCCTTGAGATTAACCGTGCCTTCGATGACCCCCTCGACCACTAGGTTCTCCTCGCCAGTAACGTCTCCGTTGATCGTTATGGAAGGGCCGATGGAGGCGGATTGGCCTCGAGGGGGCTCTTTTCGGCTTGATTCGGTAGGTTTAGACACCTCTGTTGAGGCGGCATCGATGTTTTTGTCAACCATGGTGGTGGCTCCTTTGGAAGGCGGATGCCTTAAGTAATCGACCTAATTGTTCTGGGGGCATTGTGTTTCAAGGGGGCGGGGGCGTCAATCACCACCGTCAAGCCGATTTGGCGGACCCTCAGCACGTAACTTTACATAATATACATTATACGAACTATAATCGGTCGAAACATACAAACATTACTCGGTTATCGCACCCATAACACTTTCCCTGTGAAGGTCCCGTTTGGCTCCCCGAAACAAACTAAAGAAGTTCCGAGTAGTAAAGTCGGCCAGATGGGACGCCTCTATACCGCGTAGTGCGCTAATGAAAACCGCCGTGTGATAGACGAACCCGGGCTCATTTCTTTTTCCCCGGCATGGAATGGGCGCGAGGTATGGTGAATCAGTCTCGATCAGCAATCGGTCTTCCGGTACATACTTGGCGACCGCTTGAATAACCGTCGCGTTCTTAAAGGTCACGATACCCGACAAGGAAATATAGAACCCCAACTCGAGGGCCGCCCGCGCCACCGTGATGTCTTCAGTAAAGCAATGCATCACACCACCGACCTCCCTTGCCTTTTCTTCCTGGAGTAAGCGCAAGGTATCCTCCGCCGCATTTCTGTTGTGAATGATTAGCGGTTTATCCAACTCCCGGGCCACCTGAACATGCATTCGAAAACGGTCCCGCTGCCAGTCCAAATCCCCCTCAGAGCGGAAATAATCCAGACCGGTCTCTCCGATCGCAACCACTTCCGGCTTACGACCCGATTCGCACACCCACTGCCGCTCTGTTTT
>DUBL01000179.1 GCA_012960345.1 Gammaproteobacteria bacterium | reverse complement strand
ACGATTGAACAATCTTTCCAGACGATGCGCACTGTCGACTTACCTATCTACCGCAAGATGCTGCGTTCTGAAGATGCACTCGAAGGCATCCGTGCGTTCGTCGAAAAACGGGACCCGATTTTTCGTGGCAAATAAACTGACGCCCTGGTTCGAATTGCTATGACCTCGACTCCCACGGTAACGAACATCACGCGCATTGCCTTGGTCGGTGCGGGTGTGATTGGCAGCGGTTGGGCTGCCCGCTGCCTGGCAAACGGTATGGACGTCAGCGTGACTGACCCCGATGCTGCAAGCGAATCGAAACTGCGCGCGGCGGTCGATGCGGCTTGGCCACTGCTGGAAGAAATCGGCATGCCATCCAACGCCAGCCGCGATCGACTGGTGTTTGAGTCAACTATAGAAAGTGCGGTCGCTAGTGCCGATTTTGTACAAGAAAATGTCCCTGAACGGGTGACACTGAAGACTGAAGTTCATGCCGAAATCAGTCACCATACGAGGCCCGGTGTCGTCATTGCATCGAGTTCATCGGGTTTGCTGCCAAGCGAAATTCAGTCTCAGAGCGTTCGACCTGAGTCCCACCTTATCGGCCATCCGTTTGCTCCGGTTTACCTGTTACCGCTGGTCGAGGTCGTCGGCGGAAAACATACCAGTGAACAGGCTATTAATGCAGCAGGCGCCTTTTATACTTCTATTGGAATGCGCCCGCTTCGTGTCCGAAAGGAAATTGACGCTTACATAGGTGACCGTCTGCAAGAAGCGATCTGGCGCGAAGCATTGCATTTGATCAATGATGGCGTCGCTTCTGTTGCAGAAATCGACGCAGCAATCACCGGTGGCCCTGGATTGCGCTGGGCATTCATGGGTACTCTTCTTGGCTGGCATCTCGGCAGCGGGCCAGGGGGTATGCGCCAGAATCTGACCCAATTTGGGCCCGCACTCGAACTGCCCTGGTGCCATATGCAGGCACCCGAATTAACCGAGGAGCTGCAAACACGGATCATTGAGGGCTGTGATGAAGAAACCGGTCAACGTCAATTCAGTGAACTTGAAAGAAAACGCGACCGATGCTTGATCGAAATACAAAAAGTGCTTGCGCAACACTGGTATCCGCCCGGCGAGGATGGTTGGCCTGATTTTCAATCCTCTCACGAGGCACCTGCAGAACCATCGACTGGAGGAGGCTCCGCATGACCATCAATTACGAGGTGATCGTCACATGTGCTGTTACGGGCGCAGGTGACACCGTGGACAAGCACCCAGCCATTCCGGTGACTCCTGAACAAGTTGCCAACGCGGCCATTGAGGCTGCCGATGCGGGAGCCGCCATCGTACACATCCATGTGCGCGACCCTAAAACCGGGGCAGGCAGTCGAGATATCGAGCTTTTTCGACAGTCCGTCGACCGAGTCCGTGCCAGCGGTCGCGATGTGCTGATCAATCTAACAGCGGGCATGGGTGGCGACTTGATCGTAGATGACGATGACCCCGCTACGCCCGCTCCTGGTAGCGACCTGGTCAACGCGCAGACACGAATGGCCCACGTTGAAGCGCTTCGACCTGATATCGCTAGTCTTGACTGCGGCAGTATCAACTTCAGCGATGACAATGTGATTTATGTACAGACCCCCAACATGCTTCGAACCATGGCAACCCGATACCGGGAAATTGGCGTGAAACCGGAACTCGAAGTGTTTGACCTAGGGCATTTACGATTTGCCAACCAGATGGTGCAAGAAGGCTTGCTTAATGATCCACCCATGTACCAAATCTGTCTCGGCATTCCCTGGGGTGCTGATGCCACAACGGCCACCATGGCCACTATGGCTTCCCAAGTGCCTGCGCACGCGGTCTGGTCAGGTTTTGGCATCAGCCGAATGCAAATGCCCATGGTTGCTCAAGCGATGCTGCTGGGTGGCAACGTCCGAGTCGGCCTGGAAGATAACCTTTATCTCGAACGCGGAGTGCATGCGAGCAATGGCGAACTGGTCTCAAAGGCGATTCGCATCATCAAAGAGCTTGGTGGACGTGCCTGTTCCGTCGATGAGGCCCGCGATAAATTGGGTCTCAATGGATAACCCTGAGGCCCTGGGCCACATCACTTATTTGGAGCGGCAGAAATGAGCGTGTCGATCGACCAATTGCACCAGATACTCAATGCATTCAATGCTCACGATCTGGATGGAATCATGGAGTGGTTCGCTGAGGACGGCGAGTTTCTGCTGGCTAAGGGTACAGAACCGCACGGAGAGCGTTTTGTCGGTAAGCCTGCGATTCGAGAGATCCTGGGGATGCGTTTCAAATCCATGCCGGATATTCAGTGGCAAGATGGCCAATCATGGATCATGGGAGACAAAGCTCTGTCGGAGTGGCGGGTTACCGGGACAGCACCCACCGGCAGAATCGACTGTCTTGGCTGCGACCTGTGGGAGTTTAGGCAGGGGAAAATTGTCAAGAAGGACACCTACTATAAGCAGGTCATCACCACCGATTAACGCCCTGCGCTTTACTGCATCATGAACGGGTCTGCTATCGGATCTGGCGACGTGTTAAGCCAAACTGTTTTAGGTCGGGTGTAATCATAAATCGCCTGGAGTCCTGATTCCCGACCGTAACCACTTTCCTTATAGCCTCCAAAGGGTGCCAGGGGTGAAACCATCCGATAGGTATTGACCCAGACAATACCCGCACGCAGGGCCTTGGTGACTCGAAGTGCCCGCCCCATGTCGGCTGTGAAGACACCGGCTGCAAGACCAAAACGCGTGTCATTGGCCAACCGAATGGCATCCGGTTCGTCTTTGAACCGGATCGCGCTGACCACCGGCCCAAACAGTTCTTTCTGCACAATCGACAACGACTGATTCGGACACGCGACCACGGTGGGTTCATAAAACCAGCCCCGCTCGAGAGTCGCCGGCTGACGGCCGCCATGCATTACCGTTGCCCCATTGGCTTCGGCATCGGCAACGGTCGCGACGATATTGGCCATTTGGGCCTGAGTCGCCAATGGCCCCATCTGACTCGCGTCATCCAATGGATCACCAATACGAATCTCGCCCGCTCGC
>DUBL01000178.1 GCA_012960345.1 Gammaproteobacteria bacterium | reverse complement strand
CCCAGATCCTGCCAACGGGTAACGGTGCAAGAAACTCCGCCACCTCCCCCAGCTGAACCTGCACTAATCCATCGGGCTTGGCTTCTTCGCTCGCAATCTTCGCCACCATCTTGACGGGGGCTATGCCCACTGAGACCGGCAGGCCTAAGCGCTGGCGCACCCGTTGGCGAAGTTTTTCCCCCAACACCTGAGGTCGACCCATCAGGCGTTCTGTTCCCACCAAATCTAAGAAGGCTTCATCCAGTGAGATGCCTTCAATGGATGGCGAAAATTCTTCAAAGATTTCAAAGACGCGCTTTGATTCATGCCGATAACGTGCCATGTCACCCGGGATAACGATCAGGTCGGGACACCGTTTGCGAGCCTCAACAGTGGGCATAGCAGAACGCACACCGAAAGGCCGCGCTTCGTAACTTGCCGCTGACACCACACCGCGCGGGCCGATTCCCCCAACGGCGATGGGTCGACCCCGGTATTCTGGCGTATCGCGCTGTTCAATCGAGGCGTAAAACGCGTCCATGTCTGCATGCAGTATCAAGTTAAGACCGGCATCGCGCGAGTGTATTCATTGTTAAACGAGGTTGAAGTCTGTGGCATCACCGGCTGATGTCTCTCAACCTAACGGAAGACGCGACACAGACAAGCGCCTACAATCGTCGTCTAACGTCCTATTATTGAAAGTGAATCTCATGTCCAATCCAGTCGCTTTGGAACTTGCACCCACCGGCACTTTACGCGCCGCCATCAACCTCGCCAACTTTCTTTTGGTGACAGGCAAAAAACCCAATGGAGACCCCGATGGGGTAGCGCCCGATTTAGCCGCTGTCATCGCAGAAGACCTCGGCGTCGACATCAAGTACGTGCCGTTCGCTACGCCGGGGGAGCTCGCGGACGCAGTCAGTGATGGGAGCTGGGACATCGGACTGATTGGCGCAGAACCCGCTCGCGCAGAACACATCGACTTTACCGCGGCGTATGTCGAGATCGAAGCCACTTACCTTGTCCTTACGGATTCACCTTTAAAGCAACTTGAAGACGTCGATCGACTGGGGATTCGCATTGCCGTCTCTGCCCGTAGCGCCTACGACCTATATCTCACGCGCCACCTGAAACACGCTGAACTCGTCCGCGCTGAGGGGCTCGATGCATCCTATGAACTTTTCGTGCGAGAGGGTCTCGACGCCCTGGCTGGGCTCAAACCACGCTTGTTATCTGATGTCGAAACCCTGGGACAAGCGCGGCTCCTCGAAGGTCGATTTACCGCGGTTCAACAAGCCGTTGGGACTCCTGCCGGTCGTCACGATGGCGCGGCTTATCTTCGATCATTTATCGAAACCGCCAAAGCCTCCGGGCTAGTAGCGCAACTGATTTCTCGCCACCAAGTAAAGGGCCTGTCCGTTGCTCCAGCGGTCTAACCAACATATCCTAGACCGTCAGCCACTGACGCTTATGGCATCTCAGCAGGCCTACAATACCGACAGTAAGACAGATAATTTTTTATGCGGACACTAAGTATCGCTGGTCAGTCGCCTGGTACAGGCTCGAGACTAGACCATGACCGCGTCAATCCCCACTCAGCAACAGCACGACATTTCAACAGTTTCAAGAACACGCTTTAAAACCAGGGGCGCCGGTCCCATTTCTGTACTCCTTGGGCACCAAGTCCTTGATCTGGTTCACTGGCTCCACCGCACAAAACCATCTAATCGAACCTCCGTCGGTGGGCGTCGTCAGCTTCATACAACAACTTGGCAAGGTCTTGGGTCTTTAATCTTGTTTCTACGCCAATGCCTATTGAGCTAGCACTAATGTTGGCCTCAGCATTATCCATCGTAAACTTGGCGGGCAAGGAATCAATAGCATCAACCAAACCATTTATCGGTTATAGCCTTCGAGGGCTACGCTCAACAATGAGCTAATTTTGGATGCCTGCACTCCTTTGGTACCAGGGGACCCGTTTCCCCACCACTAAACGCGTCCACCCCACAGTCCCACCTAACCGGGCCCCCATCGGCCGGTACGGTTGGTTTCATCCACAACCATTTGTTAGACAATGCACCCATGTCTACGCTAAATCTAACAGCAAAAATACCGCACGGCTCGCTAGTAGGTGACGAGACTATTGCTAATGCCCTTAGATAAGTAGTATCAAAATCACGCGGCGTGGCAGAGTAACCCACGTCTGTCGCACTGTCTGGCCATCGACCGTGATCAGCGTAAAACACTTCCAAGGTGCGCTTTACGCCTCCAACTATACTTAAGGCCTCAGTCACTTTGCTTCGTATTTGATAGTTCTGGTACTGCGGCAGCGCGATCGCAACCAGAATACCAATGATCGCCACTACGATCATCAGTTCAATTAAACTAAACCCGCACTCTCTTTTTATCATTGCTATCCTCCCACCCAACAACAGAGCAAAATTTCAGCAGTCTTAAGGGCAGCTTTTAAAAGCACTATTAGGCCTATTTCGACACTCCTTGGGCACCAAATCCTTGGTCTGATTAAACCGACTCACCGCACAACTCCACTTGATCGAACCTCCGTCGGTTGAGACCGTCGGCTTCATCCACAGCCACCTGTTCTCCAGTTTTCCAAGCCCTGTGCCATTTCGAAATTTCATTCTGAAATGCCCGCAAAGAGTTTTAACCTGTGTTCTTTTAATGTAGGTGCTGGATAAATCGTTCACTGCAGCTCGGGGGGGGGTTGCGTTGTCCCACGGCCATTTACCGTGGTCCGCGTAATACGCTTCCATGGTGCGTTTTACGCTTTCCGCCAGAACGAGCGCCTCTGTCACTTTGCTTCGAACCTGATAGTTCTGGTACTGCGGCAGCGCGACCGCAACCAGAATACCCATGATCGCCACTACGATCATGAGTTCAATTAAGCTAAATCCGCACTCTCGTTTCCTCATGACATACTCTCTTACAGGGTCGTTATTTCTTTTCCTTGGTTTCGGTCGGAAACCCCTGTTTCTTCCACTGAGCATAGCCTCCTGCCATATGACAGACCGGGCTCAAACCCATTGACTGAACCGACTGAGCAGCCAGCGCTGAGCGCATCGCGCCAGCACAAAAAAAGACAAATCGCTTTCC
>DUBL01000177.1:8559-18692 GCA_012960345.1 Gammaproteobacteria bacterium | reverse complement strand
GCCGACCGCATGGAGGCGGGAGCGAATCTCCTCGCTGGGGAGGAATTCCATCGTCGCAGGGTTTACCAATTCATTGGTCGGGACATTAACCGAGCGCGGGATTCGGCCGGGTCGGCCGTAATGACCGAACGCTCCGTTATCAAGTCCGGCGTGTTGAACGGCCCGCAGCGCATTGATGGTGCAGGTGCTATCGTCATCGATGGCGGATAACACGGTCGCTTTGTCCACCAGCAGTCCGTTTCGTGGTTGTGTTGTCAGCAAGGCCGGTGGGTGGGTAGTGGTCTCGCTCGAAACAGCGCGCCCATCCGTTTGCCAACGGGTGAGGCCTCCGTCCAACACGCACGCCCGGTCAAACCCTACAGTTCTCAGTAGCCACCAGATACGGGTAGCCCACTGCGGTGTGGTTTGGCTGTACAGCACCGCGGTGGTGTTGTCTCCAATACCCAGTGCGCCAAATTTTTTCGCCAGTTGATTCGCCTGAAGGCAGGTGAAACGATAAGGGCTGGTGGTGTCGGATAAGTCCTGTTGCAAGTCGATAAATGCGGCGCCGGGGATATGTGCTTCGCCATAGTCATCTTTTCCTGACTGAACGATATACGGCGCGTCGGATTCCGGGTCTGACTGGTGAATAAGGTGTGTGGTGCAGTCGAAGACTCGAAGATCCGAGTCGGCCGAGTGCTGCGCGAGCCAGTCGGTCGTGACTACGACCTCGTTTAAGGTGTGTGTGTTGTTAGTCATTGAGTTATCAGGAAAATTAGTTTTGACGGTTCATTTAACAGGATATGGAGACGATCATATCCCTTGCGTGGTAGGGTTACTGGAGCAACTTACTTTAAACAAAAAATACGAGAAGCGATATGGCATTTTATGAACTAAGGCAATACACCATTAAGCCAGGCAAGATGGCCGAGTGGTTAACACTGATGGAAGGCGAGATTATTCCCTTTCAGGTGGCTCAAGGCATGGTGATCACGGGGAGTTTTAGGGGAGAGGAAGACGACAGTGTTTACATTTGGATGCGCCGTTTTCAAAGCGAGGAAGAGCGCAAGGCGCTTTATGCCGCGGTCTACGAATCAGAGCATTGGAAGGATGTCGTTTCACCGCAGGTCGCTGAGTTAATAGATAGAGAGAAGAATCACATTACGCGGATAGTGCCAACGGAGAAGTCGACGACACAATGACGGTAGCGCCGGAAAACCCGTTACTTGAAGAACTAGCGGCTATTGGTCGGCAGTCCGATGCTGATATAGACATTGTCCGGACGGCATTACTGTTGGCGAGGCTGGATCTGCCCGAGGTGGAGTGTGAGCCCTATTACGCTCACCTTGAGGATCTTCGCGCTGCAGTGGTAGAGGGAGCAGGTCTGGTTGTTGGGCTTCGCCAGGTAATGTATGAGGCCAATGGCTATCGAGGCGACAGCGAAACCTACGACGATGGGGACAACGCCAATCTTCTGCAGGTGATTGATCGGCGCAAAGGATTACCGGTAGCCCTTGGGATTCTGTGCATTCATGTTGCCCGAGCGTGGGGTTCGGTCATTGATGGCACTGCTTTTCCCTCTCATTTCCTGCTGAGGCTGATCGAAGGTGATGAGTTCCTTTATCTCGATCCCTTCGATTCGCTCACAGTGATGGATGATGCGGCTGTGCAGGCGCTTTTTGTGCAGATGCATGGATCTGCCGCGCGGTTTGATCAGGCTTATCTGCAGCCTGTCAGTGATCGGGCTGTCTTGTTACGCCTTCAAAACAACATCAAGCTGCGTGCTTACCAGGCAGGTGAGATCAAACGCGCACTGCAGGTTGCTGAACGCATGGTGATGCTGGCCCCTGCACAAGGTGAGTTGCGCTTGAGTGTTGCGGGACTTCTGGCGGAAGCGGGAATGATACGAAGTGCGATGACGACATTGGAAGCAGTATCGAATGACTCCGGGCACGAGCGACTGCATGCTGAGGCGCAGAAGCGACTTTTATCGTTGCGATCCCGGCTGAATTAGCTGGGATAGGCTGGAGTCGGTGCCGCCACGAACTTTCGTGTCGAGGAGTTTTGATTTCTGGTGGTTGCGTTTGGGATGCTCTATCATCGTTGCCGGATCGTCGCAGGGTATTGATCGCGGATATCTGATTTGGCTTTGTCGTAGGAGATAGATGCGAGCAGGGGCTGAGCGAATGATTCCCAATGCCCGTTGAGTTTTCACAACATCTCAACCGCTATGGAGATGCTATGCGTTGCGAAATAGTCGCTATTGGTACTGAACTGTTGTTAGGCCAGATTGTTGATACCAATTCCTCGTGGATGGGTGAGCAACTCGCACTCGCGGGTATTGATTCGCTTTACCAAACCAAGGTGGGGGATAACCTGGGCCGTATGGTCAGCACGATCCAACTGGCGCTTGAGCGAAGCGACGCAGTGATTGTCTGTGGTGGCTTGGGACCGACGCAGGACGACATTACTCGAGAAGCGATCGCCGATGTCATGGGCGTATCACTGATTCGGCATGACGATATAGGGGAGCATATTCGCCGCCTGTTCGAATCTCGTGGCCGCGAGTTTACGCAGAATAATCTGCGTCAGGCGGATGTGCCGGAGGGCGCAACGACTATTGCCGAAATGCCCGGGACCGCGCCAGGCCTGGTTTGTCCAATCGAGGATAAAGTCATTTATGCAGTGCCTGGTGTTCCTTATGAGATGCGAGAGATGGTTTTGGGTACAGTGATTCCCGATCTGCAGCGCCGAGCAGGGGTGACCGCGGTGATTCGCAGTCGAGTGCTGCGCACGTGGGGGCAGAGCGAGTCGGGCTTGGCAGAAATGCTGGCGGGACGTATTGAAGCGTTGGATCGCTCTGGCCTTGCGACACTGGCGTTTCAGGCGAGTGGCGTTGAAGGACTCAAGGTTCGTATCACTGCTAAGGCAGCTGATGCGCTCGCGGCGGATGCCATCATTGCCCAAGAAGAGCAACACGTTCGCGAAATTCTTGGTAGTTATGTGTTTGGCATCGACGAGCAAACCATGGAATCGGTAGTGCTCGACTTGTTGCGGGAGCGTGGATGGACCCTCGGTGTGGCGGAATCCTTAACCGGTGGTCTGGTGGGTGCGCGCCTTGCCGCGATACCCGGAGCAAGTGAGGTGTTCCGGGGCAGTGTGGTCGCCTATTCGAGTGAGGTTAAATTCGACTTGCTGGGTGTCCCCGAAGGACCGGTGGTGACGGAGGCGGCTGCGAAAGCGATGGCAGAAGGTGCGCGCAAATATCTCAAAGCCGACGTGGGGTTAGCGGTTACCGGGGTGGCGGGACCTGCGGAACAGGAAGGGCAACCGGTCGGAACGGTTTATCTTGGCATTGCCATGCCCGGCATCAGTGATGCGCGCTGGGCGCGGATGCCGGGTGATCGCAATCGAATTCGCGAGTACAGCGTGATCAATTTATTGAATCTGCTTCGGCGTCGTGTTCTGACGGGCTGGGCCTCTGGAGAGAGCGGAAGCACATAAGAGCAGGTGCCAGCCCCATCGCTTTGGAATACCTAAATGGTCTGAATCCAATCACTTAAGGCGTGAGCGATTTCTTCGGGAGAGTCTTCTTGAATAAAATGGCTGCCCGCCACGGTGACTTCAACCTGGTTGGGCCAACGTCGGCAGAATTCTCGGGGTTCGCCGGTGAGAATGGCGCCGGGCTCAGCATTGATAAATAGCTTGGGCACGGGGCTTTCCGACAGCCAATCAGCATAAGATTGCACAATCTCCACGACATTGGCAGGTTCGCCATCTATTGGAATTTGCCGTGGCCAGGTGAGCGTAGGCCGACGGCTTTCCCCGGGCTCTAGATAAGGGCGTCGATAGACCGCCATTTCTTCATCGGTCAATGTCCTAAGGACAGATCCGGGTAACACTTTTTCAACAAAGATATTTTTATCAAGCACCATGGCCTCACCGGCCGGGGATCTGAAACCCTGAAAGACTTTTGCGGAAAGTTCGGGCCACTCGGTCCAGGATACCGGGCGGACAAGACTTTCCATATAGCATAGTCCTTTGATCGCCTCACGGTGACGATTGGCCCAATCAAAACCCAGCGCTGAACCCCAGTCGTGTACGACCAGGACAACGTTCGCTTCCACATTAAGTGCGGCGAGAGCAGCGTCGAAATACTGACGATGTTCTTCGAAGGTGTAACGCTCTGGCCCCGAGGGATCCAGTTTTTCTGAATTTCCCATACCGATGAGGTCAATTGCGATGCAACGACCTAAAGCGGATAGCGGTGGCATGATATTTCGCCACAGGTAGGAGGACGTTGGGTTGCCGTGTTGAAACACAATCGGTGTGCCGGTACCTATTTCGACGTAACTCATCTGGCGTCCAAGCACTTCAATGGTTTTCTGATTGAGTTCACGGGTATTCATCGAGATAGAATCCTTTTTTATCAGGTCAGCGAATGCTACGCCCGCCATCGACCGAGACTGATTGTCCGGTAATAAAGCTGGCGTCGTTAGAGCAGAGAAAAGTGATTACACTGGCGACTTCATCTGCTGAAGCCAGTCGCCCCAACGGGTGTTTGGCAATCGACGCGTTACGGGCAGTGTCGATGTCGCCGGTATCTTTGAACATTTTCTCGACCATGGGGGTCGTGATGGTCCCGGGGCACACAGCGTTCACACGAATGCCATCGACCGCATGGTCGGTAGCCAGTGAACGGGTTAAAGCGGTAACACCCCCTTTTGAAGCGGAATAAGCAAGATGCCCGATAGCGCCGCTCAGTGCATCAATGGAAGCCAGATTAACGATAGCGCCACCGCCTCTTTGGCGCATCTCGGGAATGACCGCACGACAGCCCCGAAACAGGCCTTTTAGATTAACGTCGAAAATTTTATCCCAGGTGGCATCATCGGTCTCTTCGGCCGTTCCTTCGATTAAAAGCCCTGCGTTGTTAACCAGGATATCGATACCGCCGAATCGTTCGTGACACTCAGCCAGTGCAGCGTCCCAGTCTGATTGCGAACAAACATCGAGTATGCGTTGCGTGAAGGCACTGTTGGCAGTTCGTTCCTCGTCCCTGATGATGCCGGCAATGACATGGGCCCCGTCGGCGCTCATGCGTTCTGCGGTGGCTTTGCCGATACCTGTGCCGGCACCGGTAATTAGAGCGACTTTCTCCCGCACACTCATATCGGCGGACTCAACACGCGCTGGGAAGTGATTGGAAAAACAGCGCGTTGATCTTCTGGAGTAACGACGTGCACTTTGTTGCGTTTACTATGAGCGGCCACCACCAGAGATGCCGAGTCAAGGGCATCTCTGGTGGTTTTTTTTAGGAATAGATTAGTCAGCGCTGCTTCTCTAGTCCGACGCTCTTAAACTCATGATAAGAAAGAGCGCTGCCAGGATTGCAGCGATGCACAAATTAGCGATTGCCGGCGGCCCAGAGATGCTGCCCGCGTACAGGTCGTAACCAACCCGTGCCACCCAAGATAGCTGGATCAACCCCAACAGGATACCTGCTGCGGCGAGTTTATCGTTGATCCAGGACGGTAGCATAAAGACGAGAACTCCCGTGCCGAGAAAAGAAAGACCAAGGGCACCCATGGCCACCACGAGGTCTGCGGTCTGTTCCATGCCATACATTTCGATGGCCATGCTGGGGGTGGCCAACATAGAGATGCCGTTTACAACCAATATAGCCCCACTAATCTTGAATAACAGGCTCAATTTCACTTTAAACTCTCCTGATTATTAATGGACGAAGCACAACCATACCAATTATATCAATTGAGGCTCAGCCTTGCGGCGGTATGTGGTGACTACGAGTATTAGGTGCTGAACTGTAGATGGGACATCGCGCCGTGGTGAAAGCATACGAGACACAACACTATCGACTGATTGGTTTAAAAGGAGAGATTTCACATGACAGCCTATTTAATTGTAAAAGCTTCTGTGGTCGAAGCAGATCGAGAAGCATTTGATCGTTGGTATCAGGAGAAACATTTGCCTGATGCCGTGGTGGCGTTTAACGCGCTGGGTGCGACGCGTGGGTGGAGTGATGTTGAAGCCGGCGTGCACCTTGCATTTTATGAGTTTCCAACGTTGCAAGCGGCTAATGCGATTGCCGATTCAAAGGCAATCAAAGCGCTTATCGAAGAATTTGATCTCACCTGGAAGGGTCGAGTAACGCGAACTCGGGATGTCGTCGAGATTATCCAGAACATCGCGGCGGCGGAGTGAATCGACAAAGCCAGTGGTCCAACGGCGGTCAGGCTTGAGCCGAAGTGGGTTCTATCGCAGAGTGGTGTGGCTCGTTAAGGGTTGTTCAATGCCGATGTTGGCGGTGATTTCGTAGGATCGAATGCGGGCGGCCGGATCATAAATTTGTGAGGCGATAATGAGTTCATTTGCCCTCGTTTGGGCAACAAATTGCTCGAGGCCCTCTCGCACGGTTTGGGCATCACCAACAAATGAACATGAACCGACCTCTTCCAGTACTGCCCGTTCGGCACCCGATAGTTGCCGCTCAAAATCATCCACCGGTGGTGGAAGGAGCCCGGGTCTTCCGCGTCGCAGGTTGAGGGTAGAAAGCTGATGTGAACTACGCAGGCGACGACCTTCTTCGTTTGTGTCGGCCGCACACACGTTGCACCCGAGCATAACGTACGGTTGGTCTAACTGTTCAGAGGGTTGAAAGCGGTCACGATACAGTTCGATCGCTTGCATCAGTGCGGCGGGTGCAAAGTGCGAGGCAAAAGCATAGGGCAGGCCCAGCGCTGCTGCTAGCTGTGCCCCATACAGGCTGGAGCCCAATATCCAGATCGGCACGTTGAGTCCCGCGCCGGGTACCGCCTTAACGTGTTGATCATCGGTTGTCTCGGCAAAGTAGGCCTGGAGTTCCTGAACATCTCGCGGAAAGTCATCCACATTGCCTTCGAGGGTGCGACGCAGGGCGTAAGCCGTTAACTGATCGGTACCGGGGGCCCGGCCTAATCCAAGATCGATGCGGCCCGGGTAAAGCGCCTCCAGGGTGCCAAATTGTTCGGCGATCACCAGCGGCGCGTGATTCGGCAGCATGATGCCCCCGGAACCAACGCGCATCGAACGGGTGTTTCCAGCGACCAGTCCGATGACCACCGCGGTAGCGGCGCTGGCGATTCCAACCATGTTGTGATGCTCGGCCAACCAGTAGCGGCGGTAACCGAGCGCTTCTGCGCGTTTAGCCAGGGCGACGGTGTTACGCAATGCCTGACCTGGATGCTGGCCGGCGGGCACGGGGGCAAGGTCAAGAACGGATAACGGAATCATCGGGGATCAGACACCTATTCGGATTGGTTTAGACTCTAGCCAATCCGACGATGGGAAGCTACTGTCCGTCAAGGCGGTGAGTTTTTTATAAATCATTTGGGAATAGCGCAATGAATGATGAGTTACTGGAATCAAATGACGGCGGGATAGCGACCTTGACCATGAATCGACCGTCAGCGCGCAACGCGTTGACGCCGCAAATGATGGCCGGCCTGAGAGAAGCCTTACCGCGCCTGGCGGCCGATACAACGGTGCGGGTGGTGGTATTAACCGGTGCAGGCAATGCGTTTTGCGCGGGTGGGGATGTCAAACGTTTCGCAGAAGCCTCGGACTCAGATCCCTCAGCAAAGACGTTTGACGAGAAGGTGCACGATCTTCGTAGCCGGATGGAAATCAGTCGAGTACTTCACGAAATGCCCAAACCAACGCTGGCTGTTATCCCTGGTGCGGCAGCGGGTGCTGGCCTGTCGCTTGCTTTGGCGTGCGATCTACGCATCGCGGTCGATAATGCTAAGTTGACGACCGCGTTCTCGCGCATCGGCCTGTCAGGCGATTTTGGTGGGAGTTACTTTATGACCTATCTTGTAGGGGCTGCGATGGCCCGGGAACTTTACTTTACCGGGAAAGTGCTCAGTGGGAGCGAAGCGCATGAGATCGGCTTGGTCAATCGAGTTGTCACGGCAGATGCATTGCCAAGGGCGGCGAAAGACTATGCGAGCGAGCTCAGCGCTCTGCCTACGATCGCGTTGGGTTATATGAAGCGCAACCTCAATGTTGCTGTGCGCGGTGTGTTGAGCGATGTGTTGGATTCAGAGGCGATTCATATGATACGAACCTTTGAGACCGAGGATCATAAGGCGGCAGCCAAGGCATTTGTGCAGAAACAAAACCCCGAGTTTCGGGGACGTTAAAGCAAAGGACATCACCAACCCATGGCGCGACTGGTCCGTCTTGGATCGGCAGCGCCTTCGATTTCCCCTGATTTAAGATCTTGGCGAACGGCGCAAACGCCGGCCATCGCGTGTGTCCAGTCATTCAGTCGTTCAACCGCATGGCCACGACGCGCAAGGTCCGCGGTAATCGCCTCGTCAACGCGGCCTTCTATCGTTAAAAGTCCAGGCCGACAGCGGTGCGGCGCAAAGCTGTCGGGGTGAGAGTGGGTCATAAAACGGGGTGCTTCAATTGCCTCTTGCAAGGGAAGCTTGAACTGCAGGTGGTGGTATAGCACCTGCAGGTTGGCTTGAACCTGTGCGTCTCCTCCGGGTGTGCCAAAAGGCATGATCCATTGGCCGGGTACCTGAATAAAACACGGGTTTGGGGTCAATCGCGGACGTTTCCCCGGGGCCATGACAGAGGGATGTCCGCGAACAGCGCGGGATTGGTCACCGCGCGAGGAAATGGCGAGCCCCGTTCCAGGGACAACCGGAGTGTCCCAACTGGTGTCGGAAGGGGTGGCACAAATGGCGTTGCCTTGTTGATCGATGACACAGACAATCGAAGTGTCAGCAGGTAATTTGGGTAAGCCTCGATCGTGGATAACGGGCGAGTGATAGGGGGCGTAGCCGGGAATTGATCCAGGAGCGGGCATGCCTGGCGCGGCGAGGTTAGGGTCGATCAGCTGGGCACGTTCGGCGCCGTAGGCACGGCTCATCAGCGTGTCGACCGGCACATCAATAAAGTCAGGGTCACCAAGATAAGCCTCGCGATCGGCGAGAGCGAGTTTGATGGCTTCGGCCATGGTGTGATAGTACGCAGGGGATCCCCGCTCCAGTGTGCTCACGTTACTGCCTTCTAGTATGGCGAGTGCTTGCAGCAGGGTAGGGCCTTGGCTCCAGGCACCACAGGTATGTACCTCAACCGGGTCACCGCCAAGTTGGAAGGTCCGCGACAGTGAAGGCAGGATTTGGCAATGAAAGTCGGCCAGATCTTCGGCACTTAGCAGCCCGTCGTGTTGCCTTTGGTGGGTGACGATTTGTTGTGCCAGATCACCTTGGTAAAACGCATGGCGAACCGCAGCGAGCCCGGCCAGTCGATCGGCGCCGGCTGTAAGTTCCTGATCACACAGAAACTGTAACGTAGCGCCGAGGTCGGACTGGACAAATTGACTCCCCAGGTCGGGTACTTTCCCGTCAGGCATCCAGATGTCGACGTTTTCGGGCCAGTGGCGGTAATCGTCGGCATGTTGTGCAATGTAATCCAACATGACTTGGTGGCGAGGGAAACCCTGTGAGGCACAGCGAATGGCTCGGGCTGCAACGTCGCGAAAAGTAAAGGTGCCGTAACGCGATAATGCCGTTACAAAAGCGTCGAGTGCGGCGGGAATGACGGTGCGCTGAACGCCCAACGGAATCTCGCCCCCGTATCGCGCGATGTAGTCATCCACATTGAGAGCGCGAGGCCAACCACCGACTCCGGCAATAGTGACAATCTCACCAGTTGCGCCTAGACGGATCATCATCGGGGCAACGCCCGCGACGCTGACCTGGTCACTGTAGACAACGCCGAGGGTCAGCATCGCGGCAACGCCCGCATCAATGGCATTGCCTCCGCCTTCCAGCACCTCGAATGCGGCCAGCGCGGCGAGTTCGTGGCCGGCACTGACGACATAGTGATGACCGAGCGTTGCAGAGACAACTGCCAAGGTAAATCTCCCGTGAATCGGTTGGTTATGTTGTGAAGGGAAAGTGACTACTCAAAGAGAATAATGCTCCGTGCAACTTCGCCTGCCGCCAGTGCATCGTATGCAATGTTGATGTCCTCGAGCGGATAGGTCCGGCTGATCATCGGATCTATTTGCAGACGTCCACTGAGATAAAGATCCGCTATCTTGGGTAGATCGACCCACGGGCGTGCGCCACCGT
>DUBL01000177.1:3874-8549 GCA_012960345.1 Gammaproteobacteria bacterium | reverse complement strand
GATGATGCCGCATTCGGTGCGTGGTAGGGAAAGGGCATTGATTGAAACCTCATCATGCTCTGGCGCCATTCCAACAATAACCGCCATTCCGCCGGGGGCCAGCATTTCGTACGCCTGAAGAATGGTGTGCGAATTGCCGATCGCTTCAAACGCGTAGTCGACACCGCCGCCCGTTAACTCTTTCACGCGGGCCACTGCATCGCCATTGCCCGCGTTGACAAGGTCAGTGGCCCCGAATTGGCGAGCATAGTCAAGTTTGTTATCCAGTAGATCGATCGCAACAATCTGGCCGGCGCCGGCCAATGCGGCACCTTGTACGCTATTCAGTCCTACGCCACCACAGCCGATGACGGCAACGGTTGATCCGACTTCTATCCGCGCCGTGTTCGTGACAGCGCCAACGCCGGTCATTACTGCACAACCAACCAGACAGGCTTTGTCGAGTGGCATATCAGAACGGACGGGTACCGCACCCGATTCTGGCACCACCGTGTACTCCGAAAAGCAGGAGGTGCGAGCCATGTGATGAATCGTCTGACCGTTCTTGCTCAGACGACTGGTGCCGTCAAACATTGTGTTTCGCGGCGCATCAACGCCGTTGCACAGTACGGGTCGGCCGATAATGCAGTAGTGGCAGATGCCGCAATTTGCCCGAAAGTTCAGGATAACTGATTGACCCGGTTGCATGCGTGTCACGCCAGGTCCTACCCGTTCAACCACGCCGGCCCCTTCGTGACCGAGAACAACAGGCAGCGGGTGGGTCCATTCGCCTTTCATGATGTGAAAATCGGAATGACACACGCCGGCGGCGGCGATTTTAACCAGCACTTCACCTTCCTTGGGTTCCTCTAGATCGAGCGTTTCAATCACCATGGGTGTATTCGGCTCGTAGAGCACCGCGGCTTTGGTTTCCATGATCAGTTGCCTCCAGTAGGTTGTGCTCGATCTGGCTGAGTTGCTGGCGAATGGTTGGCCAGGGTGTGGGTACGCTGTGTCATTATTCGACATAGTATAGCGAGTGAAACCAATAGTAATAATTGAGTCTGAAGTTGAAATTACCGAATTATTCCAGCGGCGTGCTATCGACGCGGCAACTCGCCCGCCAACTGTTGGCTGGGTTGACGGTCAGCTTTGTCGCCATCAGCCTCGGTGCTGCGTTTGGTGTCTTGAGCGGTCGAGGCGCGTTGGCTGGCATTCTGTCTGCGGGCGTCATTGCGCTGATTACTGCCGCGCTCGGGGGCACGCGAGTCCAGTGTTCAGGGCCAACAGCGCCTATGACCGCGGTCACGATTCTGCTGGTGAGCGCGGTTACCGGCGGGTTGCTCGCGGAGCATCCCACGGCAGACCCGGATCGATTTATCAATCTGGTGTTCTTGCTTACGGGCCTGTTACTGATTGTCGCGGCTGTCTTGCGTTTAGGACGTTTTGTTCGTTGGGTACCCAAGGTCGTGATCAGTGGGTTTATGAACGGTATCGCCGTGCTGATCTGGGTTGGAGAAATTCAGTCACTTTTCGGCTGGTGGGGAAAAAATCATTACGCTGGCGGCATTGTGATTAACCTGGCTGTTGCCGCCATGACCTTGATATTGATTGTTGTTTTGCCGGGTTTACTCGGGCGAGTAGATCGCCGATTAAATTCGTTCTTCCCAGCCACACTGCTGGCGATCGTTATCGCCACTGCGATTTGTTCTTTTTGTGAGATTGGGATACAGCGGGTTTCTCTGGGTGCATCGATCAGTTCATTGCAGGACTTGACGACGATGGTCGCGCACCATTTACCCACTGAATGGTCACTGCCACTGTTGTTGTTGGCGCTGCCTTTTGCCCTGCAACTCATGGTGCTGGCCTACCTCGATACTTTACTGACTTCTTTGGTAGTGGATCGCAAATACCAGTTCATGCATCAGACGAGTGAGACAACCCGACCGAATAAGGAACTGGCCGCGCAGGGCGTTGCCAATGCGAGCGTTGCGTTGTTTGGCGGCATTCCAGGTGCGCAGGCAACCATTCGTTCGGTTTTGATCTTAAATGAGGGTGCAACCATGCGGTTCGCGGGCATCATGGTGGGAGTGTTTGTACTGATCGAAATGTTGTTGTTCCAGGACTGGATCGGACTCATACCTCAGGCTGTCTTCAGTGGGGTTCTACTTAAGGTGGGCTACGACGTCTTTGATTGGAACCCTATCATGTCTTATTGTCGTAGACGGGTACGCGACGTTGGGATTGGCGATGTTGCTCGGTCAAGTTCGGTAAGCCATGGGGCCATGGCATTCATTGTTGGTACAACGCTCATTACCGTTTTTGTTAATCTGACCGCCGCGGTGCTGCTTGCCAGCGTGCTCTTCTACTTATTGCGTGATCGCATACATCTTGTTGATTTGGATTAAGCCCACATGCCCGATGGAGATCGGCCCAGGATGAGCGCCGAAATACGTAGGGTTAAGGGTCAAATACCCAGGCATTTTGATCGCGATAGATTGACTCAAACGATTCGATTGTTTTCGCATGTTGCTGAGTAATACTGATGTCATCTAAGCCTTCGAGCAGACGCATTCGGTCGAACACATCGATAGTAAAGGGGTAGAGGGTCTGGTCAGGTCCTGTAACAGATTGGGTTTCGAGATCGATCGTCATTCGCGCGCCTGGTGCGGCGTGCAATTGTTTGCGGAGTTGATCGCATGATGTTGTCGGTAAGCGAACGGGCAGCACGCCATTTCGAATGCAATTGTTGTAATGGATGTCACCGAACGAGGGGGCGACGACGGCCCTGATCTGGTTCGCAACCAGGGCGTTGACCGCCGTCTCCCGGGAAGATCCGCAGCCCCAGTTGATGTCTGCGACCACAATGTGGCTATCACGATAGGGCGTGCGATTGTAAATGAAGTCGGTTTCGCTACCGTCTGAATTAAAACGCAGGTCATGAAGTAGAAACGTCGCATACTTGGGGTCGTCCTTCGCACGCCGTAAAAAACGTGCCGGAATGATTTGATCGGTGTCACAGTTGGGGATATCGATCGGGACGCCGATGGCGGTGACTGAGGAAAATGGCTGCATAGTGACTTTCCGTTAGTTGAACGAGCGGATATCAGTGAAGTGGCCCATGATGGCGGCCCCGGCCGCCATGGCGGGGCTGACTAGGTGTGTTCGACTGCCTTTACCTTGGCGACCGCGAAAGTTTCGATTGCTGGTTGATGCCGATCGTTCCTCCGGTGCCAAGGTGTCCCCATTGATGGCTACGCACATGGAGCAACCGGGTTCGCGCCACTCCATTCCAGACGCTTTAAAGATCTGATCAAGGCCTTCTGTTTCGGCCTGTTTTTTAACGAGCCCCGATCCTGGGACCACCAAGGTGGGCACCACGGCCTGTCTGCCTTTGGCGATCGCTGCCGCAGCACGCAGGTCCTCGATTCGGCTATTGGTGCACGAACCGATGAAAACCTTATCCACTTTAATGTCAGAAATTGCCATACCCGCCTGAAGCCCCATGTAAGTGAGCGCGGCCTCCATCTCTGATCGTTTAATGAGGTTGGGTTCGTTGGCTGGATTCGGAAGGGTGTCGCCAATACTCCCAGAATATTGTGGACTGTTCCCCCACGTGACGCGCGGCTCCAGCGTCGTTGCATCAATCAACACTTCGTGATCGAACGAGGCATCGGTATCTGAGAACAGTGTCTTCCAATAGGCGCATGCCTCGCTCCAGCGGTCCCCTTTGGGGGAGAAGGGTCGATCTTTGACGTAAGCAATGGTTTTTTCATCGGGTGCAATAATTCCCGATCTGGCACCGGCTTCGATGGTCATGTTGCATAGCGTCATGCGCCCTTCGACAGAGAGTGCGCGAATAGTGGAACCCGTGTACTCGATGGCGAATCCGGCGCCACCCGCTGCGCTGATTTCAGCAATGGTCAACAATGCCAGATCTTTAGCGGTAACGCTGGGACCGAGTGCTCCATCGATGTTGATGCGCATATTTTTTGGTCGACGTTGCCACAGCGTCTGTGTGGCAAGGACATGTTGTATCTCGGTTGCCCCGATTCCGAAGGCGATGCAACCAAGCGCCCCATGAGTTGATGTATGCGAGTCGCCGCACACCAATACCAGGCCAGGCAGAGTGATGCCCTGTTCCGGTCCGACTACGTGAACGATGCCGTGACGATCGTCAGTTAAATCGAAGTGATTGAAACCCATCTCCTTAGCTGCGGCTTCAAGCCCGGAGACGGTCTCGCGCATTTCCCCCTGCGGAATATCTACCAGCGTTTGGGCGGTAGTCGGCACGCTATGATCTGGTGTGCCAAACAACAATTCGGGTCGGCGAATGGTCTGACCATTGGCTTTGAGTGTGGCGAACGCACGATGATGCAGATCGTGAATAAGATGGCGATCAATGTAGAGTAAGGCATCGCCCGAGTCCCGTTCGAGGACGACGTGGCGATCGAATATTTTCTGAAAAAGGGTTTTTGGTGTGCTCATCAGTAGTGTGTTTCGGTTAGGCGAAAACGCGCGGTTAATTAGTGTTCTATATGGTGGCCGAGGTGTGTCCAGGTATTTCGCACGATATCTGTTGGCTGGCCATCCTCTAGTAGTAGGGGTTTTTCATTATAGGGTTGTCCAGTGATCTGGCTGCGGGCATCGGCGTCACAGTACGCCGCCTGGTAAGTCCGTCGTCGACTTTCAGAAC
>DUBL01000177.1:0-3864 GCA_012960345.1 Gammaproteobacteria bacterium | reverse complement strand
GCGTGAGTGGGTCCATGTTGTTAAGAAAGGGCGCGATGGATGCGGCCCCAATCCTCTATCGCCGCTTCCTGCCCAGGAGTGAGTTGTACCGTGAATTGGGTATAGCCTGCATCGCGCAGATCTGCAATGCGGGCAATTAATTCAGGTTCGGTCGCGGTAAAGCTGGTGTCGCGGATCAGTTCGGCGGTTATAAATGGCCGTTCCTCAGCTTTGACAAACATCAGGTGCCCTTGGTGGTTAGTGAGATAACGTGCGTCGGCCGGTTCGAAAGTTTTCGCGAGTTCCACATAACCGGCGACCGAATCGGCAAAAGAGGGCAACGTTGTGCTGGTGTTTTGCCATCCTGAGAGGACTTCATCGGCTGCCCGGTGGAGTGTGACTGCAGCGCGTGGGCCAGCCTGGGCCATGGCGCGAGGTGAGTCAAACGGTTCGTTAACTTCGAGCACACAGCCAAGGGCAAAGGCTGTCGCTGAGAGCGTCGCTTGGGTTCGTCCGGCATCTTCCCAGGCGGTGTGCATCGCCTGTAACGCAGTGACTGCTGAGCTAACGTCACCGATAAAATTGAGCCAGCCGGCGCCGAAGGCCGCAGTCAGCGCACGACTACGTGGTCCATACGCAGAAATATGCAGCGCGATAGCATCACGTGTATTAATGAGTCCGTCATCCGCATTGAGGAAGCGAATTTTTCGAGTTTGGCCATCAAAGTCCACTTCCACTGTTTCTTTTGCAAGAAGCCCTAGTACCACCTCGATGTAGCGCGCCATGTCCGCTAGACGCATGGCATTCAGCCCCATGGCACGACGTGCTGTGAAGCCCGTGCCAATGCCAAAGTCGATGCGGCCCGGTGCCAATTGGTTGAGCGATGCCAGTGCGTTTGCGGTGACCGGGGCGATTCGGTTGCTTGGGACCAGCACACCGGTGCCAAGGCGAATTCGTGACGTCTTTACTGCAGCGGCCCCCATGGCAACAAAGCAATCAGCGCTGAGCATCTGGGTGTCATAAAACCAAGCATGAGAAAAGCCGAGTGCCTCGGCACGTTCGACAATTTTCCAAGAATCGGCGGCTGTCGCCATTGCAATGCCGAAGTCCATTAGTGCGAATTTTGCGTGGCCATCATGATTCCCCGTGGGTTGATGCACTGATTTCTTTTCATGTGCACAAAGTTCTTTCTCCAGACAGCACCTTCGACGTGGCCGCGGTGAGAGGGGTGCTCCGTGGGTTGGGTCGATTCGTTCGTGTCACCGCGTATCAATGACCGGTGCTCCCAATACATCCATGATGGGGGTGACTCCGAGTCCAGGAGAGGCGGGTGCCACCATATAGCCCCCTGCAACGGCGGGCGCCCCTTCGGCGATATCGACGGTGGCATATTCGTGAAATGCGGAGGACTGGAAATGAAATGCTTCGGGTGTAGATTGGGCGAGGTGAGCGATCGCCGCGGTTGCGATTTCTCCGCCCCAGCTGTCTTCAATGGTCATCACAATACCTAATGACACGCACAAGTCGCGGACTTGGCGTGCCCGAGTTAAGCCACCCATCCGATTAATTTTTAGGTTGATGAGGTCCATCGCACGGTCCTGATAACCCCGTAGCAGAATGGGCAGGCCATCGATACACTCGTCCAGGATAAACGGCAGATTAGTGTGCTGTCGCACGGCCAAGCATTCTTCATAGGTCGGGCAGGGCTGTTCGATGTAGATTGAGATGCCGTGCTCACTGACCAAGTTTCGCACGGCGTCAACCACCATGAGCGCATCATGTTGTCGCCAACCGGTATTGGCGTCCGCGTCCATCACTTCGCCGGGTCGCATAGCAGCCGCAACTTTTTGAAATCGAATGATGTCGGTGTGCGGATTTTCCCCCACTTTCACCTGAAACTGACCAAAGCCTTCGGTCCGGTACTCGCCAATCCTCTCAGCCATCAGGTCAGGATCAGTACGCGTAACGACTTTGAACAACTTTACTCGTTCCTGAAGTTTTCCACCGAGAAGATGGTAAACAGGCTTGTTCACGGATTTTCCAAGAATGTCCCAACAGGCCATATCAATTGCTGACTTAACATAAGGATGGCCTTTCATCAGGGTATCCATCTTGAGATTGATACGATCCAGTTGCGTCGGATCTTCTCCAATTAAGTCGGGTGCCAGTGTCGCGATCCCCGCACGGACACCGTTCGCGTATGCAGCGAGATAGGTGGGTCCCAGGGGGCAGCTTTCGCCAACGCCGCTGATCCCCTCGTCAGTTTCAATGATGACGACTGTGCTATCAAACGATGAATGGGACTGTGTCGACCAGCTGTACGAGCCTTCCTTCATTGGCAGGTCGATCTGGAAGGCTTGGATTCTGGAGATTTTCATAGACAAGAGGCCTTAATGGCATGGTCCGAGTTGTCGACGAGGTTGTCGACGAGGTTGTCGGATGTTTCAATGCCCAGTGTTTAGGTTCCACTCAGTTTAACTGACACGCAGTCATTGTCCGGACGGGTATTACCCTACGCTCTAAATGTTTATCACGAATAGAGATTACGTTGATAATGTCACGCTGCCAACCTTATGGATGTCCTGCAAGATTGTGGAACTTGTTGAGAAAAGGATCACCTGTCCCTATTGTGGTGAGGATTGGATCGCGTTGGCTGATCCATCCGCTGGCAGCGCAGACTATGTCGAAGACTGTACGGTCTGCTGTCGCCCGATCGTGTTCCATATGAACGTGGATACGGATGGTGAGCTGAAGATGCTGATCCCTGTGCGAGAAGACGATTAAGTGAGAAGACAACCATGAGTATAGAAACATCGAACGAACCCATCATTGATGCGGAAGAAATACTTGAGGGTATTCAGGCCTGGGTGGGTATAGAAACGCCCAGTCATCTGGGGAAAGAGGTCAACAAACTGGTTGATCTAGTTGAGTCTCAAATGGAAGCGTTGGGCGCGGCCATCGAACGAACGCCGGGACAGGACGATTTTGGTGACATCCTTATTGCCAGGACTCAGTGGGATCATCCCCCGAAGACAGCGGGAATTCTGGTGCTGTCGCATCTGGATACGGTGCACCCGCTTGGCACTGGACAGACGACCTTGCAGTGGCGTCGTGACGAAGATCATGTGCAAGGCCCGGGCATTTATGACATGAAAGCCGGAGCTTTTATCGCTTATTACGCTTATCAGCATCTCGTGCGTAGTGGCGGTCGCGCAAGATTGCCGGTGACATTTTTCTATGTGCCAGAAGAAGAGGTCGGCAGCCCCACGTCTCGAGCAGCGATAGAAGCGGAAGCACAAAAGCATAAATATGTGTTGGTGACTGAGCCTGCCCGGGAGGGGGGCAAGTGTGTTACCGGCAGAAAGGGTGCCGGACGATTCACTGTGAGCGCGCACGGGCGACAGGCGCACAGCGGGGTTCGGCCGCAAGATGGTCGCAGCGCCATCCGTGAGATGGCAAGACAGATTCTGGATATAGAAGCACTGACCGACCATGATCTTGGCGTAACCACCAATGTCGGGTTAATTCATGGGGGTACTGGTGTCAATGTCGTGCCCGGTGAATGTGTGGCCGAGGTCGATCTGCGCGTGCCGACGGCGGAATTGGCTTCGGAGTATTCAGACAAAATTCTAGGTCTTTCGGCCTACGACACTGACGTCTCCCTGGTCATTGAGGGGGGCATGAATCGGCCTCCCTATAAAAAAGACGCGGGTATTGCTGCGCTCTATGAACACGCCAGAGCGCTTGCTGCCGAGATTGGTTTTGAACTCGAGGACATGGCGACGGGTGGTGGCAGCGATGGCAACTTTACGGCAGCGCTTGGTATTCCAACACTGGATGGTTTGGGTGCTGATGGTCACGGTCCGCATACGCTTGATGAAACAA
>DUBL01000176.1 GCA_012960345.1 Gammaproteobacteria bacterium | reverse complement strand
TCCCGTGCGAATTCTTTCTAAATCTGTGGTAACAATATCGATGCTTTTCTTCATGCGGCGCTCAGCATCGCTTCGAATATCATCAAGCATCGTGCCCTCCGCTCTTTACTACTAGGGTACCCACCGAATCTCCCTCGACCACCCGTTGCAGATTGCCCTTGGTGTTTAAATTAACCACTCTAATCGGCATGTTATTACTACGACAAAGCGCGAACGCAGTGGCATCCATCACCTTCAGATCCTTAACTATAGCGGTATCGTAATCAATCTCCTGATAACGAGAAGCGGCAGGGTCTTTGGCAGGATCGCAATTATAAATGCCGTCAACGTTGGTCGCCTTCACTAAGGTTGATGCGTTGATTTCCAGGGCACGCAGCGCCGCCGTTGTATCGGTTGTGAAGTAGGGGTTACCGGTGCCGCCGGCCAAGATCGCTACCTGGCCGTTTTCTAAAGCGGCAATCGCAGCGCCGGCACTGTAAGTCTCGATCTGCGGATGAAGCCGTAGTGACGAAAAAAGCGCCGAGTCAATGTCAGCAGCCTTCAGCCATTGCTCCAGATAAACGCCATTCATCACCGTCGCCAACATACCCACATAGTCAGCACTGACCCTGGTTAACGGTAGCTCGTTAGTATTGCCACGCATGAAATTACCACCACCGACTACCACGGCGATCTGCGCAATCGCCGCCACCTGCGCAATTTCCCGTCCGATCCAATCTAACGCCGAGTGATCCACCCCCACCCCAGAAGCCCCTGCCAGGGCTTCACCACTGATTTTGATCAGAAATCGCTTGGTTAGTGCGCCGGATGACACAACGACTGACCGTTAGCCTGCCTGGGCTTGTGCCATGACTTCTGTGACGAAATCATCGTTCCGTTTTTCAAGCCCTTCACCCACCTCGTAACGAACCATCGCACTCACTTCAGCACTCTCTAATTTCAATAATTCTTCCACCGTCGTTTCCGCGTTCTTGACGAACGCCTGTCCTAACAAGGTGTTCTCGCGTACAAATTTAGTCACCCGTCCAGCAACCATTTTTTCGACGATAGCGTCTGCTTTCCCGCTCTCTAAGGCCTGCGCAGAAAAAATAGTTTTCTCTCGCTCCAGCAATTGCGGCGGGATATCCGACGGCAAAATAGCCAGCGGCCGACTGGCGGCCACATGCATCGCAAGATCTCTACCCAATGTGCTTTGGCCTCCTTGCACACCCATCACTACCCCGATGCGTTGCCCGTGCAGGTAACCGCTGAGGACACTGCCTGATGCAGCCTCGATGCACTCGAAGCGACGGATACCAATATTTTCACCCACCCGTCCAATTAACACTAACCGAGTCTCGTTAACGCTTCCCGACACCCCTAGCGCCAACTCCCCCAATGCCTCCAGATCAGTCGGGCGGTTAACTGCAATAACCTGAAGAATGTCCGCCACAAAACCGCAAAACGACTCGTCTTTCGCTACAAAATCCGTCTCGCAATTGACCTCTACCATAACAGCCTGGCTGCCATCATCGGAGATCCATTGACCAATGATCCCTTCACTAGCAATACGGTCGGCTTTACGTTCGGCGTTGGCCGCACCTTTTTTCCTTAAAACGTCTATCGCCGCTTCCAGATTCCCTGTTGTTTCCTCCAGCGCTCTTTTGCAATCCATCATGCCAGCACCCGTCTGCTCCCGTAACTGCTTTACCAAGCTTGCACTAATGCTCATTGCTCCGGCTCCTTGACCAGCGAACCATCTTCCACTCCACTAGCGGGCTCGCTTGACTCGACCACTGCTGTTTTACTCTTGAGTAACTGGAGATCCTCAGCCGATGGGGTTTCGACGACAGCTGATGGGGCATCGACGACAGCTGATGGGGCATCGACGACAGCTGATGGGGCATCGACGACAGCTGATGGGGTTTCGACGACAGCTGATGGGGTTTCGACGGCAGCCGATGGCGCATCAACCACTGCCGATGCAGTGACAATGGCATTGGTTTCAGGATCGATCTCAACGTAGTCATCCGCGTCACCGATCAACTCAACCACCCCCACCTCACGCGCATCGTTAATCGCCGCAGCCGCGCTGCCAAGATAGAGATTAATCGAGCTGATTGCATCATCATTACCCGGAATGATGTAGTCAATCCCATCGGGCATGCTATTCGTATCAACAATGGCGACGACGGGTATGCCCAGTTTATTCGCCTCTGACACTGCAATTTTTTCGTGTTCGACATCAATCACGAAGAGTGCATCAGGCAATCCATTCATTTCTCTGATGCCAGACAGGCTGCGATTCAACTTGGCGCGTTGTCGTTCCAAACCGAGCGCCTCCTTCTTTCCTAGTCGCGCAATAGCTCCGGACTCGAACATCTCGTCAAGCTCCACCAAACGTGCAATAGAGTTTCGCACCGTTTTGTAGTTGGTCAACATGCCACCCAGCCATCGGTGATCGACAAATGGACTACCGCAACTCGTTGCATGGTCGCGCACCGGCTTACTGGCCTGCCTCTTGGTTCCAACAAACAACACCTTGCCTTTGTCCGTAGCGACTCGGCCTAGAAAATTGATTGCCTCGCGAAACATCGGCAAAGTCTTTTCAAGGTTAATAATATGAATTTTATTTCGACTACCAAAAATATACGGGCTCATGCGAGGGCACCAATAACGCGTCTGGTGACCAAAATGGACGCCAGCTTCAAGCATTTGGCGCATGGTTACGTCTGTCATTAGCGATTTCTCCTTCGGGTTGTTGCCTAGTATCAACTCGACTACCAACCCGAAAGACAGCGGGGCACCCGGATAGTCGCTACATCGATTGATACGCGATTTTGATGAAAAGCGACGATATTCTATAGACTCCCCCTTTATCTGGCCATCTTTTTTCCGAGATCGTACCCACCATGACAGTTTCCATAAAGAATGAAACGGAACTCGACGCCATGCGCCTAGCCGGCGCTCTCGCGAGCCAGGTCCTGAACCACATCACCCATTATATCCGCGCTGGCATCGAAACGGCCGAGTTGGACCAGTTATGCCACGACTTCATCACCGGTGACCTTAATGCGATACCTGCCCCACTGAACTACCGTGGGTTTCCAAAATCAATCTGCACATCGGTAAATCACGTGGTCTGCCATGGCATCCCTTCCGCTAAAAAACTGAAAAATGGCGACATCATTAACATTGATATTACCGTCATTAAAAACGGGTTTCATGGCGACACCAGTCGAATGTTTTTCGTTGGGGAGCCGACTGTCCGCGCGCAGCGTCTTGTCACCTGCTCGTATGATGCCATGGTCGCTGGTATTCGACAGGTAAAATCCGGCACTCGCCTTGGCGATATCGGACACGCCATTCAAAGCCATGCTGAAAAAAATAATTTTACTGTTGTTCGAGAATACTGCGGGCACGGCATAGGACGGGGCTTCCATGAGGAACCTCAAGTACTGCACTACGGGATTGCGGGCACCGGCGCAGAACTGCGATCGGGCATGACCTTAACCATTGAGCCCATGATTAATGCAGGCCAGTATCCCACCCGCCTGCTGCCGGACGGCTGGACAGTAGTTACCCGGGATCACAGTCTAAGTGCACAGTGGGAACACACCATCGCCGTTACTGACAGCGGGTACGAGGTGCTCACGCTTGCTCCGGGGGAAAGTATTTGAGAACGGCTCGTTCTGGCGGGCGGCCGACATCTATCGCCAAACGTCCCGAATCAACAGTTGGGAGCGACGCGATCACGCTCCGCCGTGTTCTCAAGGCGGCTCGACATCAACTGAAAGAACAGCATACGGCGGAGGTCTCGGCCCAGACCATCGTCAACCGCCATGCATGGACGATCGATCAACTGATCATCACCGCCGCCCAATCGACCTTGGGTGTCCTGCGTCACGCACATGTCGCCATCATTGCAGTCGGGGGCTATGGGCGCGCAGAACTGCATCCTCAGTCAGATATTGACTTGCTCGTCCTGTTTAGCGATAGACCAACAGTCACTGCGCAGGATGCCACCGGACAGTTTGTCCGATTGTTATGGGATATCGGACTTGAGATTGGTCACAGCGTGCGAACAGTGGAGCAATGCCGGGAACAGGCGATGGAAGATCTAACGATCATCACCAGTCTGATGGAAGCGCGGCTCATTCTGGGTGACGAACGGTTATTGCATTCTCTGAATAACGCGATTCAGCCAGTCCAGATGTGGCCGGCCAGTGAATTCCTTCTCGCCAAACGAGCCGAACAAGCAACCCGCTATCATCGTTATGGCGACACGGCCTACAACCTCGAACCCCATCTCAAGGAAGGCCCCGGGGGCCTTCGTGACCTGCACATGATCGGCTGGATTTCGCAACGGACACTAGGGACATCGACGATTAGAGATCTCTCGAAAGCCTCTTTGTTGAGTCCCGCGGAGTATCGCAGTCTGGTTCGTGCGAGAAACCTACTGTGGCGAATGCGAAATGCGCTCCATTTCAGTACTGGACGACGCGAGGATCGTCTGTTGTTTCAACACCAAAGGGAAATCGCAACCGCCTTTGGGTACAGGGATACACGCACACTGGCTGTCGAAAAACTAATGAAGCGCTATTATCGAGCGGCGCGCGACATTCAACTGTTAAGCGAACTTTTACTTCAACATTTTGACGAAATTATTAGACCTAATTCACCTGCCAGCCAATGGAAAGTAATCAATCGCCGTTTCCGATCACGGGAGGGTTTGATTGAAATGCGGCGGACAGACGTCTTCACTCGACACCCTTTTGCCTTGCTGGAAGTGTTTTATCTGTTCCAAAACGATGAAGAGTTAATTGCCATCGGAGCTCATACCGTGAGACAGATACGCACTAATTTAAGACTGATTGGTGATGACTTTCGGTCAGATATTCGCTGCCGAACCCTGTTTGCCGAAATCTTACGAGCTCCCACGCGCACCACGCGCGCACTAAAATTGATGAATGAATACGGTGTTCTAGGCGCCTATATTCCCGCCTTCGGTCGCATCGTGGGCCAGATGCAACATGACCTATTTCATCACTACACGGTCGATACGCACTTACTCTTTGTACTCGAAAAACTACGACGGCTGAGAACCGGCGACATCTACCCAGATCACCCCCATGCCGTCACTCTGATGCAAGGTTTGTACAAACCCCACCGCTTGCTGATTGCTGGCTTGTTTCACGACATAGGGAAAGGGCGCGGGGGCAATCATTCTGAGCTTGGGGAAAAGGACGTCAGGCGTTTTTGTTCTCGCCACGATATGAGCGATGCGGACACTGGATTAATCGCCTGGCTGGTCCTGAACCACCTCGCCATGTCTTGGACTGCCCAAAAAGAGGACATATCTGATACGGAGGTGGTAGAGAGATTTTCCGTATTAGTGAAGAATCAAACGCACCTTGATAATCTCTACTTGCTAACTATTGCCGACATGATGGGAACAAATCCGCGCGTTTGGAACGACTGGAAAAGCCAACTGCTTCTCGACCTGTACCTTGCCACCAGTCGAACACTCCGGCGAGGGCTAAGTAACCCTGAACTGATGAGTGAGGTCGTGCTGATTCGAAAAAATGAAGCCCTGCAACAACCGGCCTTACAAGCGTACTCGAAAGATGTGATCACTACCTTTTGGGAACAACTCAATCAGGATTATTTCGTTCGACACACAGCCGACACTATCGCCTGGCTAACGGAAACTCTGATTTCCGCACCGCTAAGCGAACTACCCCTGGTCAGGGTTCGCGATCGTTACGAAGCGGGAACACTGCAGTACCTGGTGTGCGCATCAGCTTCTGACACGCTCTTCTCGCAAATTACAGCAATCTTTGATCGCCACCATATGAATATTGTTGACGCGCGCGTCCATAGCATCCAATCGGGTCTGGCCCTGTACTTGATTATGGTCCTACCGGTTAGCGGCACCGAACAATCCTCGGTTTTCCTCAACCTACAAACTCGAGACATACGGCGCCACCTACTTGAACATCAGCGAGAGCCTCAATCTCGTTCGGTGACCCTGCCGCGGACCATGAAGCAATTCCCGATTGAGCCCCTAGTGACCTTCCCCACCACACCCACTGATTCACATACGATCATGGAACTAACGGCACAAGACCACCCGGGGCTCCTACATCAGGTTGCGAAAGCGTTGCTCCAAAACAAGGTTTTGCTAACTGCCGCAAAAGTAAGCACAGTGGGTGAGCGTGCTGAGGACGTATTCTATCTCACTGATCGGGATGGCCTGGCCATCAATAACCAGGACATACAAAAAAGGATAGCCGCCACGATCGCGGTTAATCTCTCATCGATGTAACATTGAGAGTCCCAACGGACCGGCGCACAAGAAAACAATGACCACCATAGAAGAAATATTAGAACATGCCTGGGAAACCCGGGACAGCCTCACTAAAGCAAACTCGAGCCTCGAGGTCCGTGAGTCCGTTGCCGAGGCGATCAATCTACTCGATACCGGTAAGGCACGGGTCGCTGAACCGGTCGACAACAGGTGGCAAGTCAATCAATGGCTGAAGAAGGCCGTGCTACTTTCCTTTCGTTTGACTGAAAACAGTCAAATCCAAGGCGGCCACACACATTACTTTGACAAAGTCCCGTCAAAATTTGCGGGGTTCTCGGAGCAACAATTCACCACTGGCGGTTACCGAGTGGTGCCACCCGCGATGGTGCGACGCGGCGCCTACATCGCACCCGACGTCGTCTTGATGCCAAGCTATGTCAACATCGGTGCCTATGTTGGAGAGCGCACCATGGTGGACACATGGGCAACCGTAGGGTCGTGCGCTCAAATCGGCAAGGACGTCCATTTATCAGGGGGTGTCGGCATCGGTGGCGTCCTGGAGCCTTTACAGGCCTCTCCGACAATAATTGAAGACAATTGCTTTATCGGTGCACGCAGCGAAATTGTAGAAGGCGTCATCGTCGGACACGGTTCGGTCATCTCGATGGGCGTCTATATAGGTCAAAGCACGCGTATACTAGATCGGCGCACTGGTCAGGTTACTTATGGATCGATTCCACCCGGCTCAGTGGTGGTCTCTGGTTCGATACCGGCAGAGGACGGCACTCATAGTCTGTACTGCGCGGTAATTGTGAAACAGGTCGATGAGAAAACTCGGGCAAAAGTCGGCATTAACACTCTCCTACGGGATCTTTAAGACACCATGAGCACAAGCAGCATAGAACTCGCCTGTGGCACTGATATCGGACTACTGCGTTCACGCAATGAAGACAATGTTGCCATTTGGCCAGAGCACAGTCTGGCCATTCTCGCGGACGGCATCGGAGGCAATAACGCAGGCCAACTCGCTAGCAAGGTCGCCGTCGATGCGACCTATGAAAACTGGATCAATACCGTTGCCAACATGGGCGGGACGGGTAGCGGATTCTCAGGCAGTGTCTCCGGAGACCTTCTCATGGTAGCCGTATCCATCGCCAATCACCAGATACATGATCTCGTGAAAGCAGAAGCTGACCTCGACGGCATGGGCTCGACTATTATCGCGTGCCACTTCGGCGATGATGCCGTTCATGTGGTCCACCTCGGGGACTCGCGACTGTATCAACTACGCGATGGCGTCCTGACACAGTTGACGGTTGATCACACCTTCGCCCAACGGAGCTACGAACTCGGGGAAATTAAAGAATCAGAGATCAACACGTATCCGGGTGGAAATTTTCTCCTGAAATCACTAGGGGCAGATCTCGCCATTGAACCCGATGTCCTCGAAATTCAACCGCAACAGGGTGATGTCTACCTCCTATGTAGCGATGGGCTATCTGACATGTTGGAGCCGAATGAGATAACTACAACGCTAACTGAGAACTCGAGCAGCCTCGAGACCACCATACAAGCCCTGATCGACCAGGCGAACGCGAATGGGGGGCGAGACAACATTGCGATCGCCCTAGCACGCTATCCATCTGCCTGACTGCCAGCCTCCATCCAGTCCACCAACTCGGCCAATGAAGAGATTGAAACTATCTCAAAGCCACTCGGAAGATTCTTAATCTTGTTCCTCGATGGTATGACAGCACATTCAAAGCCAAGACTGGCCGCCTCGTGAATGCGCGACTCACCCCATGGGACCGGACGGATCTCTCCTGACAAACCTACTTCTCCAAAACACACCGTGTTGGCCGGAAAAGATCGATTGACTGCGCTCGCATAAAGGGCCGTCGTCACCGCCAGATCGGCTGCAGTTTCTGTAAGACGAATACCTCCTGCGACATTGACAAAAACGTCTCGCTCTACCACTGGCACCTCCAAGTGCCGATGGAGTACGGCCAACAGCATACCCAGGCGCTGCGGATCAAACCCGACACAAACTCTTCGCGGGTGGGCCAAGGGACTGCTATCCACCAGTGCCTGGACTTCCACTAACAGTGGCCGCGTCGCCTCTTGAATCGCAAATACAACACTCCCCGGGGCGGCCTCACGGCCCTGTGACAAAAACATGGACGATGGGTTCGACACCTCACGCAAACCATCCTCCGTCATGGCGAACACACCAATTTCGTTGACCGTTCCATATCGATTCTTAAATGCTCGAATGAGTCGAAATCGACTGGAATGATCGCCTTCAAAATACAACACCGTATCGACCAAATGCTCTAAAACCTTTGGCCCGGCGATGCCACCTTCTTTCGTCACGTGTCCGATTAAGAGCACCGTACAACCGCTTTGCTTCGCAAATGCGACCAACGTTGACGCGCACTCCCGGACTTGTGCAACACTGCCCGGCCCCGAGGGAATTTCAGCGTGAAACAGGGTCTGAATCGAATCCGCCACCAGAAACTGCGCACCAATATCAGACGCATGTTGCGTAATTAACTGGACTTCGTTCTCTCCTAGTACGTGGATATCAGCCCCATCAATACCTAAACGCTCCGCGCGCATCGCAATTTGTTGCAGTGATTCCTCTCCGCTGACGTATAACACCTGTTGCGTATGCTGCAAATGACCAATGCATTGCAGAGCCAGCGTCGACTTACCAATCCCCGGATCACCGCCGAGCAGAATGGCGCTTCCCGGAACTAGCCCACCGCCCAACACCCGATCCAACTCAAACAAACCACTCGCACTACGAGCTACTGTATCGAGCGATACGTCTCCCAGCATCGAAGACTTTGTGCGCTTGGCGGGGCTCGGTTTTGAGTCTCTCAACGATCGACGATCTTGTGCGATTACCTCCGTGAATGAATTCCACTCGCCACACTGCGCGCATTGCCCCACCCACTTACTAGCGATGCTGCCGCAATGGTCACAGATGTATTTCACTTTACCAGGGGATTTACCCACCATCACAACAGTCTCGCCACGATCCGCTGGTTATTCAAGCGACGCGAATAGACAGAACTAAAACCCTCGATCATCGAATTCGCGAACGAAACTTTCAAATCGAGTGTATTCTCCAAGAAAGGTTAAACGCACAGTACCCGTCGGACCGTTACGTTGCTTAGACACAATAATTTCCGCGGTTCCCTGATCTTGACTGTCTGGGTTATAAACCTCGTCACGGTAAATAAAAAGAATGACGTCAGCGTCCTGCTCGATAGCCCCCGACTCGCGAAGATCCGACATAACGGGTCGCTTGTTGGGGCGACTCTCAAGGCTTCGATTCAACTGTGAAAGCACCACGACGGGCACACTGAGCTCCTTGGCAAGGAACTTAAGCGACCGCGTAATCGCGGATACTTCATTGGCCCGGTTCTCGCTGTCCTCAGATGACTGCATTAATTGCAGGTAATCGACCACAATCATTCCTAATCCACCATGCTCTCGGGCAAGGCGGCGTGCGCGGGCGCGCAACTCGAGTGGTGACAATGCGGGAGAATCATCGATAAATAGCGGCGCATCATCCAACAACCCAACTGCGGATGTGAGCCTCGGCCAGTCATCAGCATCGAGTCGGCCGGTGCGAACTTTGTGCGCATTGATCCTCCCCAGTGATGCCAGCATTCTCATCGCCAACTGCTGGCCCGGCATTTCCATACTGAATACCGCGACCGGCAATTTATTGGCCAAAACAGCGTTTTCAACGATATTCATTGCCAGGCTGGTTTTGCCCATCGAGGGTCGACCTGCGATCACCACCAAGTCGGCTGGCTGCAAGCCCGAGGTTAGATCATCAAGATCAGAAAATCCGGTCGGCACGCCCGTGACTGAACTTCCCGATTGGTACAGTTCTTCTATGCGATCGATCGCCTCGGTCAAAAGTCCCTGGATCGGCGCGAACCCGGTCCTGTCCCAGCGGTCGGTTTCGGCAATGCGAAACACCTGCCGCTCTGCGTAATCGAGAATCTCCTCAACCGCCTCACCGCCTGGGTTATAGGCCTTCTCGGCAATTTCACTGGTGGCAGTAATTAACCGCCGGAGGATGGCGCGTTCGCGGACAATGGCAACATAGGCCATGAGATTGGCCGTGCCGGGTGTATTATTGGCCAACTCCCCCAGGTATTCGAGCCCCCCGGCCGAAACTAACTGACTGTTTCGTTCGAGCCACTCTGCCGTTGTCACCACATCTACTGCATCGTTTTGCCCTTGCAACGCGCTGATCGCCTTAAAGATCTCTCGATGACTTCGAGTATAAAAATCCTCTGGCGACAGTCGCTCTGCGACGTCATCCCAACGCGACGATTCAAGCAACAGACCGCCCAGCACAGACTGCTCTGCTTCAAGCGCCTGGGGTGGGAGGCGCGGCTCGCTACGTACTGTTTGACGTAATTGGACCTCGGCCACGGCCTTGAGACCTCAGGTTAAGTTAAACGGACACTGCCATCTGATTCTACGAGCAGCTCTGCACAAATCATAGGCTAATACACGTCAATCCCCGCGACTTCCACAGGGGTCCTTAACGTGGACAACCCTTGAGGACACCAAGTAGGCGTTCCAACGCGTCCGTACTCGAATCGATCTCAGTGGAATCCTATCGAAACCCACACCCTTTCACCGACTATCCACCCAGAGTGTCCAAGAATGAGACTCAAACCATCAACCCATGACTTCGCCGGGGGTGTTAGGTGTTTCCGCTGACCCCGGTGGATAGAGATCGGTGTCGGTTAGAGGCCATGAGACCGACCCATGTTCAGTCTGCGGTAGGTTTACCGAAGAGCGCTATCCCGAAGAACGGTTGAGCTACGCGTCCTCTAACTCGACTTTGACGTCCAGGGTTTTGCGCACCTCAGAATGCAGAATAACCTCGATGGTATGTTCACCAATCTCCTTGATCGGACCATTAGGCATACTGACCTCTGAGCGCTGGACCGTGATACCCATTGCAGCGAGACTGTCGACCACATCGAGCGCCGCCACTGATCCGAATAACCGACCCTCCTCGCCCGCTTTACGCTGCAAAGTGAGTGCTGCCGGCAACAAGTCCGATTTGGCCTGTGCGACCTCCCGTCGCTCTGTGTCCAATTGCGCAAGTTCGCGCCGACGTTCATCAACCCGCGTTTTAGCTTCTGCACTGGCCCACACCGCTTTACCCTGCGGCACGAGAAAATTGCGTGCGTAACCCGGCTTGACACTGACAAGATCACCCAGTTCACCCAGGTTGTTGATCTTCTCCAACAATATGACGTCCATTACCCAGATCCCCCTAATGCTGATCCGTGTAGGGCAACAGCGCCAGAAAACGGGCGCGCTTAATCGCTGTCGATAATTGGCGCTGGTAACGAGGTTTTGTCCCGGTATTGCGACTAGGGACGATACGTCCCGTCTCGCTGATATAACCCTTGAGCGTATCCAAATCCTTGTAATCGATTTCCTTAATACCCAGCGCGGTGAATCGACAGAATTTCCGCTTTCTAGTAGGTCTTTGTGCCATTAGCTCTCTCCTCTGCTGATGTCATCCGACTCGCTCACTGTGTCGAGGTCCGTATCAGAAGAAACCGACTCACCTGACTCAGTTGCCATTTCAGCGCTTCCATCAGGGCCTGACAATCCCGGTTTTTCCACCTCGCTCTCGATTACCTCAACCGGGTTAGATGCAACCGGTGATTCAACGATGGTCACATCGCTGGCAGCCGCCGCTGACGTCTCCTCTGATACTGTTTCATCCACACGCTCAGAGACTTCATGGCCAGCCACCTCGGACGTCTCCCCTGGTACCGCATCGTCCACGCGCTCAGAGACTTCGCGGGCAGATGCCTCGGACTCACGGGTCTCTCGAAGTTCACTCTCTCGGGCTTCCTCTCCGCTGCGCGCTAGTGGTGACGGATCGATAACTGCCTTTGACGTGCGAATCACCATGTTGCGGATAACGGCATCGCTAAACTTAAACATGCTCTTTAACTCGTCGATACTCGCCTGGTCACACTCAATATTCATCAGGACATAATGTGCCTTGTGAATTTTTTCGATCGGATAGGCCAACTGACGCCGGCCCCAGTCCTCAACTCGATGGACGGTACCCTTCGTGTCTTCAACATGTTTCCGGTAGCGTTCGACCATCGCGCCAACGTTTTCACTCTGATCTGGATGAACGAGAAAAATAATCTCGTAATGTCGCATCGCACTCTCCCCGTGGATTTAGCTGCCTGTTCATGCAGTGCAGCAAGGAGTCGTTATGGTGGGGGGTGGATTCTATCGGATGTCCTGCGTGGGGAGCAACTATCCAGCCACTTGAGTTAAGCCACCGAATCAATCAGCCCGCCCGATTAGCTAACAGCTCGTCAACCACTCCAGGCTCCGCCAGTGTCGAGGTATCGCCCAACTCATCCAGTTCATTCTCTGCAATCTTTCGCAGGATACGCCGCATGATTTTACCCGACCGGGTTTTTGGCAACCCTGGTGCCCACTGGATAACATCCGGTCGCGCAAATGCGCCAATCTCTTTGCGCACCAACTGCACCAACGCCTCGCGTAGCGCATCTGATGGGGAAGTGCCCACGTTCAAGGTCACGTACGCATATATTCCCTGCCCCTTAATATCATGTGGATAGCCAACCACAGCTGCCTCGGCGACATCCCGATGGAGCACGAGCGCACTTTCGATCTCTGCTGTACCCATTCGGTGACCGGACACATTGATCACATCATCGACTCGACCGGTTATCCAATAATAGCCCTGCTCATCGCGGCGGGCGCCATCGCCAGTCGTGTAATAACCCGGATGTGCTGAGAAATAGGTCTCTTTGAATCGCTCGTGGTCTCCGTACACGGTTCGCATCTGTCCGGGCCAGGATCGCGTAATAACCAGATTACCCGCACCGGCGCCCTCAATCTCCTGGCCATCATTATCAATCAACGCCGGCTGAATACCGAAAAATGGGCGAGTCGCTGAACCGGGTTTAAGTGCCGTGGCACCTGGCAAGGGCGTGATCATGATGCCCCCTGTCTCCGTTTGCCACCACGTGTCAACGATTGGACAACGCTCGTCACCGACAATCCGGTAGTACCATTCCCAGGCTTCCGGATTGATCGGTTCTCCTACGGTACCTAAAAGTCGCAGACTGGACCTCGATGCCTGCCTAACCCAGTCATTCCCGAGCCCCATCAGGGCCCGAATAGCGGTGGGAGCAGTGTAGAAAATATTAACTTGATGACGATCCACGATTCGCCAAAAACGACTGGAATCGGGGTATGTAGGCACCCCTTCAAACATCAATGTGGTCGCGCCGTTGGCCAACGGCCCGTAAACGATATAGGAATGCCCGGTTATCCAACCCACATCGGCGGTACACCAGAAAACCTCATTGTCCTGATAATCGAAGACCAGGCGATGGGTCATCGCCGCATACAACTGATAACCGCCAGTGGTGTGCATCACCCCCTTAGGCTTTCCGGTCGAACCCGAGGTATACAGAATAAACAGTGGATCCTCCGCATCCATCTCTTCCGCTGGACAGTCGCCATTCATCGCTTCCATGGCCTCTTGATACCAGACATCACGGGACGCATTGCCCGGCACACTATTGCCTGTGCGGCGAACGACAATAGTCGTATGAACGTTTGGACACCCTTCGAGCGCACTCTCAACGTTCGCTTTCAGTGGCACATTCCGCCCACCCCGTGGCCCCTCATCCGCCGTCACAATCACACGGCAGTCTGAGTCCAGAATACGGTCGCGAAGAGAATCAGGCGAGAATCCGCCAAAAACAACAGAGTGAATAGCACCGATGCGGGCGCATCCCAACATGGCGACTGCCGCCTCGGGAATCATCGGCATATAAATTGCAACGCGATCGCCTTTACTGACTCCGCGTGATTTCAGCAGATTCCCGAACCGCGACACTTCACCATGTAACTCGCGGTAACTAATCAGACGTTCATCACCGGGCTCATCCCCTTCCCAAATGATCGCCGTGTCATCACCCTTGGACTCTAAGTGTCGATCGAGACAATTATAGGAGGCGTTCAATTTTGCCCCTTCAAACCAGCGGATATCGCCCGAACCAAAATCGACGTGGCTAACGCGTTCCCAACCCTTGAACCAGGTCACGTATTTTTCAGCTTGCTTCCCCCAAAACGTTTCAGGTGAGCTGATCGACTCCGCATACATCGCCTGATATGTTTTGTCATCCATATGCGTTGTGGCCGCGATATGTGGTTTAACCGCAATGACCCGTTCATCTGCCATAACTATTTCCTCAAACTTTGCGTTTCAGTCCAGGGCAGTTCACCGTTTGAACTATGATTCGCCCTCTAGCGTGTCAACCCCGAGCCGCCTCAGCCAATCACGGTGCGCGATCAGTTCATTTTCCTTGGCCGGCACGACCAACGGGGAGCGCGCCATCGAATGGGATTGCTCGCCGCTGTTGAGTCCGGTTGGTGCCGTTTCCGGCCGAGCCAAGGTCGACCCTTCAAAATGCAACATTGTTTGCCCACCGGTCATCGCAAGATACACATCGGCAAGAATCTGCGCATCTAGCAAAGCGCCATGATGAGTGCGATCTCGCCCATCGACGCCATACCGACGGCTTAGTGCATCCAGGCTGTTGCGCTGCCCCGGATGGAGTCGTCGAGCCAAATCCAGGGTGTCATGAATTTCGCACATGTCCTGAAGCAATTTCGATGGATCGGATAATAATTTAATCTCCGCATTGAGAAAACCTACATCAAATTCTGCATTGTGGATTACCAGTTCCGCCCCCTGTATAAAAGCGAGCCACGCCTGTGCAATCTCACTGAAATCTGGCTGGTCCCTCAGAAACTCATCAGACAACCCGTGAACAGCATAGGCTTCTGGATCCACCTCTCGATGCGGATTAACGTGTGCCTGAAACTGCTCCCCCGTGACGCGTCGATTGACCACCTCAATACAGCCTATTTCTATGACTCGATGACCTCTTCGCCAGTCAAGCCCTGTGGTCTCTGTATCAAGCACCACTTGCCTCATGAGCCGCACTCCGAATCCGTAGCACAGTTAGCCACCCAACGATCGATGGCCAAGTTCGCCAGGCCGTCGGCCCGCTCATTGCCCACGTTCCCGGCATGACCGCGAACCCATTGCCATTCCACCTCGTGGTGACTCTGTGCTTCATCCAGGGCCAACCACAAGTCCTGATTCTTCACCGCCCGGCCGCCTGCAGTCCGCCAATTGCGCCGTTTCCATCCGGCGATCCACTCTGTCATTCCTTTGCACACATAGGTCGAATCAGTGTAAACACGCACCCGCGCCGGTTGGGACAATGCCCGCAGGCCTTCCAGCACCCCACATAACTCCATTCGGTTGTTCGTAGTATTACCCGTTGCACCCATCATTTCCTGATCCCCCTGGGCGCTCAACACGACGACCCCCCAACCACCCGGCCCTGGATTCCCTCGACACGCGCCGTCGGCATAGATTTCAATCAACGACTCCGCATACTCCACACCCATCACCTCTTAGTCCATTGTTGCCGAACGGGTTTAACCACGCCACCTGACTGTTGGTGGGTACCACCAACGATCGCAAATTTCCGGCCATTGGCCCTACGGCGGAACTGCTCTTGCACCGGTACTAAACGGGCCGAGGCGCTGCGTTTGCGCGCCACCACCACATACGCACCCCCCAACAGAGGCCACCATCGATCCCCCATGGCTTCCATGAAATCGAGACCTTCCAACCATCCAGACGACTGCAGCGGAGGTCTGTAAAAACACGTGCGACCCCCGACCACCTTCAGTTGTAACAGCGACAACCAATCATGCAAACGACCAAGCGATAGATAACGGCCGTTCCACGGTACCTGTTTGGTTCGGCTAATCATCTTCGCCGCCCCCCACAACCCGAGGCGATTGAATCCGCAGATCACCACGAGGCCTTCAGGCGCCATGCTCTGCACAACCTCCCGTAGCGCATGACGCGGATCGACCGCGAAATCCAAAGAATGGCGCAACAATACGAGATCGACCGTTCGCGCCATCAGCGGGAGCTGTTCCAGCCGGGCTGTGACACCCGCCGGCGCGCTAGCAGTTGATGGGGGGGCAAGGCCGACGCGACGTTCACTTTGAATGCCACTAAACGCACTCATTCGACCCGGGCCCACGTCGACCACTACCTCGTAATAACGTGCCGGCAAAATCGTTGAGATTACATCTTCTTCTGCTTCATGCAGGGCAACTCCTAGTACTGAATCAAACCAATTGACCATTGCGAGTTAACGGATAAGGCTGCGTCGTGCCAAAAGCAGATCTGACCAGACTTTTCGCTTGGCAAGTGGAGAACGCAGTAAATAAGCTGGGTGATAGGTAACGATCAGCGGAATCCGAAAGGGCTCGTAGTGATGCATTCGACCGCGCAACTGGCCAATGGACTCCGTTGTCTTCAGTAAGGACTGCGCCGCGAATCGACCCAATGCCATGATCATCAAGGGTTGCACCCATTCCACCTGTCGATGAAGAAATGACTCACAGGCAGCGACTTCTTCTCCCCCGGGATCACGATTATCGGGCGGACGACATTTCAATACATTAGCGATATACACGTCTTCACGATCGAGCCCCAGTGCGAATAGCATCGAATTCAACAATTGGCCCGCGCGACCGACGAAGGCCTCTCCCGAGCGATCCTCTTCCCGCCCCGGCGCTTCCCCCACAAACAACCAGTTCGCCTTGACATCACCCGACCCAAAAACGACACGGTTACGAGTCTTGTGGAGAGCGCACCGAGTGCACGCCGCTGCCTCTAAGGCCAACTGATCGAATGTGATGGAGCCACCCAGTATTGGACTGGACTCTATAGCTGATGCGTCTTTTGGGTGCGTCGCCCCCTTATTATCTACTTCGAGAACTGAGGTACGATTCTGCCATCGGGTAATCCCAAGCGCTTTGAGATAGTGTGTCCGCCGCGCCGGGTTCATTCCGTTAGGGCCCACATGAGGTCGCCTAGACGCCGCTACCACGTTTCTGATTCAACCGATCCCCTTGCGTCTTCAGTTTATTCAGCGCGTTGACATAAGCCTTCACAGAAGCGATGACAATGTCGGTATCGGATCCTACGCCGTTGCCGATTCGGTCATTTTGCTGCAACCTCACACTGACCTCACCTTGTGAATCAGTCCCCGCGGTCACATTCTTGACCGAATACAGTAACAATTCACTCGATGAAGCAACGATGACTTCGACCGCCTTAAAACAGGCGTCTACTACCCCGTCGCCTTCACAGGTGGCGCCGCGGGGTTCCCCACCCACTTCAAGGGTAATGGTCGCGGTGGGTACGCCCTCGGTGGTTGAGCGAGTATCCATCGCCACTAACCTGATAGCACTCGATGAGATGACGTCCTCCTGACGGGTAATTAACGCCTGCAAGTCTTCATCGAAAATTTCGTGCTTCTTATCCGCCAGCTCCTTAAACTTCTTAAAAACATCGTTGAGTTCTTCCTCGGTTTGCAAATCAATGCCGAGCGCCAACAATCGCTCTCGAATAGCCCGGCGTCCCGAATGCTTTCCAAGCACCATTCGATTCTCTGCCCAGCCTACGTCCTCAGCCCGCATGATCTCATAGGTTTCGCGGCTCTTTAACACCCCGTCCTGGTGAATTCCCGATTCATGCGCAAACGCATTGGCACCCACAATGGCCTTGTTCGGCTGTACCGGAAAACCGGTGATGCTGGAAACCAAGCGGCTTACCGGAACGATGTGTTGCGTTTCAATGCGTGTGTCGCAGTTAAACATGTCCTGCCTAGTACGCACCGCCATCACAACTTCTTCCAACGAAGCATTACCCGCACGTTCGCCCAATCCATTAATAGTGCATTCAACCTGTCGAGCACCCACCGACACACCGGCCAATGAATTGGCCACCGCTAGGCCCAGATCGTTATGACAATGCACAGAAAAGATGGCCTTATCCGCATTGTTCACATTAGCCATCAGATGCTCGATGAGTTGACCAAACTCATGAGGTAATGTGTAGCCAACAGTATCGGGAATATTGATCGTCGTTGCGCCGGCATCAATCACAGCCTCGATGATACGACACAAAAACTCCGGCTCTGAACGCCCGGCATCTTCGGGAGAGAACTCGACGTCATCTGTTTCATTTCTGGCCTGCTTAACAGCGGCCACCGCCCGCTCCAATACGTCTTGGGGTTGCATGCGTAACTTCTCACGCATATGTAACGGCGAAGTCGCAATAAAAGTATGAATTCGTGGCGACGCTGCCGGCTTAACCGCCTCCGCTGCCAACGCCACATCCTGTTGGTTAGCTCTGGCAAGCGCACAAATTGTAGTCGTTTTTAGTTCTGTCGCAATCGCCTTT
>DUBL01000175.1:1469-3125 GCA_012960345.1 Gammaproteobacteria bacterium | reverse complement strand
TAATTTTAATGTGATGGACGGCGGCGGCTGGGCTTCGTATTCTCATTCGATTCAGCTGGGTATTTATACCGCAATCGCGGGCACAATAATTGTTTTTGCCGGGGCCTATGTGGTTGAAAAAACCAATGGATTTTTTGCTACCCGATCGGCGTTCCAGTTCCTGGCGATGATGCCGATGGCCGTTCCTGGCCTGGTTCTAGGTCTGGCCTACATCTTCTTCTTTAACGACCCGGCAAACCCGCTGAATGGCTTATACGCAACCATGGGAATCCTGGTGGTGTGTACCGTAACTCACTTTTACACGGTCTCACATCTCACCGCTGTCACTGCTTTGAAGCAAATGGACAGGGAGTTCGAAGCCGTCGCCTCGTCCCTGAAGCAACCATTTTACCGATTGGTTTCGAGTGTTACCGTGCCGGTTTGTCTACCGGCAATACTGGATATTTCGATCTACCTGTTCGTCAATGCGATGACGACTGTTTCGGCGGTCATATTTTTGTATTCTCCCGATACAACACTGGCGGCAATTGCTGTGCTGAATATGGATGATGCCGGTGATGTTGCCCCTGCGGCTGCAATGGGCATGATGATTTTTTATACGAATGTCGTCGCTCGCCTGATTCATCTCTTTCTATCACGGAACCTGCTACTAAAAACTCAGGCCTGGCGCTTACGCTAGGGAATATTAAAGGGTGCAACAGCAGGTCCCCACCCCGAATACTGCCGCCAACGGCACCCAATGCATCAATATCAAACCCTGCAAAGCCATCGAACACAATAACGTCAGTCTCACGGCCAAGGGCAGATCGCACCCTGGACACAGGCAACCGCTCGCTAATCCATAGAACGGTCCCAGGAGAATATCGACGCACATAGTCGGCGATTTGGATACGACCCCAGCCGTACTCACCCGCTAACACACCAGTGGCGCGATGACGTTGTGTACGGGGCACGCCGTGCATGTGATGGAGCTGTTCCAATTTCGGGCACATCAGTCAAGGCGCACTCCGTTATTATTCCGTCGGTTAAGATTCGGGTAATTTCCTACCCGTTGACCCGATGCCAAGTGAACACATTGTCCCAATATAACGAGCCATCATCAGCACCCACAAGCTGGCCTGACCGCCAGCGTCTTGCACTTTCCATCGTTGTGAACGTTGAGGAGGGGGCAGAACAGTCAGTTCGAGACGGCGATCCTCGACCCGAACCGGTCGATGAACTCGGTGTGGTGTTAAGAAAACCGCAACGAAATTTGGCGAATGAAAGTAACTATCGTTACGGCATTCAGGCAGGCGCACCGCGTATTCTGGCACTCCTTGCTGAAAAAAATGTCACTGCAACCTTTACCTGCGCTGCGCTTAGCCTAGAGCGTGCCCCTGATCTCGCAGAACAAATCATCGCTAGTGGCCATGAAGTCTGCGCGCATGGCCTACGCTGGACCCACCAACACCGAATGAACGAGAGCGAAGAGCGCACGTTCATTAATGCAACCATTGAATCGATCACCACAAAATGTGGTAGTCGGCCACTCGGTTGGTTGTCACGCTATCTCATTACCGAAAACACGCGCCGCCTGCTGGCCGAGTCTGGCTTTGTCTATCACATGGATGATTATTCTGACGATCAGCCATTTTGGGATACACAGGGCGACCATCC
>DUBL01000175.1:0-1451 GCA_012960345.1 Gammaproteobacteria bacterium | reverse complement strand
TATGCGCTCGACACGAATGACATGAAACTGTGGACTTCACCGTCCTATATGCCCTCGGACTGGTTGCAGTACGCAAAAGACACCTTTGACTGTCTCTATGCTGAAGGCGCTGAGCACACTCGCATGATGTCTATCGGCGTGCACTTACGCATTATGGGTCGGCCCGGTCGCATTCACGCACTGGAGAAGTTTCTAAATTATGTCGCCCAGCACGATGACGTATGGATTGCTCGACGAATCGACATCGCGCGCCACTGGATAGGTACAGCAGGAAACCACAGATGACCATTGATGCTATAGAACACATCGCGCACCATGTCGTTGAGACGGGCTTTGATGACCTGCCTCAAGAAGCGATTGCGGCATCGCAAAAGTTCATTCTCGACTCGATCGGGGTTGGCCTTGCCGGTAGCGGCGGCCCATGGGTGACAGAGCTGATCAATGCGATGGGGGCTGCACCTGCCCAGGACTCGGCACGAGTGTGGGGACAAGATAAGGTACTCGATGCCAAAGCGGCAGCGCTTTGCAACGCTTACCAAATTCACAATGCCGAATATGATTGTGTTCATGAGCAGGCGGTCGTCCACCCAGTCACCGTCGTGCTGGCTGCCAGCTTGGCGGAAATTGATCGCGTACGATCAAACGGTGGCGACACCATATCAGGGCGCCAACTGGTGCGTGCTGTCACCTTGGGCGTGGACGTTGCCTGTCACCTCGGTGTCGCTAGTGCAAGCCCACTGAAGTTTTTCCGTCCCGGTACCTGCGGGGCATTCGGCGCCACCGCCGCCGTGTCTATCCTACGAGGCTACGAAACAGAACAATTGATCAGCAGCTTCGGCATTGCCCATGCCCAACTGTGTGGCACCATGCAGGCGCATACCGAAGGATCGCCGCTGCTAGCCATGCAGATGGGATTTAACGCGCGTAATGCTATGACCGCTTGTGACATTGCCCTTCAGGGCATTCCGGGAACCCGTCATATTCTTGAAGGCCCTTTTGGATTCTATGCACTGTTCGAGGGCCAACACCATCTAGACGACGTGCTACCACAACTCGGCAACGTATGGAGAATTACCGAAGTCGCCCACAAGCCATTTCCCAGCGGTCGTGCTACTCACGGCATCGTCGATGCCTGCCTGACCTTGCGTAAAGAACATTCGTTGGCGCACAGTGATATCCGAAATGTCGTGGCCCGCGTGCCTTCGTTAACACACCATCTAGTCGGTCGCCCGGTTACCCGTGACATGGATATTAACTATGCGAGATTGTGTGCCCGCTTCGTCGCGGCCCGAGCACTCATCACCGGTGGAGTCATCGGCAATGATTTCACTCTCGAAGTCCGTCGTGATCCAATCACACTGGGGTTAGCTCAACAGATCGACATCCAAATCGACGAGAATCCCAACCCCAATGCATTGAGTCCAATTGAGGTTCAAATCGAAAACCACGAC
>DUBL01000174.1:12500-18784 GCA_012960345.1 Gammaproteobacteria bacterium | reverse complement strand
GACCCAACCCAGATGACGCGCTCATACTAGACTCCATAGATCGGTTTCTCGAGCGCGATGTCCGTCCGGTCGTTCGCGAACTGGAAGCGAACGATATCTATCCACAAAAGATCGTGGATCGGCTGGTTGAACTTGGTCTTTTTGGCGCCACAATTGCACCCGAATATGGTGGCTTGGGTTTGTCTGCCGGAGTCTACGCCAAAATCATTGAGCGAATTTCTGCGGTCTGGATGTCGGTGTCTGGTTTTTTTAATTCCCACCTCATCATGGCAGCAGCGGTTCAACGTTTTGGTCGAGACGAACAAAAACAACAATTCCTTCGCCGTTTTGCAAGCGGTGAGCTTCGCGGTGGTATTGCCTTGACCGAGCCAGATTGTGGTACTGATCTACAAGCAATCCGCACGCGCGCCGTTAAGGACGGAGAAGAATACGTCGTCAATGGGGCCAAGACCTGGATTACCAACAGTGCAGCAGGGGGGATCCTTGCGGTCCTGGTGAAAACCGATGTCAATGCCCAACCTGCCCATCGGGGAATGAGCCTGCTTCTCATCGAAAAAGGACCGGGGTTCACGGTGACTCGAAAACTCGACAAGCTCGGTTACCGCGGAATCGATACAGCCGAACTTGTATTTGAGGACTGCCGCGTCCCAGCGACAAACCTGATCGGTGAATCGGAAGGGCGGGGGCTTCAGCAAATCCTGGCCGGCTTGGAACTCGGGCGGATCAATATTGCAGCGCGTGGCGTCGGCATCGCCCGAGCTTGCCTCGAGGAATCCCTTGCCTATGCGCAGCAACGACAAAGTTTTGGAAAGCCGATTGGTGAACATCAGTCCATTCAGATCAAGTTAGCGGATATGGCGACACGGGTTGAATCAGCGCGACTATTGACCGAATCTGCCGCAAGAGCTTTCGACACCGGAGATCGATGCGATTTGGAAGCCGGTATGGCGAAATTAGCAGCTTCCGAAGCGGCAGTGAGTAACAGCCTCGATGCCATGCGAATTCACGGCGCTTATGGCTACTCGAAAGAATTCAATATTGAGCGTTACTATCGGGACGCGCCTTTGTTGGCAATCGGGGAAGGAACCAACGAACTACAGAAAATCATTATCGCAAAACAATTAATAGAGCGAAACAAGCTGTAAGGCAGTTCGCTCTGCAAGGGAAGCTGTGCTACCTCTAGAATCACTTCGTGTCATCGCTGTAGAACAGTACGGTGCTGGACCCTTTGGTACGATGTTCCTGGCCGATCTAGGTGCCGAAGTCATCAAAATCGAGAACCCCAATGATGGGGGCGACATGGCGCGGGACGTAGGTCCATTTTTCTTCGAGGAACACGATAGCGTCTTTTTTCATTCTCTAAATCGAAACAAGAAAAGCTTTACTCTGGATTTAACTCAACCCGAATCTGTGATGGTACTGCACGATCTGGTCCGCAGTGCCGATGCATTGAGCTCCAACCTTCGAGGTGATGTACCAGAAAAATTGGGGCTGACGTATGAACACCTGAAGGCACACAACCCCAAGATTGTCTGTGCACATCTGAGTGCCTACGGCCGCAAAGGGCCACGGGCCAATTGGCCCGGATACGACTACCTGATGCAGGCAGAAGCCGGTTTCCTCTCTTTGACCGGAGATCCGGATGGCCCACCCGCGCGTTTTGGATTGTCGATGGTTGATTTCATGACCGGCGTCGGTCTCGCCTATGCGCTGGTCGCGGGGGTCATCAGCGCAAGGTCGACTGGAATCGGTCAGGATCTGGATATCAGCCTATTCGATGTTGCCCTAAGCAATATGAACTATCTTGCTGCATGGTATCTGAACGAAGGGGAAGTCCAGCAACGATTGCCACGATCTGCCCACCCATCACTTACTCCGTGTCAACTCTACCGTACCAAAGATGGCTGGATTTTCATCATGTGTAACAAGGAAAAATTCTGGCCAGCTCTGTGTGACGCGCTGAATAGACCCGAATGGAAAGAAGACGACAAATACAATAACTTCCAGGATCGATTGACGCAGCGTGATCAGCTGACCGAATTGATCGATCACGCACTCAGCAAGCGATCGACAGAAGACTGGCTTAAGATATTCGCAGGCACCGTACCCGCTGCACCCGTTAATGATCTCATGCAAGCACTGGAGAACCCCTTTGTGACCGACCATGATCGGCTACAAACGCTCGAACACCCGTCCCACGGGGATTATCGTCTGGTGGCAAACCCTGTCCGCTCTTCTACCGGAGAAACACCTGCCCAACCAGCGCCAGCTCTGGGTCAGCACACAGATGAAATATTGCGAGAGCTAAACTACAGTGATACGCATATTTCAGAACTACGCACAAACAAAGTAATCTGACGAAATCAATTCCCTGATATGAAGTAACTCGCTCAACTGACGTGGGACTTGCTGGCCTTTAATCCCATGATCCCTGCGTTTGCTTTCTAAGCAGCAGCTCCCTTGCTTGATCGACCCATCCACTTTTGAAATACGGGGGTCACCGGCGGATCCAAGTTTGTATCCGCCTTACACCGGGCCTTCAGTTCTTCTACCGTACCTCCAAAATTGAATAGGCCAACGTCGCCCCGCTCTGAAGCCATTCTCCGCCTCAGATCGCTAGTCGCAGATTCGTCGACAGATCGATTCGAAATCAAGACGACACCGTAACGGCGCGCTCCTTCATTACTGACGAGACCTCGTCGAACATCCAAGGCCACTTTCGACGCCTCCCTTTGCAAAGGGTCCCCCCAACCACCGCCACCCCAGGTATTGAAATAAAGAGTATCCCCAACATTCACCTTAATGCGATCGCACTTAGAGGGCATCCATTCAGTTTCCCCTTCTGCTCGAACCATCAGCTTGTCGCTGCGTTGGCCTGGCAATCCACCATTGACTCCCCAAGGATGCGTCAACCAGCGATCATCGTGTATCGAAATTTCTCCAGGTTCCAGAAACTGGTATCCCATCGACAATCCGTTTCCGCCACGATGAAGGCCGGGACCGCCGCTATCGGTAATCGTCTCGTATTTAACTATCCGCAAAGGAAAATACGCCTCAAGAAATTCGTTGGGTACATTGGTGAACGCCGGCCAAAGAGAATGGCCGTCGGGACCGTCTCCTGCGGGGCGTCCAGGAATGCCGCCGAATCCAATCTGGTACAACTGATACCACTCGCCATTTTTATCGTATCCGGAATACATGAAATGGGGGCTGTCCGAAAACCCAGCGGCACATAGCGCGTCTGGAGACCCCTGCCCCAAAAGCCCGCTCATGATGTCGAAAATACGCCCTAACATATGGGTGCGTGAACTCAGCGCAGCAGGTCGAATTGGCTTGAGAATCGATCCCCGTGGAATTCGAACATCAACCAGATCGTAAAACCCATCGTTAAAAAGAATCTGGGGATCAAATAAATTAATAAAAAAGGTACCCAGGAACATCTTGAACATTTCTTCATTGAGAAGAAAATTGACGGAACTGATTGACTGGGGATCAGTGCCTTCAAAATCAAAAATTACTAGATCCCCCTCTCGCCACATGGTGCAGACCACCTTATACGGCCCCATCCCCATACCGTCATCATCGATATAGTCGGTAAAATGTTGTTTCTTTTCTGGTATGACTGTGTTCAGAATCGAATTCATGGCACGTTTGTTCCGGTCAAGCATCTCCTGCATAGCAAAGACCAGATGATCTACCCCGAAACGATCTGCCATTTCGAAGATCCTGCGTTCAGCCAAACGAAGCGCGGCCACGATGGCATTAAAATCTGACCGATTCCATTCCGGCAATCGGCAATTTCTCAAGATAAGTTCAAGGATTTCCTTATTGAGTTCTCCTTTTCGAAAGATTTTCACCGGAGGGACCTGAATGCCCTCTTCAAATATCTGCGCAGCGTCAGTCGGCAAACTACCCGGCACCTTCCCGCCAATATCGGTCATATGTCCAAACATGGCCGACCAAGCGACGATTCTTCCGTCGATATAGATCGGCATCATCATCAGCCAATCGTTCAAATGGCTAACAGCCCCATTGCAGGTATAGGGATCATTGGTAAGGAATACATCGCCCTCTTCGATAGTGCCCTCGTAACCTTGCTGGAATCCCCAGAAAAACGAACCGAACTGACCGACAACCATCTTCCCTTCCTGGTTAGCGATCATAGGAAAGGCGTCATGTTGCTCGCGAATTCCAGGGGACATTGCAGTTCGAAAAAGAACAGCATCCATTTCAGTTCGCGCATTACGGAGTGCATTTTCGATAATATCGAGCGTCACTGCGTCTACACTCACATCGGCAAATGGTGAATTATTGGTTTGAATAATTTGAGCAGGCATTGCTTTTACTCGATGAACTTATGTGTTATTTGGTCGTATCAAAATATTTCCAAACTGATCTACGGCGCCCGTATGTTCTGGCAAAACCAATGTAGTCGAATCCATTTCAGTCACAACCGCTGGGCCACGAATTAGATCGCCCGACTTGAGTGCAGACCGATCCATAATGCTGGCGTCATGATCGCGCCCTTCGAAAAATATTTTGGTATTGGCGTATATCGCAGTCGAAGGATCCCCATTCCCGCTGGGCAGAGTCTCGCCCTGAGCCGCGCTCTCTCTGCCTTGAACCAGTGCACGAAGGTTATACAACTCTCTTTGTGTTTCGAGTGAAAATGTAAACAGCTGCTCGTGCATTTCATCAAATCTTCTCCCGAGCTCTTTGAGGCCACCTGTTTCAAATTCCTCAGGCGTCATGTTCACCGTCAATCGCATACCCTGGCCAGCATATCGAAGGTCGATTTGATACAGAGTCGTTTGCTCTGCCTTTGGCACACCTTCTAAATCCAGGGTCGATCCCGCTGCAGCAGACAATTCCCGCAAGATCCCAAGGACTTCCTGATCGTCCGTATCTGCGAATCGGCGGACAAAAGTTCGCGCCGACTCGTCTCGAACGCGAGTTGTTGCATCGCCATAAGCACATAACACTCCCGGCCCCGGCGGAATAATGACGGGCCATGAATTCATTAACTTGCCGAGCGCATTCGCGTGTAACGGCCCGGCACCGCCAAATCCGATAAGTGCAAAATCACGTGGGTCAAACCCTTGCTCGACCGAGACGAGGCGTAACGCTCCGAACATGTTTTCGTTCACGATGTTCACGATCCCCTCCGCCGCCTCCCTAACGGACAATCCCATCGCTTTACCTACCGTGCTGACAGCTTCTTCCGCCTTGGCATGATCAATCAATAGATCGCCACCTAGTTTTGCGCTCGATGGCAGATATCCCAGAACGACGTTGGCATCCGTCACAGTCGGCTCAGTGCCACCTTTGCCGTAAGCAGCCGGCCCCGGTTCTGCACCGGCACTCTGCGGCCCGACCCTCAATGCTTTGGTCAGTTCAGGAACATAAGCGATCGACCCACCGCCTGCACCAACTGATCTGACATCAACAGAAGAGGATCGAACTGTTATATCTGCAACTCTGGTTTCCCTTCGGGTTTGCGCAATACCGTTCTGAATCAAGGCCACGTCGGTCGATGTGCCGCCCATATCGAAAGTTAGGAGGTCACTGTAGCCCGCCTGGCGGGCCATCCAGATCGCCCCTGAAACCCCCCCGGCCGGACCACTCATCAAAAGATTGACCGGGGTCGCTTTTGCGACCTCAGCAGATGCCAACCCGCCATCCGAACGCAAAATATGGAGCTGCACCCCAGTCATTCGCCGATTTAATTCCGCTTCCAGATTCTCCATGTAGGTTGAAACTACCGGTCGTATATACGAATTCACTACCGTTGTTTCCGTGCGTTCGTACTCATACATCTCCGGAACCACCTCGGACGAAATTGAAATTGGTATCCCTGGCATGACACTCTCAGCAATCTGCCGAACCCGTTCTTCATGAGCACCGTTCGTGTAAGCGTTCATCAGCGACACGGTCAAAGCCTCGATGCGTTCCTGGGCAAGGCTTTCTAGTGATTCTCGCAACCCGCTTTCATCTAAAGGCCGGATAACCTCTCCATCAGCGCCGATACGTTCATCCACGTCGATCGTTAGCTCAAGCGGCGCCAAAGGATCACTCTTATTGAATATGACCCATCCACCCAACCCACCCGGTACAAATGACCGTGCGATCTGCAAGACCTGCTTATAACCTTTGGTCGTGACGAGTCCCACTTTTGCACCGCTCGCGGTCAATACCGTATTGGTCGCGACGGTAGTGCCGTGCATCACGTGCGTGATTTCAGTTGGAGATATGCCTGCCTGCTCACATACGCGTTCTATGCCGTT
>DUBL01000174.1:11917-12489 GCA_012960345.1 Gammaproteobacteria bacterium | reverse complement strand
GACGAATCTTGAGGCGTAGAAGGCACTTTCGCCGTGTAGTTATGTCCAGTAGATTCCTCAATCAGCAAAATATCGGTAAATGTCCCACCAACATCTGCACCTAGACGATACCCGGACTGACCAGTTGACCGTGCAGGGCTGACCCGGTCTTTTTCAGCTAGAGAAGAGGCCGCTGTTGAAGACAGTCTTTGCTCTGTTCTGGCTCGAAGCGTTTCCTTATTTGGCTCCCGATTTACCGGTTGCTCTTTAAGTGCTGGAGGGGTTTTAGAAACTGGCGGATGTGGCCTTGTCGACACACCCGAAGACGCCGCTGAACGATGCAATGCCTTGGTATCATCACTTCCCTTCTTTTGCTTTGCGCCGCTGTCGCTCTTTCCCAACCGTGCGAAATCATCTTTTGCTTTTCGCAACTGGGCGTCGAACCAGGCCGTTGTTTTTCGTGAGTCGTTCATCCTCTTTTATTGATTTATCGATTCATTAACCGGTTTGCGTTGCAATCTAATTTCCATTAAGCGCAGATCGCTGTTTTTCGATCCAAACGATGGTTTCATCTACAGTTGTAATATCACAAT
>DUBL01000174.1:9947-11797 GCA_012960345.1 Gammaproteobacteria bacterium | reverse complement strand
GGTATCCACTGTTTCTTCGTTTAAAAAAGCCGCGGCAGGCGTCTGGAAAAACATCGAAGCCCAAGGCTTGCGCATCGCGACATCGTAGTTCGGGTCATAGGTTCTTGGGTCCAATTCTGTAGACGGATCACCTTCCACTATGTCATCAAGCGCAGAGATTTTCCAATAGGGCATATCCCGCTTCGAATTGTACCCGGTATAGCAAGTTGCTATGGGTACGTTGGAATCTCGCGCAACAGCCAACAGACGCGTGGAATTGGAAACTGCACGATCTACCAAGGGCGCTCCGCCAAGTGGAAATCGGGCATCAGTAAACCCGAGTTGAAAATCAACCACTGCCACTCCGGGTTTGTGGCCGAATCCAATGCTCTCCCCCATAGGAACGCCTGGGGTACACATCTGCCATCTCGTCCAAGCTCTTGCTCTTTTTCATTATATTTTTTCAGCGTCCAGAATTACTCACCCAACACCAATTCTTGTCCAAGAATTCGGAACAGTTGAATGAATTCTCGCCGAATCAAGCAGCAATCTTCGCCAGTACGTCATCTGGGAACAAGCCCGCCTTCATTACCTGACCAGGCAGTGGTTCATCGAAAAAACCCTCAGCCCATTTAGCGACGTCGACCAGCTTGGCTAAATCAATACCGATATCGTAGCCCATGTTACGCAATACATAACATAAATCTTCCGTTGCGATATTACCGGTCGCTCGCGGCGCAAATGGGCAACCCCCTATTCCACCAACGGATGAATCTAAAATCTGTACTCCTGCTTCCACAGCTGCGACAGCATTGGCTATGCCGGTATTTCTAGTGTTATGGAAGTGACAGCCAAGACCAATTGTCTCACTTAACTCAGCGCGGACCACGCTTATGAGATTTCGTACCTGAGAGGGAACCGCACAGCCGATGGTGTCGGCAAGCATTACCTCGTGAACGCCGACCTGCTCGTAGCGTCGTGCAATTTGAACCACGGCGTCCGTGCTGGTATTCCCTTCAAAGGGGCAGCCAAAAGAGGCGCCGATCGTGCCCGACAACAACCGTCCCGATTCGATGACTCGTTTTGCAATCCCTTCAAGACCTCTGAGCGTCTCGTCGATGCTGGCCCCCTGATTCTTCAAGTTAAATGTCTCGCTTGCGACCACCACATAGCGCACTTCGTCGACGCCGGCATCTAATGCGCGTTCGATTCCCCTCATATTCAGTGCCAGCCCAGCAACACGCACGTCGGAAGGGCGATCAATTTCCGCCATTACTGCTTCAGCATTGGCCATTTGCGGCACCCGTTTGGGATTCACAAAGCTTGCGGCTTCTATTCGTTTCACACCGGCTTGGGTCAGTTGATTAATCAACTCTACCCGCTCAGCAACGCTCCAGATTCTCTTCTCACTTTGCAAGCCGTCTCTTGGCCCCACTTCGCATATTTGAATATTCATAAATTCCTCAGATGATTCCATCATTCTCCAAATCTTTCAGCTCTTCCTCTGAAAGCCCGAGTAAGTCGGAATAAACCGCTTCATTATGAGCACCCACAACTGAGGGCCCCAGCCATGCTATCTCACTTTTAGTTTCGCTTAGTTTTGGCACAAATCCTGGCACCGCAATTTCACCCAATTCGTCATCTTGAAATCGGCAGATCATATCTCTTTCTATATAGTGAGGGTCACCCGCGATGTCCTCGATTGAGTATATCGGTCCGTACACCACACCGTTTTCATCCAATCGGGCGTCAAGTTCGGTTGCCGTAAATTGTCGAGTCCAGTCCGCGATCAGCGCATCCAGCTCATCACAGTTTTCTCCGCGAACTAGGTGGGTACTGTAACGAGGATTCTCGGCAAGTTCGGGCTGATC
>DUBL01000174.1:1094-9847 GCA_012960345.1 Gammaproteobacteria bacterium | reverse complement strand
CCAATCCGGTCCCACTCGGTTCACGAACGAACCCCATCGTATCAAATTCAGGCAATGCACTCTCCATCATCGCAAAACACGATTCCATAATCGAGGCGTCGACCACTTGACCCTTACCTTTGCCCTCACCATCGCGCCAATGCAACGCCATCAAAACCCCTTGGACAGCAAACAATCCAGCCAACGAATCGCCCAAAGAGATTCCAGTGCGAGGAGGAGGCTGATCGGGATATCCGTTGATGTATCGGAGCCCGCCCATCGCCTCACCGACGCTGGCGAAACCTGGTCTATCTGAATAGGGGCCGGTCTGGCCAAATCCGGAGATCCGGGCGATCACGAGCCCAGGATTAATTTCATGGAGCGCCTCAGGGCTCAGCCCCCATTTTTCTAACGTGCCAGGCTTAAAGTTTTCGACCAGCACATCTGCCGTTTTGATCAGACGCCGAACCAAATCTTGACCTCGAGGATCACGCAGGTTGGCTGTTACCGATTTCTTATTCCGTGCAAGTATCGGCCACCATAGTCCTCGATTCTTATACCGATGATGGCCCCACTCCCGCATTGCGTCACCACGCCCGGGTGCTTCGACCTTGATGACTTCCGCGCCAAAATCAGCCATTCTGGATCCGGTGAAGGGCCCAGCAAGAAGCTGGCCCATCTCAATCACCCGTAAGTCACTCAGTGGCCCCTTTAGTCGCTGACCAGACTCGGCTTCTTCCATAGTCATCCCTTGTTCAATAACGCTCTTTCGATACCGGAAGATAATTCTTGATTGTTATCCTTAGGCGAAAAAATATACCACCACTATAACCAATAGGAACCTAATGTTTAGCCAGGAATGAAAATAGGATATTACAGAATTCAATTTTCTGCTCTTTTCCAGCTACCACATGTGCAACATCCCTCATAGTAACGCCTTCGGCGCCATTTATCCCCCGCTCAAGTGGCAAGGTTGTTCGCGGGCCGGTGACCATGTCTTTGACAGCATGAATAATCAAAGTCGGCGCTTGAATCAACTCCAAACGCTCAATGGTATCGTGAGTTAAGCACGCCTCGACCAAGCGCTCATGGGCCACGTAGTTGTCTTTTAGTTCTCGCCATTGGCCATCAGGCCCCAATAAACGATGCTTGTTCTGGTTATAAAACTCGGGGAGAAAGGAATAAATACAGACAAATTCTTGAAAGGTTAAAAAACCCGAATCACGATGAACACTTCGAAACAAATTCAACTGGTCAAAAAGATATTGGTCACAAGATGCCCACGCGCCCATATTCACCATACTTCTAACGAGATCTGGCCTATTGATCGCGACTTCTTGCCCGATACAACAGCCCATGCCCACCAGGCCGATCAGGTGCACGTTGGTCCAGTTGAGATAGTCCAAGAGTTGGATCAAGTCTTCTGCATACAACCCCATAGAAGCCGTGGTATCCGGATCATCAGTTGACTTACCGATTCCGCGATAATCGAATACCAGCACTTTGTACTGGTCTGTGAGGCCGCGTGCTAGAGTTTTCTCATTCCCATGGCAATAAGTTCCCCAACCACCCATACAAACAGCTGGCGCACCCGATCCATGAATCTCATAATACATTTCATGGTTGTTAATACTTGCAGTAGGCACTAGAAAATCTCCAATGCTTGATTTCCGTCATCCCATTGTATACAACCATTCTTGCTTTGCTCACCCCAAGGATGCTTATCTCCCCAAAAAACTTTCGGCCCGTCAAACACTTGCTTCATGTTAACGTTGCCGATGTCTATCATTGCATCATTTTAGCGAGCTAAAATAATTAATGTCACCTGAACTTCTATTCCAGCCCATGCATAAGCAGCTCAGTTCGCTGCTGAAAGGCGAAGTGTCCGCTGAAGAGTTAACCCGGAACTATCTTGATCGTATTTCACACTACGATACCAAACTGAATGCGTTCATGACAGTGTTCTATGACAGCGCATTGCAAGCCGCCAAAGTTGCCGATCAAAAGCGACTCTCCGGCGAACCTCTTGGGGCATTGCACGGAATTCCCTTTGGGCTCAAAGACATTATCGAAGTTGAAGGACAAACAACGACCTGGGGTTCATATGCCCTCAACAATCGGACTTCAGCCGAGACTGCAACGGTGGTAGAGCGTCTTAATGGTCAGGGCGCGATTATTCTTGGGAAAACCCAGTCGGTCGAATTTGCTCTGGGCGGCTGGGGAACAAACGAATTCTATGGAACCCCTTGGAATCCATGGGATCTTGAAACTCACCGAATACCGGGAGGATCCAGCAGTGGCTCCGGTGTCGCCGTCGCTGCAGGGCTTTGTGCGGCAGCATTGGGCTCAGATACCGGCGGCTCCGTGCGATTACCTTCTGCTTTTTGCGGCATCACCGGGCTTAAGCCGACATTCGGTCGGGTATCAAACTACGGTGTCATGCCACTTTCTACATCACTTGACACGATCGGCCCGATGGCTCGATGTGTAGAAGATGTCGCGTTGATTTATGACGTTATTCGAGGACCTGATTCCAAACATCCACCAACATTACAACCTCCGCTGGACAACCCAATAACTCATCTTCGAAAAGGCATTTCTGGAATGCGCCTCGCGGTATTACCAGACGAAGAACGAGAAGTCTTATCCAGCGTTGTCAACGACGCCTACGATCACTCTTTGAGTTTGATTAAAGATCTCGGTGCCGAAATCGTGATACGTGGACTCCCTCATCCGTTTGAAGCCTACCGAAACATGTCGTCGGTCATTATCAGTGCCGAGGGCTACTCGTGTACTGCCGATTTAGTGGACCAAAGTGATCTTCCTATTGGCAGCGCTGTCCGCAATAGAATGCTGCATGGAAAATCCTATTCGGTAAAACAATATTTAGACGCTTTGCATCAAATGGATCTCTGGAGAGCCGAGTTCGCTGCAGAAATGAGTGATATTGATGCATTGATTACGCCAACCACAACCGACTGCGCTATTCCTACTGATGAAGTAGATGAGCAAATTATTCCTGCCCATTTTACCCGGGCAACCAATGTGCTGGGGCTCTGCGCACTGGCAATACCCAGTGCCCACTCGACTAATGGCCTACCCCTATCAGTTTGTATTCACGGACATCCTTTTCGCGAAGCCCATACTCTTAGAATAGGTTGGGCGCTCGAACAGGCCCTTGATGAATGCAGCCGTATCCCACCGGGACTTGACTCGGTATGATTGCTACTGAAGGTATTGGGCGTCTATTTACAACAAATCAAGCATCGTAGAAGCGTCGCTGGTTTCAAGTCCCAATCCATCTTCGACATTGAGATGAACAATTTCACCGTCATCAACAATCATCGCGTACCTTTTCGAACGCAATCCCAATCCCGCTGTTCGAAGATCGCTCTCTAAGCCCATGGCACGACTAAAACGACCACTCCCATCTGACACCATTGATACCTTGCCTTCAACGGCCTGCGTTTTCCCCCAGGCCTCCATCACGAAAGGATCATTGACAGAAAGGCAAAAAATTTCCTCGACTCCTTTCTTACGAATCGCCTCCGATTGACCAACGTAGCCCGGAAGATGCTCGGCCGTACAGGTCGGCGTAAACGCACCCGGCACCGCGAAAAGAACCACTTTTTTACCAAAAAATAATTGATCGGCTCTAAATGTCAGTTGGTCACCATCAACCAACTGATGAACATTCACTGTTGGTATGCGATCTCCAATCAAACGCCGTCCGCCCAAGTAAGCTATCAAGCGGCTCATGTCATTCGAGTTCTGAGTTCCCACAGAACATTTAACAATACGCCCTTCAGGATCAATCAAACACAGTCCAGCACCACTAAACTTTCGTGACGCACCAAAAGCAACGCCAGCAAGAAATCGATCCGGATCACTCAATACATCAAATGGGATATGAAGACGATCAGCAAATGCTCTATTGACAACAGTTGTCTCACTGCTTATAGCAAAAATAGCCGCGTTACGAGCGGCAAGTTCTAGATAACTGTCGCGCAACCAGCCCCAGTTCTTCGCAGCATCAGGCCCTGGAAATGAATCCATCCACCAGAGAATCACATGCTGCCCACGGTATTCCTGGGGCCCTGTCATGATCCCCAGTTGATTGCGGAAAAGACGCTCCGGAACGAGCTTGAATCGTTGGGAAGCAAACATCTAAAGTATAGTTAAAGGCCCTGAAGTCAGAGCATTCGAATACACCACCGCAACGCGTTGTCTATCGCTTGTCGATAAGCCGTTTCCTCGGCCTCGCGTTCGGTATTCTGATGAGGGGAATTGGTTCGTTCTATTTCAGCCATCCCGAACTGCGTTCTGCGGATACCATAACCCGGTAACTCGAACCGACAGAGCACCACCAGCTCGTTTCCTTCTCTCTTGCGGTCCTTGACATCGTACTTCCACTCGCCCGGGTAATAGTGATCCAGCCAGTCCGCCGCGTCGATCTTGGCAAGCTCATCTTTATCGAATCTTCTTATTTCCGCGCGTTCACGTAGTGGCGAATCAGAATCGCTCGCACCCGAACCGATTGTGTCCTTAGAACTATCACTTGGGCGGTTGTAAAGCGCCTCGAGCTCCTGCCGATTTCCCTCGAGCAATATATCGAATGATTCGGTTAACTCGCGTCCCACAGTTTACCCTTTGGATTGATCCTGCTCTAGGAGCCTACTGACGTTGGTGGTGGTTGTTGCCACCACTGTCGAAATTGGTTATCTGCCTTAGAAGCAACCCCCCCTTCTTCGACCAGTGAACTCAAATAGCTCAGCACGTTATGCTCCAATTCTACATCGCAGTACTTGGCATCCATATCAAAAAGGTTAGCTTCATGTGGTCCCTCCGCTCGATCACCGACCCCCTCCCGAACGACCACGGTATGAAACCCATGTTGAAGCGAGTCGACAGCTGATGCCCGCACACAACCGCTAGTTGTGCAGCCGGTAATCACAACCGTATCGACTTCTAGCCCCTTGAAATACGTATCTAAATCCGTGCCAAAAAACGCACTGGCATATTTCTTGACGATAACGGGCTCACCCTTAAGGGGGGGAATTCTGTCGTCGATCTCAACCAGATGTGATCCTAGAACAAGAATAGACAAGGAAGGCACCTTTTTGATAAACACACCGGCATCACGAAAATCCGGCTCATAAGCGACAGTCGTAAATACCACTGGTAGCTGACCATCACGGAACCCCGTCAACAATCGGGCCGTTACCGCAACCTGTTGATCAAAATCCCCACCCAACGGCGACGCTGGATCAGTAAAGCCATTGCAAAAATCAACAATCAGTAATGCTGGCTTGACTCCATAACCCGATCGGCTACCCAAACCTTTCGAGGCATAATCCGCACGAGTTGATTCATGCCAGTCATTCATAAATTAGCAGGCACTGTTTATTTCAGTTGAGAATCCAATCACGCACGCCCCGATGACGTCGGACCCACTGACGTGCCTGGCGGTGTCCACCGCCGCCTCCAGCCAAGTCGAAATGCGCGCACAACCCGATGCAGTAAATAAAACAACACGGCGAGAATCACCAATACAAATACAGACAACAGCCGAGCGCCAAATTCTGCATCGATAACAGAGCCTTCATTCATTAGATGCACACTTAACATCTCTACCGCCTGTATTGTTGCGCCGGCAAACAGAATAACCGCTGCGAGAATAGCGATCTGTAGCGTATCGAATACAAGTTCCTGGGCATTGGACTCACCAACACCGCCAAAAATACTCTTTTTAAAAGATTGCCAGTGCGACAGGGCGTAACTAATGACTGCCACCAGCGATGCAAACCAGAACAAAATATTCGAAAAATGAATTCTTGGGATGTTATCTATCAGATACTGCTCGAACGGCTTATAAAACAATAAAAAGATAATGAGAATCACAACGATGACCAGGACAAGCCACGATTGCGGTCTGTGCCATCGACTATTGGCGTCTTCCATCAGGTTTGAGTTCCTCTCAATACCGGCAATGCCTAAAAAAATTGATTGAATTGCCCAGTTGATAGCAATGCTGACCATGAATCATAGTTCAGCAACTCCGGAATGCCAAATATGAATTAGCGGTTTTTCCCTTGAATCAGCGGTTGATCTGCCCTGCGATCAGAATCTCTTTCAACCCCATACCGCAATCCAGGCACTTCCAGCACACCAGGAACTGCTGTAGATTTAGGTCATTGCACTGATTATAGATTTTGAACCACAAAATCGGCGAACCTCACTCGTCCCGAACAAGATCAGGTGCCCAAGCCCGGGAGATTGAAACAATAATGCCTATTCGTCTCGGTATTGACGTTGGAGGAACATTTACAGACCTTTTTCTGTTGAACGAGGGACAAGAGACTGCCCACCTCGTCAAGACCCCCTCTACCCCCAATAATCACATTGTTGGGATTCTAAAAGGCTTCCAGGAGCTTCTGACCGAGGCCGGAATAGCAGCCGGTGATATCGACTCCATCGTGCACGCCACCAGCTTGCCAACCAATGTTGTGCTGGAGGGAAAAGGATGCCGAGTTGGTCTGCTGGTCACTGAGAATTTCGAGCAAGTATTGCACCTTGCACGCTCTCAAACCCCTGGCCCTTTCAATGGCTGGATGGCTATGCAGAAACCCGATCTTCCCTGCAATCTTGAATTGACCCGCGGCGTACCCGAAAGAATAAACGCCCGTGGGGAAATCATTCAGCCGATGGACGAAACTCGCGCTCGCGAATTGATCGATGAAATTGTTAGAAAAGACGTGGAATCAATCACTATTTCACTGCTTCATGCATACGTCAATCCTCAGCATGAGCTGGTACTGAGGGACATCGTACGGACTGCTTACCCCGATTTGCCGGTCTTTCTTTCGTCAGAAACACATTCGGAAATTCGTGAGTACGAAAGAACATTGGTCACTGTCCTTAATGCGTATATTCAACCGCCCATGACGGAATACTTGAGAAATCTGCAGCAGGAATTCGAAAGAATACAGTGCTCACCAACATTTCATATGTTTCGCTCTGATGGCGGCCTTATGGGAACCGATCATGCTATAACGCTTCCCGTTTATTCCACCCGATCCGGCCCTGCAGGTGGCGTCTGTGGCGCAGCATTCGAATCCGTTCACTCGGGCTACTCGAACGTAATTGGATTCGATATGGGGGGCACATCGACCGATATCTCCCTCATTCAAGAGGGTCGCCTAAAGACATCACCAGGCACATTGCTCGGCAAGTTTTCAATCGACATTCCGGCAATACAAGTACATAGCATTGGCGCTGGGGGCGGATCAATCGCTGAGGTTTCAGTTTCCGGTACATTGCAGGTTGGACCAAAAAGTGCCAACGCCGTTCCTGGTCCTGCCTGTCACGGCAAGGGTGGCACCGCTGCCACTGTGACCGACGCAAACCTAGTGCTTGGCCGCCTGCCCTCAGAACTGATCGGTGGCAAGATCTTGCTCGATACAAAATTAGCCGAGGAAGCCATTGGACAACTCGCTCGCCGGCTGGAACTGGATCTCCTTGAAACCGCGCAGGCTGTCATTGATGTTGCAAATGAAAACATTTTTGGCGCCCTGCGACTTGCAGCGGCGCAGAAAGGGTCAGACCTAAGAAATTTCGCCCTAATGGCTTACGGCGGAGCAGGGCCATTGCATGGCAATGCTTTAGCGACATTAGGTCAGTGCTACCCAGTCATCGTACCCCCAACCCCAGGCGTGCTGTCGGCCTTCGGATTCTTGTGCGCTAACATCAGGCATGAAGTAACCGGCGCGTTAATTGGTCCCCTCGATGTTGCAATCATTGATGATATTAGGACCCGGACATCTGAGTTGGTCGGCCGCATGGAGAACTGGCTATCCGACGAGGGTGTCGCAACAGAGGACCAAAACTTGGAATATTCAATTGATATTCAGTACCGACAAAAAAATAACCCAATAACGTTGCCCCTCCAACCAGACAATATAGGCGAAGCCACCATAAAAGATCTCATGGCCCAGTTTGAAACTGGGCATGAGCAGCGTTACGGGTTTAAAGTCGATGTGCCGGTGGAAATCGTCAAATTGCGTGTGATCGGCACTGCTACGATAGACCAACCAACGATTCCGAATGCGCCCTCGCAAGAATCGGGCTCAAGCGTTGCCTTAGTTGGAGAAAGACGGGTCTACATTGAAGGTGAGCATCATAACGTGCCCATCTACGATCGATCATCGATGTCTACCGGTAATGAAATCAGTGGACCTGCCGTCGTTACCCAAAGAGATTCCACCACGCTCATTCACCCTAACCATTTGGGTAGAATCGATGGACGTCTAAACCTCCTCATCGAGACTACAAGTTAAAGTAGGCAATCGAAAATCAAACTAGGCAAAATCGTGAGCAACAAACCGATATCACTGGACGATCTGGTCAAAGCGAACAAAACGCAGTTTGACGCGATTGTCTCCACACAAATGGGTCAGTCCGATCTTCGAGATGCATTTCAAGTGGACCGTGGACTGGACAAGGCAAGCAGTGGTCTAGCTAAAGAGGAAACATTCGAAACCTCTAACAATATCAGCCAAATTCTGACCGAATGTTACGGTGAAAACTGGTCCCACGAGATTCTTGAGCACAGCGTAGAAAATGATGAAGTCCGGGTGCAATGTAAGCTTACCGTAAACGGCACTACCCACACACAATTTGGTACAGCCAGAAATTCTGGCAACATCGGAATTGCGCTACAAAGAGCAACCGAGAATGCTATTGGTCGCTGTTATCGGGAACTGGTGCCAATCCTG
>DUBL01000174.1:0-1049 GCA_012960345.1 Gammaproteobacteria bacterium | reverse complement strand
AAAGGAAAATCTTCGGGTTTAGCTCCCATCCAAACTCCACGTTCTGTTTCTCGTTCTCAACTTGCCCGTCAGAAACAACGAAACAAAGAGATCGATACGATCACACTCGACCTCATCGAAAACGCGCTCAAAAGTACTCTTCAAGAAATGGACGCCGTGCTGTTGCGGTCAGCTATCTCACCAGCCATACGAGAACAGTACGATGAGTCTTCAATGATTGCCGACCATAAAGGGCATATGGTTGCTGGACACTTTGGTTCCTACATTGCCGAAATGCTTCGGGATAACACCTTTGATTTCTCGCCAGGAGATGTAATTCTTCAGAGCGATCCCTACAAAAGTGGAGGTGCTGTCAGCCATATCAATGATTGGATGGTTCTGATTCCAATCTTCTATGACCAAAGTCTGGTTGGCTACAGTTCCATGTTCGGCCACATGGTGGATGTTGGCGGGCCGGTAGCGGGCAGTGCATCCGTCTCCGCGAATTCTATTTTTGGTGAAGGGGTAAAGATTCCACCAATCAAAATCTACGACAAAGGCAATATCAACCAGGCTGCACTCGATCTGGTTTTGAACAACACGCGGACGCCACAGATGAACTACCGGGATCTGATGGCGATCGTTGCTGGAAGTCGACTAGGTGAAGCGCAGGTGCTCGAACTCTGCGATCGTTTTGGAAGGCAGACGTATACCCACGCCTGTGGACAGCTATTGTCGCGTACCCGTCAGACCATGAAACAATTGATTATTAATACTCTTCCCACAGAGCCACTTTCGTTCGAGGATTTTGTTGATGATGATGGTTGCGGCAATGGGCCTTTTAAGATGAGGCTTACTGTCTGGAGAGAGGAAGACAATGCTTACTTTGATTGGACGGGTACATCTAATCAAGCGCCAGGGGCTATCAATTTCTACCTTCATAAAGGCATGTTCAAGATGTTTGTTGGAGCCTGCCTGATCGTGAACTTTGAACCACAGATGTTACTTAACGAGGGTTTCTACGACCTCATTCATGTAACACTGCCCAAAGGCTCCCTCGTACAACCTAA
>DUBL01000173.1 GCA_012960345.1 Gammaproteobacteria bacterium | reverse complement strand
AGCCCGAGTGAGGTACGCCTTTATCAGGGCCGAGAGTGCACAATGGCCAGTACGGGCTCTGTGTAACCTGTTTGATGTTCATCCCAGCGGTTATTACGCATGGTTGAACAAGCCGCGTTCTAAACGGGCTATTGCCAATGAACGGTTCACCGGACTGATTAAGCAATGCTGGCTGGAAAGCGGTGGAGTATATGGATATCGGAAGATATTCAGCTCGTGGTCATCCGGGGCCGACTCCTTGGGGACACCCTGCAACAACCCAATTGTGTCGCATGGCAATTTATAGATCGAGACTGTCCAGCCAGGTAGTGATTTCCTCGATCAGCAGGTCACTGTCTCCAGTGAAGTAATGATCTGCCCGTATCGCCATCACCTGTCTCGAAGCCGGGTTGCCTCCTTGGGTGATCAATTGCAGTCGCTCCGGCGCCATGCGTTGAACGGCGGGGTAGTCGTACTCGCCATATAGATCCAGCACTGGTACTCTCAGGGAAGCAAAAGGGAAGGGACGCTGCATCGGCTGCTGGTAGTCGGTGGCGCCCATGCCGATACCGATGAAGGCGTCAATACTTTTGTCGGCGTGTTCTTCTAGCCAGCGCATGGCCATGTGGGCACCACAACTGTGCGCTAGTAGAACCACAGGTCTGATTTCCTGGCTTTCAAGGTATGCCAGCGCTGCGTCGATTCGGGGTAGGGCCTCGGGAAACAGCGGCAGATAATCGAAATACTTGGCGCCCTTTTCCAGTACCGGCATCTGCAGTGACAGCGTATGCCAGCCGACTTGCGAGAGTTCAACCCGCAGCGGTCCTATGTTTTCCGGCCAGTCGGCGTGAAATCCCCGACCGTGCAGCAGGATGACTACGCCGCGAATGCCATTAGTCTGTGATGCCATTTCCACGGCTACAAACTCGGCTCCCTGTGCATCCAGCGTCACGAGTTCACCAGAAAAAAGATTCGCCTCGACTTCATCGGTGAGACGTTTTTCGCGCTCAAAATCGCCGGCCAAAGTCGAGGCCGACAGCGCACCGGCGAGGCCAAGCGCAATCGCCAGACGGTAGATTATTCTAGGCTGGATTACCGATGTCCTGACTCTCAATAGCCTAACACCTAAGGAGTACACAATGATAACTGCTACACATGAACATCAGAAACTTTCGTTCAACATGGACTAACGATTGGGGTGCTCTAGGCCGGTCATGCACTAACATTTAAACCGGACCAGTTGACGGGGGCCGGTCACTCGCATAGCTGGTCGTCGGATTGCGGGACGATACGACTGTATGGTTTTCGATTGACCGCGATCATTGGATCACCGTACGGCTCCGCCGTAAGCACTTTTTCATGCCACCAGGGCCGTCGTTCGAAATCGCGGGTCCTGTGTTCAGGCAGGTCGACCTCTTCCGCCTTATGTAGCCAGGACCACGGCTCGGGGCAATCAAACGGGTGGTGCGGATCGGGAAAATTCACCCAGGCGGAGAAGGAATCATTGTTGCCGATCCGATCGTGCATCTGACAATCTCCGATTTTCCTATCAGCTAGCATCGTGGCCCAGGTCCGCAAAGCCGATGCTACTTCCTGTGCCAGCCTGTGCAAATGAGTGTGGCCAAGTGTGGGTACACCCAGCATCAAATAGGTGGTGTAGTAGCAATGGGCCATACCTTCTTGGCTAAAAGATCCTCAATTAGTCGGGAAAGTATTCAGTTAATTTGCCAGACCATGGCCTTGTCTGTGACGCTACTCTGTCCGTCTTCATAGCCGGATTTATAGGCATCGGTGACCCGCTGGTGCTCGCGCTCGGAATTGCCCAAGTATCCGACCCATCCCTGGATATAGTCCTGATCAATGCCAAGTTTTTCGAGTCGGTCTACGGTCTCGTCGTATCCGTTGTCCATGTTGTAGCTGGCGGTATGATACAACTCTCGTGCTTAAGAAGGGCAAGCATCCGCCCTTCTTAAGCACGATCTCGTTCAATTAGGGTTTTGCGGTACTTAAGCCGAGAATCTCCCAATCCTGCATGCCGCCGCGATACCATTTGATTTTGTGAGCCGGGTAACCGAACTTGAGCAGGTTCTTGATATTGTTAGGGGATTGACCGCACCACATACCGTTACAGAACATCACGGCAGTTTTGGCATTGGAGAAGTCGAACAAGCCTTCGGATTCACTCACATTGAATACGTTCTGTAAGATTTCACCGATGTCAAAGGGTGTTGCCCCTTTGGCTGGATTGAGCGTTGTCCAGGGCACATTGATTGCACTGGGGATGGTGCCTTTGGCAACCCAGTTCGGGGTTCTCGAATCAATGACAACAATAGAAGCATCTCCATCGCTCATCTGCTTGGCATAGGCAATGACTTCTCGTTCACCGATTGTTTCAACACCCGGTGCTAGCGACGATGGTTGAATACAAAATGGGGGGCACTTTCTTGAGGTTTTAGCAAATGCCGGGTTCACTGTATTGGCATTGTCCTGATTCCGAACAATGTCGGTGGCGGCACCATTATGCGTTACCGTGACCGACATCAGATCAGGGGTAATGCCCACTGGATCTCCCGCTAGAACTGGGAAAGACACTGCCGCGATCAGAATTGCACCACCGATACGTCTGCTGATTTTCATCATAAACTCCTTATGGTAGGAACGTTAATTAACTTTCGACTCTCGGGACACAGAAGTGACCGTCCAGTGAATAGGGTTCGACATCGTGTCAGAGCCGGTCAATCGCATTCCGGTTCTTGACAAATGTCTAACTCGGTGTGTTCTGCACACCATTCGCTACATTCATCGGCATTTTGTTCACACCATACGGCGCTGTCTACGCCCTGTGGTGGTCCCGCAGCAAATACCGCTGACAACCCCAACAGAGTGATGAGCACTGCTCGGCAAGAAAAACGACACAGTGCTGTGAAGGATTGAGCCGTTTGTCGATAGCAATCCATAGTCTTGCTCCGACCCTGTTCGGTGTGGCAACTTGTTAGATATTTGTGAACTATCGGTTGAAGATTGAATATCAGGTTCATCTCATCTCTTCCTGGAAACGCTCGGTCCACCGGATGTGGTATTAATCTTTCCATGGTTGACGTTACTTAACGGTCGCCTCAACGGTGCCAGTACCCCCGGTGTTGTCTATCCAGTTG
>DUBL01000172.1:3909-18885 GCA_012960345.1 Gammaproteobacteria bacterium | reverse complement strand
CGATGGCTTCATCAGTGCGAGCCGTTCGTTATTGACTAGATGGTGAGTTTCCGGTGAATAAGGTGTGTTCAAAGTCACAAAATCGCCTTGTTGAAAAACGGCATCAAGATCGACCAACTCAACGCCTAGATCCGCGGCAATCGCTGCGTCTGCCCACGGGTCGTGCGCAATAAAATTCATCTCGAGTGGTTGGCATAGCCGAAATATTTCTGCACCGATATTGCCAAGCCCGACCGAAGCCAATGTCTTCCCGACCAAGCCCTGACCCATGTAGGGCCCACGAATTGAAAAATCATGGTGAGCACGCACCAAAGCATCTTTCTCGAGTAGACGTCCTGAGAGGGCAAGAATAAACGTCAGTACTGAAACGGCGACGGGGCGGCGGACACCATCTGGAGTAATGCCGACTGCTATCCCATTCGCGGTACACGCGGTGACGTCGACGCTATCAAAGCCCACGCCAAATCGGGCCACAATGCTAAGGCGCCCGTCTGAGGGAATGCTGTCCCGAGAAAACAGCTCATCTAGAAGGATGAGGGCGTCGACACCTTCGAGCGAAGCGGCTGTCATGGTGTTGGTGTCTGCATCGCCATCGACAAAAAAGTATTCGATATCTGGGTCTGCCTCGAGAGGGTGCAGGTCAAAATCTGGCAGGGCAGGGACACCTTTGTTGTTCCGAAAATGTCCCGACAGCGCGACTCGAAACTTGCTCATGACTTGGAATCCTTTGGTCGAGGTTTTCGTTTGGCGCACGCTAATCGTAATTGAGTAATCCCCTGGGTCATTGCATCGCGATAAGCACCGACATCGAGTTGGTAACAAATCACATCATAGCCGCGAGCATAGGATTTGGCGCCTTGGTCTGCGTCGGTAACCAGGAAACCGAGTGCCTTTGAGTGACGAGTAGCGGCTTGTCGAATCTTACGCTCTGCGGCGACAAAATCGGGATGTTCGAATTGCCCAGGGACACCGAGCGACGCACTCAAATCAAAGTGGCCCAGCCACAGGCAGTCGACTCCCGGGGTCGCGGCAATGTTATTAATGTCATCGACACCTTCAGCCGTTTCAATCAAGGCGGCCATTGCGATGCGTCGATTAGCTGCTGCCAGTGTTTGCGATGGGGCTGCAGGCGCGTATCCGTCGTGCGCGATGCCAATGGCTACGCCTCGATGTCCCTGCGGAGGGTAGCGCAAATGTGAGAGGGCTTGGCGCGCTTCACCGGCATTCGCTACCATCGGCAGCATGACCCCGTCGGCACCCACATCGAGGACGCGGGCGATGTGATGGTATGACTTCGACGGTGGTCTAACCAGGACCGGCAGGTCGCCGGCGCGCAGATAGGCGATTAACTGTTTTGTTTCCATCATGCCAAAACCCGAGTGTTCCATGTCGAGGAAGACAAAATCGACGCCGGAGACATTCAGGATCTGTCCGATACCGGGTGTATTGAATTCGAACAGTGCGTGGCCAACCTTGAGGCCTTCTTTGCGAAAAAGGCGTCGCAGATTTTGTTGCTTCATGGTCACATTCCTTGGATGATTAGAGTGGGGTGTCGCTTCTTTGATGCGCTCATGACGGGTACCGCTAGCACTATCGCACCGTGGCCAAGGGTATGCGGAAATGGGCCCAGTGTCACCCTGGTAGTCGTGGGGTTGTACGTTAGTGCAAAGGATGGATACTGTTTGGTCTTAACTAGTCCTGGAGGGACCTGCGTCATGACGAGTGCTTATTTTTCGGCCGAAGTCACCGAGTCATGTCTTGACCACATCGATCGATTTGATGGAGAGATTAATGCCTATATCGAGGTCATGGCAGACAGTGCCCGTCAGCAGGCACGCACTGTTGAATCCCAAATTGAGAGGGGGCACATCCAAGGACTTTTAGCGGGTATGCCGGTGTCGGTGAAAGACTGTATCGATGTAGCGGGTGTGCCGTGCACCAACGGGTCACAGTTTTTCAAAAATTACGTTCCTAACGAAGATGCATCCATTGTGACCGCCTTGCGCGCCGCGGGCGCCGTGATTGTAGGTAAGACCAACCTACATGAGTTTGCGTTCGGCTCCACCACACAGAATCCACATTTTGGGCCGACTCGGAATCCCTGGAATCTAAACCATATCCCGAGTGGTTCTAGCGGTGGCGCGGGAGCGGCCGTGGCCGCGCGTATGTGTGTGGGGGCAGTCGGGTCTGATACCGGTGGTTCAGTCAGAACACCCGCCGCGCTCAACGGAGTCACCGGCCTTCGACCTTCATTGGGATCGATCCCGATGAGCGGCAGCAAGACACAGATTTGTCCCGCGATTGATACGGTCGGTCCACTCGGTCTGTCCGTCGACATTGTGGCTCGTCTGTTTGCGGTAATGGCCTTCTATGACGACAGTGATGTCAACTCGGTCTGCCACACCTGGGATAACTATCTGGCGAGACTCGGGGACGGCGTGGCAGATCTCACACTGGGATTGCCGGAAGCCTATTTCTTTGATGACCTAGGGCCTGGGGTAGGAGAGGCGGTAGAGGCGGGAGCTAGATTGCTTGAAAAAGCCGGTGCAAAACTGAAGCCGGTCCGGCTGGAGGCGGCTGAAACGGTTCATGCAGACGTGATGCCAATGGTTTGGGCAGACGCTTACCAGTATCATCGGGATCGCGTGGAAGGGGAGCCCGAGCGTTTTGGTCAGGATGTCCGAGATCGCCTCCGGTTAGGGCGAGATGTGTCGGGCCGTGATTATGCCGAGGCACTGCGTCACAAGGCCCGTTGGAATCGAACCGTTGATCGAGTTTTTAGCGAGGTTGATATCATTCTGACGCCAACTTCGCCTGTGACGGCACCGAGTCTGATTGACAGCCAGAATATGTTGGCAACCACGCATCATCTGACGCGCTTCACCTTTCCTTTTTCATGGGCCTGTCTGCCGGGTTTGTCCGTTCCCTGCGGGTTGTCATTCGAGGGGCTTCCGATTGGTATGCTATTGAACGGTAGGCCTTTTGAAGAGGGGGTTTTGTTCAGGGCGGGGTATGCTTACCAATCAGAAACCGACTGGCATTGCAAACCCCCTCCTCTTTTGGCGAGCTAAGCGTTAATTAGTGGGCGGTGAGGTCGGTGTATAAGGAGGCCTCTAGTGGGTTACAGGGTTTTGTAACTCAACGGACTATTAAAGGAGGGTAAACGAGCATCATGTACGAAAATCTGTTTAGTCTTGATGGCCGCGTGGCATTGATCACCGGAGCAAGCCGTGGCATTGGGCGAGCGGTTGCCAGAGGGTTAGCCGAAGCGGGTGCTGATGTAGTGATCACAGCGCGGAGCGAAAAAGATTTGGCGTTAGCCGCGGATGAGATCCGTTCGGCCGTCACGGGACGGGTTGAATATTACCCAGTGGATATGTCGAATCGAGCCGACGTGGATAAATTGGCGCAGGCGGTGCTGCGTGATTTTGGTGCAGTGGATGTTTTGATTAACAACGCCGGCGCCAATCACCCTCAGACACTGGTGGAGACAACCGACACCAATTGGGACGCAATGATCGAATTAAATCTCACTAGCCAGATGCGTTTGACAAGAGCGCTGGCGCCACAGATGGTGGCCAGAGGGTGGGGCCGAGTGATTTACACCTCGAGCATCATGGCTTTTGCCTCCAACCATGCCCGGGGCATTTATTCTGCCACCAAGGCTGGCCTGGTCGGCATGATGCGCGCCCAAACGTTGGAGCTCGGGCCCGCCGGCGTGACCGTTAACTGTTTAGCGCCCGGGCCAGTCCTTACTGACATGCCGATGAGCCTGCTCAACGAGCAGGAAAAGCAACAGTTTTCGGATTCCACCGCACTCAAGCGATGGGGCCAGGTTGCCGATATGGTGGGGCCGGTCGTGATGCTTGCCAGCGAGGCTGGCGCATTTATCAGCGGCGAAGTGATTATCGCCGATGGCGGTTTGTTATGCCGCACCTTCGGGGATTGATCGGATTCACTGGTAGGGCGAGACGCATGATTCAAGTGCATTAACTACTGGCGCTGAGTCGGCCGTCGCCAACCGCACGCTGAAAATGCACGATCGTTTCTCGAATGCCATCTGCAAGCGAAGTGTCTGGGACATCACCCAATAAAGCACGCAGCTCTTCGTCGGTTTGGCCATCGGGAAACGGCAGTGGTGTTTCTTCGTGGGTCACGACCGCTTCAGGGATAACGACCTTGATCGCTTCAACGGCTTCGCTCATGTGGGCCACCGCGCCACCGATATTAAAGACCTCAGACCCTTTGAAGGCAATTTGCGAGGCTTGGATGAATAGTTTGGCGACGTCGCTGACGTAGTGAAAGCCGGTGTAGCCACCGAAGCTGATGTGGTATGGCTCACCGCGAACCGCTGCCAGCATGGCTTGGGTGGGCGTTGAAGTGATACCTTGATCGCGACCGGGGCCGTAGACGGTGTAGGGGCGAAGCCCAATGCTCCCAATGCCATCATCTTGCCAGTAAATACGGGCCGTGCCCTCGTTGGCTTGCTTGAAGACACCGTAATGATTGACGGGGTCCAGGCGTGAATCGTGATCCATCAATCGTTCTTCGTAGGTGTTTTTCTTGCCGTATACGCCGGCCGTACTGGCAAATACGAGATGGTTGATGCCCGCGGCTTTGGCGGCCTCAAACATGTTCACAGTGCCTACCACGTTGACGGCCGCACCGAGCGGCGGATCAGCTTTGCAGAAGGGAACCTGCAGCGCGGCTAAATGGATGATATGGCTGGCGTTTGAACTTATTAGTGCAGATTTGACGGCCTCGGTGTGGGTGATGTCACCGCGCACGAAATCTACTTTGTCGAGGGCTTCGGCGGGCATGACGAGTTCAAGCCGGTGTCGGTTGTCGCTGAGATCGAAAACCGTCACAGGCATTTCCTCCCGAACCAGGGTCCGCACAACCCACGCGCCGATACACCCCATAGCGCCAGTCACAAAATAACGATCGTTTGACATTTCATTCCTTTCGATTGGTTCGTAGATGGCTGGTAGGAACGGTCCCGAGACTTAGGCATCAACTATTCGCTGCGCTTGAACGCCTAACCCCTCGACGCCAACCCGCATGCTATCTCCTGCCTGGAGGAAAACCTGAGGCTTCATTCCCATGCCAACGCCAGGGGGGGTTCCGGTGGCTATGACATCACCTGGTTGAAGGCTCATGCATTCGCTCAGGTAGGAGATGATCTTGCTAACAGGGAAAATCATCGTGTTGGTGTTGCCATCCTGGTGTCGTGTGCCGTTCACATCTAGCCACAAACCCAGAGATTGTGGGTCACCGACCTCATCGGGCGTTACTAGCCACGGTCCAATCGGTCCGTAAGTGTCACCCGATTTCCCCTTTGACCAATTTCCCTGTCGCTCTATTTGCCACTCACGTTCGGAAACGTCGGTGACAATGCAATACCCTGCCACGTGATCGAGTGCTTGTGCTTCGGTGACATATTTGGTTTCACGGCCAATAACAAAGCCCAGTTCAACTTCCCAATCGGTCTTGACCGACCCACGCATCAGTTCGATGTCATCGTCTGGTCCATTGATTGAACTGGTCGCTTTCATAAATACGATGGGTTCACTGGGAATCGGAGATCCGGTTTCCTTGGCATGATCGCTGTAATTGAGACCAATGCACACCAACTTACCCACGTTACCAATACACGGGCCTATGCGAGGAGTGCCTTCCACCGGTGGCAGGGTGTCGGTATCCAGTGCTGACAGGCGCGCCATCGTACCGGGGTCCACCGTGTCACCCGTGAGATCGGGGATAATGCTCGAAAGATCTCGGATTTGGTTGTTCGCATCTAACAGGCCAGGTTTCTCAGCGCCTTTAGGGCCATAACGGAGTAGCTTCATCGGGTGTCATCCTTATAGGTCATATCAAAATAGGTCATATTCAAATTTGTTCTTGTTTGCGGTTAGAACTTGCCATATTCCAGGTACGCGGCTTCCGGGTCCATGCCTCCGACAATGGCCTCGCGCATATCGCTCTCGGTGTTCATCACTTTTATTGTCTCCCCGACGGCCTCAGTCGCGATCGCTTTGGGAATCACCACCACCCCGTCTCGGTCCCCGACGATCCAGTCGCCGCTGTGGATGGTGACAGTTCCTATGGTGATAGGCTCACCCAGACGATCGTAACGCCAGCGTTCGACAATGTCGGCCGGTGTATTGTATTCACAGTACACCGGAAACCCCATCTCGAGAATCATATCGGTGTCTCTGCAGTGTCCATCCACGACATAGCCGCGTGTCTTTTTTACCATGAGGGCGCGGGCCGATAGTTCACCCATCAGGGCGATTGCCTTGGTATTGGGTTGGCAAACCAGTACTTTGTCTCCAGGCACGCGGGACAGGACCCGCGACCACATCAGCAGCGAATCATGCCGGGAAAGCGACTGGTCTATGTAACCTGAAATGGTATAGACCTCTCCCGCAATTTTCCGCGTCGAGTCAAGCGCCCGTATGGTCGGCGGAAGAACACAGTTGCCATAGCCCATGGTCCGCAAAACGTCGTGGACAGCACTCGCATAACAGCGCGACAGGTCGTTCACTAGAGAGGTGGTGTCATTCATTGCGTTGTTAGTCATCTAGTAGGGGTGATAGCTGAGTGCTCATTACTCAGGTGAAGTCTTTTAGTGCTTCTCTTCGGCACACCTGTTTACGCTGTGTCGCCCGAGAGTTCAAGTGCATGCCGTAGAATATTGGCCACATACCTCATAGGGATTATAGAGATGTCAACAGAGTTTAATTCGCGCGTGACGCTGGTGACGGGGGGTTCGCGTGGAATTGGGCGCGCGACCTGTATTGCCCTTGCCCGTCAAGGGGCCCGTGTGGCCATCAATTACGTCAGTGACAAGGCAGCTGCGTTGGATACATTAACGCGAGTGAGGCAAGTCGGTGGAGACGGTGCAATTTTTCAGGCCAGTGTGGAGCAGGAACCCGCGGTGCGTAGGATGATCGAGACTATAACCACAGAATTGGGCCTTATTGATTTTCTGGTGACCAATGCCGGTATAGCAGTACAGGAGCACCATTCAGAGCTCAATTTGGAGAGTTTCCGACGCATGATGACAACCAATGTTGAAGGCACATTTATTCCGATCATGGCGGTCAAGGACGGCATGATCGAGCGTGGTTCCGGTGGTATCGTGTGCGTCGCCTCGGTTGCTGGGTTAAGACCCAGACCACTCAATATTGCGTACAGTACTTCTAAGGCGGCTGTGGTGGCTATGGCACGAAATTTTGCTGCAGCATTGGGTCCGAAGGTTCGAGTCAACTGCGTCGCCCCCGGGCTTATTGAGACTGACATGATTGCTGGCATGGATCACGATTCGCGTGATGTGATGCGGCAGGAAGCGTTTGTCAAACGCTTAGGGAGACCAGAGGACATTGCAGAAGCTATCGTGTTTCTCCTGTCTGATAAGGCCAGTTTCGTCAGCGGGCAGACTTTCGTCGCCGATGGCGGACGTATTACGTTGCCCTGACCTTTGAAGCCTGAAGCACCTTCTGGGGCGATGCCCTGGTCAAAGTTGTCCTTGGGTACCGTTGTCCTTGCTGTGGCGGTGCATTCGTTGTGGGGCGGAAATGCGGTCGCCATTAAATTTAGTCTCGAAGCATTTCCCCCCATGTGGACCGCTTTCCTTCGCTTTAGTCTCGCGGTAGTTTGCGTCGCACTGTGGGCCGGGTTTCGCGGTATTCCCATGCGCCCTAAACGATCAGAATGGTGGTGGTTGGTTCTGCTCGGTATCTTTTTTTCTATTCAAATCGGTGTGATGAACATCGGTTTTCAACATACCAGCGGATCCATTGGTTCTATTTTGATGGCCACCAATCCGATATTTGCAGCCCTTTGGGCACATCTGCTGGTCGCAGGGGATCGCCTAACTCGGCAGCGAATTATTGGTTTGGCCGTTGCCTTCCTCGGCGCGGCGGTGGTCATCCTTCAAAGTGGTCCCATTGATGGGGCGACAGCGGTTGGCGTTGGTAGCGGATTGGTATTTCTCAGTGCCGCGTTACTCGGCGGGCGTCTGGCCTACACTGGCCGCTTGTTGCAACGAATGGATGAGGTGCGCGTGGTGTTATGGCAGATGGTTATTTCGGTGCCCGTGTTTGGTGTGGCAGCATTCATGAGCGAAAACATTCTCTGGGAGCGTGTGGGCTTGGCACCGATTGCTGGCATCGTGTATCAGGGTCTGGTGGTGGCGGGTCTGGGATTTCTGCTGCTCACGTATTTGATGAAACGCTACTCCACCAGTGTGATTACTAGTTTCAACTTTGTGTCGCCTATCTCGGGTGTTTTACTCAGCGTGTTGTTGCTGGGGGATCAAATGACTGTTCATGTGCTAGCGGGTGTCGCATTGGTTGGCACGGGGCTTTATCTGGTTGCGCGTCACCAGGCAAGTCCATGAACAGCTCAACCGCTGCTAGTTGGTTTATGCGTTGCCGGTCTGGGGGTGGCGTAAGAAAAGTGCCAGCACCGCTGCTGCAACGGGTAACACAGCGAGCACTTGCAAAGTGAGATCATAATCACCGAACTGATCGATCGCGATGGCAAGGGGTATCGCGCCGATTGAGGCGCCAATGATGCCCACCATTTGGCCGACGCCTTGTATGCTGCCAAGGTGTTTTCTCCCAAAGTAGCGTGGCCACAGAAAACCAAAAAATGTCATAGTAACGCCGTTGTTTAGTCCGAAAATAATCGCGAACACGATGGCGCTGGATAAATCGTTGACCAGCGTAATCGAGATCAATGATGCGGTCATGATGATGAGCCCGCCACAGAACATCCAGTCTGTGCGGCAGCGATCCAGCATGAGCCCAACGATTGGCATCGATATGGCGGCTGTGATGCCACTAATAGTGAACATCATGGTTGCGACTTGTGCATCTAAGCCATGGGTCGTCAGTATGCTCTTGAAAAAGACATGAAGCGTTGTCACCAGTGATGACAGGCAGAATAGGCCGACGGTGATGATATAGAAGGCAGGTGTGCGTAGCGCTTCGAGACGGGTCAACCCCCAGACAGGGGTTGTAGCATCGGCTGTCTGTTTGCTTTGATCCCCATCCGGCTGGAGGCCGAGCGGCTCTGGCTTACTGTGTGCGAGGAGTAAAGCGGCTGGCAGAAACAAGACGAGTGTACTCAGTCCGAGCCATAACCATGAGGTTCGCCAGCCGACCAGATCCATCAACCACTGGCATAAGGGTGGATGAACCGCCATTGAGATGGGGAATCCAAGGGACATGATGCCCAACGCCAATCCTCTGCGTCGATCGAACCATTGAGACACCATGTTGACGCACGCTAGCATCAAGGCGCCTTGTCCCAGGAATCGTAGAAACCCAAACCCAATAGCAATCGTCACCCAGTCGGTGACTAAGCTAAACAACAAAGCAGTTAGGCCGAGGCCGCTAAGAACAATCCATAACATGGCGGCGGGACCATGGCGGTCCAGAAGTTTTCCCATTTTCGGGAGAAGAAAGGCGGCAAGAAAGGTGGCGATTCCATAAGCGTAGGCAAGCGCCGTCTGGCGATTGGACTGCATCCAATCGATGGCAAAGAAAGAGGTCATCTCCTTGCCGATGGGATCAAAATAAAGGCCGATCAGGTGAGATTGACCGGGTCCAGTGCCGATCATGCTGAAACTGGTGGTCGCGAGAATGACCCAGCCAAAGAAAAAACGCTTGTTGAGTTTGTCGAACAGCCAGCTACGTAACAATTTCATTCAATCATCCGTTAAACAAAACCCGACTGACTGGGTTTGTGAGTGTTGCTAAGGTTCCACGACTCGCAGCGCCGGTTGGCGGCCACCCGGGGCATACTGTGTTCAGGTCACTACGCTGCGTATTACCGTCCGACCGGTTCGATATAGATACCACCGATATATTGTTCGGTCGGAGTGATCTCAATTGTGCTGACGTTGACACGCCAGGGCGCGTCCAGGGCATACAAGATGGCATCAGCAATATCGCTTGGTTCGAGCAATTCAAAACCTGAGGCCGCTTGTTCTGCCTTTGTTGGATCATCAAAGGCAGTGTCAAAAAATTCCGTCCGCACTCGAGCGGGACAGATTTCGGTGCAACGTACAGCGCTCCCCTTAAGTTCCATGCGCAGCCCCTGGGACAACAGATGCAGTGCGCCTTTACTGGCCCCGTAAAGCGCCGTTGGCATTGGGTATAGGCCCGCAATGGAGCCGAGATTGACCAGGTGCCCCCGCCGACGAGCGATCATGCCGGGCAGTAATGCATGAACCACATGAATGGCTGCGGTCACATTGGTTTCTATGGTGCGACTAATGTCTTCTCGACTGGCTGCTGCCAGGGAGTCGTAACCGCGACCTAAACCTGCGTTGTTGATGAGTACATCGTACTCAGTGCTTTGAAGTGTGTCATAGAGCGCGTCGGTGTCCCTTAGATCGAGAGCTAAAGGGATGCAGCCCGTGGCGCTCGCAAGTTCGGAGAGGCGATCCTGCCGACGGGCCAGTGCGTGAACCTCAAGGTGGTGGCTAGTCAGCCGCCGAACCACGGCTTCACCGATACCACTGGATGCGCCAGTAACTAAAACCTTTCGATAATCGGAAAGTGACATAATTTGGGTCTGTTGTGTGAAAGTTGTCGAGGACTTTTGTCAGCCAAGGGTTGGGTCTTCGGAAACGCGGATCAGCAGTTTGCCGAAGTTGTTTCCCGTGAAAAGGCCTTGGAATGCTGACACCGCATTGTCGATGCCATCGACTATGTCTTCCCGGTAACGAAGTTCCCCGTTTCGAATCCAGCGGCCGACATCGGCCAGAAACTCGGATTCTCGGTGGGAATAATCAAAGACAATGATGCCTTGTATTTTTAGACGCCGTGTCAGTATGGCCCTCATTATGCGGGGAAGTCGGTCCGGTTCGTGGGAGAGCGCGGTCTCGTTATAGTGGGAAATCATGCCGCACACTGTCATGCGTGCGCCGACATTCAAGCGGTCGAAGACCGCATCAAAGACGCTCCCCCCCACGTTTTCAAAATATACATCGACTCCATCAGGACAAGCCTCGGCCAATTCGGTCTTCAGGTCGGACGAGAGGTGACTAACGCAGGCGTGGTAACCCAACTCGTCAACTGCGTAGCGGCATTTTTCTTGCGCGCCGGCAATACCGATCACTCGACATCCCGCGATTCTGGCAATCTGCCCAACTACGCCACCCACGGCACCCGTTGCGGCCGATACGACTACGGTATCGCCTGCCTTGGGTTGGCCGATATCCAGTAACCCCGCATAAGCCGTTAGCCCTGGCATACCCAATACGCCAAGAGCGGTCGAAAGAGGTGCCTGGAGCGGATCTAGTTTGCGCAAGTCGGTACCATCGTGCAGTGCGTGGGTTTGCCAACCGGTGTAACCGACAACAAAGTCACCGATTGTGAAATCGGGCGAGTTAGATGCCTCTACCATACTGACGGTGCCTCCAACCATGACCTCGCCAGTTTGCACATAGGGTGCATACGAAGCCACTGCGTTCATTCTGCCGCGCATGTAGGGGTCTAGTGACAGATAAATGGTTCGCAGTAAGAGTTCGCCCGCCCCGGGGGCATCTAGAACTTTTTCGTTGATTGAGAAATCAGACGCTTGTGGTGCGCCTATTGGCCGGTGGGCCAAAATTATTTGACGAGACGTGACCGGTTTCATTTAGACCTCGCTTGCCCCGCCATCCATAGGGAAAACACTTCCGGTAACCTGGTGAGATTCGTCACTGGCGAGATAAAGTGCCAGGGGAGCCACGTCTTCAGGAAGGCTCGGTCCCAACGGGGTCTTGACTCGAGTGGGATCATCTTCGCGCAGCATGCGCTTCACCCGTGGGGTCAATATGACACCGGGAGAGATTGCGTTGACTCGAATCCTGGAGGGAGCCCATTGCAGTGCCAGTGCGCGTGTTAGCGCGATGACGCCACCTTTGGCACTGGTGTAGGCGTCTGCACCCGCAGTACCGATCAGGGCGCGGATAGATGTCGTGTTGATGATAGAACCGCCGCCAGCGTTTACCAAGTGTGGGATCGCCATGCGGCAACCGAGGAAAGTACCAAATAAATCGACCCGAATGGTGCGCCAGAACTCATCGATATCCATATCGATGACCTGTCCGTCAGCGGCAGTCGCTCCACCGGCATTGTTGTAGAGAATGTCTAGGCCACCGTGATTGTTAATCACGTGATCGATAGCCTCTCGCATGGATGATTCATCGCCCACATCTGTTTGTTTGAAAGTAGCGTCGAATCCCTTCCTGCGGATTTCCTCCGCGGTGCATTCACCGGCATCCGTATTGATATCACAAAGGGTTACTCGAGCGCCCTCTGCTGCAAAGAGTCGTGCACAGGCCTGGCCGATGCCGCTCGCCGCACCGGTGATAACGGCGCGCTTACCTTCGAGTCTGGGCATGGGGCGTTTGCTGAGCAGGGTGAAAGAAGACGCAGTATACGGCGATCGTCAGACAGGTGAATATGTTTGAGTTGTCTGGTCTAACCAGTAAGGAAGGCAACAGCGAAGGAAAGCGATAGTTGTGCAGAGTTGCCAGCGGTTAGCGCCGAGGATGTAGTGAGTGAATTCAATCGAATACTGGCGGAGTGCTATCGGGTATATCGTTGGTCGCAGATGGGTGAAACCATCTCTGATGGCCTAGAAAGGTTGGGCTGGGTTGGGTGATCGTTATGCGGATGTTGATAGGTTTAGGGAAAAAGTGGTTCGGCTGTGTATAGGGGTTCAGGATCAGTAAAGCATTGGATTCGTGCGGGAATCGGCCCTATTAAATCTGCGACACATTGGTTAAGGTGCTGTCGTGGAATCACACTTGCTCACGATTAAAGATCTTGTGATCGAGGCCGACGTTGGGGGAAATTGGCAGCCCATCGTCAAGGGCCTCAGCCTGAGTCTTGCGCAGGGTGAGGTGGTCGGGTTGATTGGCGAATCCGGGGCAGGCAAGTCGACGTTGGGACTGGCAGCGCTTGGGTATACCAAACCTGGGTGCCGCATTCGATCGGGGTCCATTGTGCTGGGTGGACAGCAATTGGTTGATCTGCCCGAACCCGCATTGCGCAAATTACGCGGTGTACAAGTGTCTTACGTGGCCCAAAGTGCAGCCGCCGCGTTTAATCCAGCCCATTCGCTGATGGATCAATTTACTGAAGCGCCGGTTCAACACGGCATATTGAAGAAACCTGTGGCCCAGGAAAGAGGGCGTCAGCTTTTTCGCCAGTTGCAATTGCCTGATCCGGATCATATCGGACAGCGCTATCCGCACCAGGTGTCGGGTGGACAACTGCAAAGGATGATGACCGCTATGGCGATGGGTTGCCAGCCCGAGATCGTGGTGTTCGATGAGCCCACGACGGCGCTGGATGTGACCACTCAGATTGAAGTATTGAGCGCGATCAAGGAGGCGGTTCGTGCCCGAGCATCTGCCGCCATTTATATTACTCACGATCTCGCGGTGGTAGCCCAGGTATCAGATCGCATCATGGTGTTGCGTGACGGGGATTTGGTCGAGGAGGGTAACACTCGAGCATTATTGGCTGATCCACAGGAGAATTACACGCGACGACTGCTGTCTGTGCGGTCTAGCCGTAGTAAACGCGTTGTGGCAGAAGAGACGGATTTGGTTTTGAACGTCGAAGGGGTAACGGCACGTTATCCAGGCACGGAGGTCGACGTGTTGTGTGACATCGATGTGCAGGTTGAGCGCGGTCGAACCGTGGCGGTCGTTGGCGAATCAGGCAGTGGGAAAAGTACACTTGCGCGTGTCATAACAGGGTTGCTTCCGCCCATACAGGGCCGAGTATCTTTTGCAGGGCGTCAGTTGTCTGCGTCGTTGTCTAAGCGAAACAAGGATGAACTGCAACGGATTCAGATGATTTACCAGATGCCTGATGTCGCGCTTAATCCACGGCAACGGGTGAGTGAAGTCATCGGCCGGCCGCTACAGTTTTACCTTGGTTTGAAAGGCCAAGTGTTGAAGGCCCGTATTGGGGAACTTCTTGAGCAAATTGAATTGCCAACGGAGTATATGGATCGCTTTCCCGAGCAGTTGTCCGGTGGCGAGAAGCAGCGCGTGTGCATTGCCCGTGCATTGGCTGCAGAGCCTGATCTCATCATTTGTGACGAGGTCACGTCGGCGTTAGATCAATTGGTAGCAGAAGATATTCTCAAACTGCTTGAACAGTTGCAGTCTGATCTTGCTGTGTCCTATCTATTTATTACCCACGATTTGGCAACCGTTAAGGCGATTGCCGACCATGTTGTGGTGATGCATCAGGGAGTGATTGTAGAAAAAGGACCAAAGGCTGATATTCTTTCCCCCCCGCATGCGCCTTACACGGAACTATTGCTTTCTTCTGTTCCAGAGATGGATCCCGATTGGTTAGATACTCTGATGGCCCGAAGGAGGGTCGAGTCCTCTTCGAAGACAGCCCATTCCAGGGACGAGTGAGGTTTGAACAGGGTAGTCATTAATCAACGCTAACGGTGCACACCGCTTGTGAATCCCGTTGAAGTTTTAGTGTTGAATAACGTCTAGTCTCGTTGTCCTTAAGGCAACGATCTATAATGCCTCTCGAGCCCGCGTGTTCTGGGAGGTTTTAATGTTTGACGGAGCGTTAGCGCGACCTATTGAAAGGCGGATCTAATTTCTAATGGCAATCGACGAAAGAAAATGGCGCACACCTGCAGTGGTAATGGTGGCTGGGTGCTTGATTGCGATTATCGGAATGGGGACTCGAGGTACGCTTGGTCTCTTCCTGGAGCCCATGTCTTCATCTCTATCATGGTCACGAGAGACCTACGCGCTAGCGATGGCCATTCAGAATTTGTTGTGGGGTATCTTATTGCCGTTTGCGGGTGCTCTGACTGATCGCTATGGAGCATCATGGGTCATCAGTGCGGGGGCCGTCTTCTATGCCTTGGGACTGTGGGGCATGTCCAGCGCAGATTCGGTGTTGATGCTGCATATCAGCGGCG
>DUBL01000172.1:0-3899 GCA_012960345.1 Gammaproteobacteria bacterium | reverse complement strand
ATGGGTCTGGGTAGTGCATTTGTGGCTTTCAACCTGGCTATTGCGGCGATGGTTAAAGTGGTGGGTCCGGAACGAAGGCTATTGGTAATGGGCATTGGCACAGCGGCTACTTCGACCGGGCAGCTCATTTTTTCTCCCATGGCGCAAGGCATGATCAGTAGCTTCGGTTGGAGTGATGCCTTGGTGTATCTCAGTTTTATATCGCTTTTGATCATCTCGTTTGCCGTTCTGTTGCCCTCGAATCCGGAGGTTCGAGGTGAAGCATCAACACGGCAGAGTCTTAGCGAGGCGGTCCGAGAAGCGTTTGCTCAGCGGGGGTTTATTCTGCTGACGATTGGCTTTTTCGCCTGTGGATTTCACGTTGCGTTTATCGGCATCCATTTGCCAGCCTATGTAACTGACCTGGGGCTTGCGCCGGAGGTTGGTGCGTACTGCCTGGCTTTGATCGGGTTATTTAACATTGCGGGTTCTTTTCTCTCGGGAATGATCGGTAGTCGTTGGAGTAAAACCTATGGATTGAGTTGGATTTATCTCGGGCGGGCACTGGTTATTCTCGGCTTGCTCGTTGCGCCCAAAACGGCATTGACACTGTACATTTTCTCGGCTTTGATGGGGTTGCTTTGGTTGTCAACCATCCCACTGACGACGGGTGTGATCGCTGATGTTTTTGGGGTGCGCTATGTGGCAACACTTTACGGGCTCGTTTTCTTTGGGCACCAGGTTGGCAGCTTTATCGGCGTGTACCTTGGCGGTGTCTTTTATGAACGGTATGGTTCTTATGATGGCATGTGGTGGGCAGGCATTGTCGTCGGCGTATTGGCGGCGCTGATTCATTTGCCCATCAGCGAGAAACCGTTGCCTAGAGTCGTGACCGCGAGTGCTATTGCCTGAGGGTAGTTTTGGTGGTGTCAGGTACATGCCAAATAATAGACGTCGTGCGCTGGGGTGCCAGTCGCCAAACAAGCGGGGGTCGTGAACGTTATGGCTGCCTCTGAGTTGCGCGTTCTTCGTGCTGACGTATCAGGTATGCCCATCGAGTGGATTGGTTATGAAGAGGCGGTTAAGTTGTACTATCTTAATCGTGTGCTTTATCCAATGGGACAAAGTTTATCGACGTTAAGGGGCGGGATTAATGCGAGTACCGGTGTGCGGAGCACTCTTGATATTCATTCGATCATTTGCACATCGGGTCAATCCCGGGTCTATCTCAAACGACGTCCTCAATATCGACCACCCTTAAGCAATTTGGCTCTGTTTCGGCGTGACGCATACTTGTGTTTGTACTGTGGGGGCGAGTTCAATGTTTCCCAACTATCCCGAGATCACGTTAAACCCTTGAGTCTTGGAGGCTGTGATGCATGGCAGAATGTCGTGAGCGCTTGTCGTCGATGCAATCATCATAAAGGAGGTCGAACGCCGGAAGATGCCGATATGCAGCTGTTGGCAGTTCCCTTTGTGCCGACTCACGCGGAATATATTTATCTCTCAGGACGGAAAATTTTGTCAGACCAGATGACATTTTTGTTAGGGCATTTCCCGCGCAATAGTCCTTTACATGGGCGCATCGACTTACCATCTGAGACACTCAAAGGAGGGCAGGTGCATGGCCCGTGACAATAGTTTGCTCCGTGGCGTCAGTACCCGTGCAGTCCACGGAGGAGAGCGCCCGGATAAAGAAACCGGTGCATCCTCTCCCAGTATCGTCATGTCAAGCACCTTTGTGGTCGATGCGCCTTTAAGTTTTTCAGCGGAGAGCCGTGAGCATGATGCGCCCTATGTTTATGGGCGGTGGGGTAATCCCACTGTTCGCCAGTTAGAGGACAAACTGACGTTGCTCGAAGAGGGGGAGGCCTGCGTGTGTTTTGCCTCTGGGATGGCGGCGACTTCGGCGCTCTTATTAAGCCTTCTTAAACACGGTGATCACGTAATCATGAGCGACGTGAATTACCCCGGTACAGCGGAACTGGCGCGCAACACATTGCCTCGTTTTGGCATTGAAGTCACGACGGTTGACAGCGGGCAGACCGAACAGGTGGCGGAGGCGCTGAGACCCAATACGCGACTGGTGTGGATCGAGACGCCGGCTAACCCGATCCTTCGACTGACAGACATACGGGTCACCGCGGAACTCGCGCATTCGGTCGGCGCAGAACTCGCGGTCGATTCCACTTTCGCTTCACCTATTGCAACCCGTCCGATCACGCTGGGTGCTGATTATGTGGTGCACTCGTTAACCAAATATATCGGTGGACATGGTGATGCGATGGGCGGGGCAATTATTGGCAGCAAGGCCAGTCTTGCAAGAATCGACCTTGAAGGCCAGGTGCATCTCGGTGGGATTATCAGCCCGTTCAACGCGTGGCTTATCCTGCGGGGCGCTGCGACGTTGCCGCTCAGAATGCAGGCCCACGAGAAAAACGCTATGCACATTGCGGAGTTTTTGGAACAACATCCGAAAGTGTCATCGATTCGATATCCGGGTCTTGCCAGTCATCCACAACATGAACTGGCGTGTCGGCAAATGGACAACTTCTCGGGCATGATTGCTATTCAGGTGCCAGGGGGGCGGGATGTTGCTGCAAGGATGATGCAAGAACTCAGTATCTTTCATTACGCCGTGTCACTTGGCCATCATCGAAGCCTAATTTTTTGGATTGGGACGGAGGACTTAGTAAAGAACTCTTTCAAGCTCGAGGGTAAGGCATTGGCAGATTACCGTGCATGGGCAGGTGACGGAGTGTTCAGACTCTCGATTGGACTCGAGGATGTCGAGGATTTGACCGCAGACCTGGACCAGGTGTTGTCCGGGTAGATTGCCTATGCTGATGGGTGCCTCGCCGCGTCTGATGGCTCATGGGAAAACAACCGTATGGTTGCTAGCGCTCTTTCTGTTGGGGACAGGCTTTGGCGTGGTAGGTCAGGAGGGCTCATTCTTTCGAACCGTATGGGTTAAATCGTATCTTAAGATGCATGACAGCCTGCTTACCGGGCCAGGTGAGGTCCGATTGACTGTCATGCACAACGATGAGCAGGCATTGTTGGCGCTGGTCAAAAACACCCCAAGTCTCCTGGATGTCAGTAAAAGTGGGTTCTCAAACGTGGCGTATGTGCGTGCGGCAAAAGGCAACGAGCGCGCTTATCGATTATTGCGGGACATGCCGTTCGTTCGATTTGTCTTGCGTAATCAGATTATTTTCTTTTGTCATTGACACAGGGCTCCGAGGCGGATTTAAGACCGTCAGTCGTTGGTTTCATTCCATGCGACGACACGTCTGAAATCTTCGGCAATACGAGTTCCATCGTGAGGGGGTGTGAGCACTGCAGCAAAGGCGGGTTCCGGTGAGACGATAAGAATCACATCCGTGTGATCAACAGCATAGCCTTTCCCACGATCCTTCGGCAGGCGGTAGGAGGCCCCGAACTGCCGACTCAAAGCTTTCAGATTGTCAGGTGTTCCAGTGACTCCGATCAATGAGGAGTCGAAAAACGCGACATAATTTTTCAAGCGCTCCGGTGTGTCGCGGTCAGGGTCGACAGAAACGAAAACAAATTGGATAGGGAACTGTGGGGATTCCCGTGTGAGCGCCCGTTTAGCAACACTTAATGCTGCCAGGGTAGTCGGACAAAGATCGGGGCAGTGTGCGTATCCGAGGTAGAGAAAGTTCCAGTGATCGGCTAACCGCCGCAGGTCAAATGAAGCGCCAAGGTGGTCGTGAAGGGTGAGTGCGGTTAACGGTCGTGGTGATTTAAACACCGCGCCATTGGCCGTTGGGGGGCTCGCGCTTGGCTTGCTGTCGATGTTGAGACCGAACCACAGTCCCAGGCACAGAGCCGTCAGGGATAAGGTGACTTTAAAAAGGACAGTGGCGCGCTTCCTCGTGTTCACCATGTCCGGCCGC
>DUBL01000171.1:17672-19225 GCA_012960345.1 Gammaproteobacteria bacterium | reverse complement strand
GATTTGCCTTGGCGGGGAATCTCTGTCGCTGCACGGGCTACGACAAGATCGTACGCGCTGTTAGGGCGACGGCAAATGAACTCGGCAAGAAATAACCTCTGTGACCGGATGAAGCTATCACCGCGGTCAGGACAATACTCAAACTAATTTGCAGGAGATGCCTGGAATGGCAGATGACCCGAAGTTCAAAGATCGAAAATTCAAAATGGTAGGTACCCGTCCACCGCGACCCGACGGTCTTGACAAAGTCACCGGTCGGGCGAAATACGGTGCAGATACATTTGCCCCGGGGCAGCTGGTCGCCCTGGTTCTGCGTTCTCCCCATGCCCACGCGCAAATCAAACGCATTGATACCTCTAAAGCGGAAAAGCTAACAGGCGTTAAGGCCATCATCACTAGCAAAGATTTGCCCGATGTGACCAACGGTGACCGTGATCTGTACGATACGCTTGAGAATTGCCTGGCGCGCGACAGAGCGCTCTATGATGGTCACGCCGTTGCAGCTGTTGCGGCCATCGATGAGCCAACGGCCAGAAAGGCTTTGAAGCTGATTCGTGTGACTTACAAGATCCTGCCGCACGTAACGGATGTGGATGCGGCAATGAAACCTGGCGCACCGATCGTACAACCACGCGTGTACACACGCGGCGTATCACCCAAGCCAACATCGCCATCGAACGTAGCAAAGGTTAGTGAATTTGGCCACGGCGATGTCGAAGCCGGCTTCAAAGCAGCTGATGTGGTTGTCGAAAAAAGCTACAAAACAGAGCAGACTCACCAGGGCTACATTGAGCCACACGCCTGCCTTGCCAGTGTTGGACCTGACGGCCATGGCGAGCTTTGGGTGACTACCCAGGGGCATTTTGTTTATCGAAACACGTGCGCTGCGCTGCTCGGTATGGATGTCGCCAAACTTAAGGTGACCTCTTCCGAGATCGGCGGTGGGTTTGGCGGTAAAACGCACGTATGGATGGAGCCCGTTGCGTTGGCGTTGTCTCGCAAGGCCAATCGCCCGGTGAAACTGGAGATGACTCGCGATGAAGTGTTTCGAGGCACCGGTCCGACTTCATCGACTTCCATAGATGTCAAGATTGGTGTCAAAAAGAACGGTACGATCACTGCTGCGAGCGCGGAATTGCGCTACCAGGACGGTGCGTTTCCAGGCATTTGGGCGATGCTGGGTGCGATGACAGCTTATGCCTGTTACGACCTGAAAAACGTGAAAACGCTCGGCTACGATGTTCTGGTTAACCGACCCAAAGTGGCTGCCTATAGAGCCCCTTCTGCACCGATGGCTGCCTTTGCAGTGGAAAGCACGATCAATGAAGTGGCGGCGGCAATCGGCATGGACCCCGTTGATTTTCGAATTAAGAACGCCGCTAAAGAAGGGACCAAGTCATCCTATGGTCCAACCTACGGTCCCATCGGTATCGGCCCCACGCTGGCTGCCGTCAAGAAACATCCGCACATGCGGGGAAAACTTGGAAAGAACCAAGGTCGGGGCATGGCCTGCGGCTTCTGGTTTAATTTTGGAGGTGAGACGTGTACTGATC
>DUBL01000171.1:0-17520 GCA_012960345.1 Gammaproteobacteria bacterium | reverse complement strand
ATACCGGCTCACTCGGACACAACGACATGACAGATGGCAGCCGGGGAACTTTCTCCTCGGGCATGTCGACTATTTTCGCGGCGCGTCATGCCATCGAAGATTTATGCCAACGTGCAGCAAATACGTGGGAGATCCCCGTTAAAGAGGTTGTCTGGCATGAGGGTAACGCGACTGCAAAGGGCAAAAAGCATAAGAAGCTTCAACCGTTGAGCCTGGGCGATTTGGCCGCCGGATCAGAGAACACTGGCGGACCCATCGCCGGTCACAGTCAGATTGTCGCCGATGGTGCAGGGGTTTCGTTCGCGAGTCACATCTGCGATATCGAGGTGGATCCGGAGACCAGCGCCACAAAAGTTGTACGCTATACCGTCATTCAAGATGCGGGTAAGGCAATCCATCCCGACTACGTCGAGGGACAGTTCCAGGGTGGCGCTGTCCAAGGCATAGGCTGGGCGCTGAATGAGGAATATATCTACGGCGATGATGGCCGCCTACAGAACCCCGGTTTTCTGGATTACCGAATACCTGTGTGCTCCGATTTACCGTTCATCGACACCCAGATTCTTGAGATTCCGAACCCCAACCATCCGTATGGGATTCGCGGTGTTGGAGAGACCTCTATCGTACCGCCGTTAGCGGCAATCGGAAACGCGCTTGCTGATGTTACTGGCGTTCGTATGACCCATGTGCCGATGTCACCACCCCGAATACGCAAAGCCATTAAGGAAAAACAGGCCTGAATCGAGAGACTATGCTGAAAATCTGCTTATCCGGCCCACTGAAATCAGCGGCTGACGGCGCTGCTTCGGTTTTGGTCAGTGCAGCGACCATACGAGAATTGTTGCGCAAACTGGTCAAACAATATCCGCAAATGCAGATGCAGCTCGACGATGGGATCGCGGTATCCGTCAACGGTGAGATTTTCCGTGATAACTGGTCACAGGAGATTCCCGAAGGTGCTGAGGTATTTTTGTTGCCGCGTATTCAAGGTGGATAGAGAAAATTAGCTAGTCAATACAGGCGTAACATGCGTTTGTTGAACTACTGGATAAATAACTGGCTTCGAAGCTGGTGGTTGGCAAGACGCGTGTTAACTGGAGAAACACCCACCGTTTGGGTTGCGTTAAGTGTTCGTCAACATCAACTCATCAAGGGTCACGAAGACACGGCTTCAATCGACTCCCCCTCAATTGCTCGGGAGGTCGAACCATCTATCCCAGTAGGAATCGCTCCCAGTAGCGTGACGCGGTAGAACTGCCGATCAAAATCCGTCTGATAAATATCACTGGGTGCTAGGTGGGCGGTTGCGCGATTGTCCCAGAAAGCAATGTCGCCTTTTCCCCACCTGAATCGAACTGTGAACTCAGGACGCACCGCATGTTCCCAGAGTAGTTCCATGATTTGTTGACTCTCACGGGGATTCAAACCGGTAATGGATTTGATATAACTTGGGCTACAGTACAGCACTCGCTCGCCAGTTTCGGGATGAACAGTGACAAGAGGATGTTCGCTGACCATCAATCGCTCTTTCACACGCGCCGAAAATTCCTTAACACTTTTGCTGTCAGCGCTGACTTTAACTTCGAACCGATGAACGCCACGCAGCTTATCGATCAGCTCCCGAAAAGTGGGTGACAAACTTGCATAGGCTGTGACGAGATTAGTCCACTGAGTGTCGCCACCATAGGGCGGCACGACATCGCCACGAAGAATAGATGCCGCTGGTGGGTTGATTGCGGCAGTAATGTCAGTATGCCAACCTGACCACGGACGGCTCGCCGGCGGAGCGGTATTTAGGGTTGCTGTTCTAAACTTTCCCACCGAATAGATTTCAGGATAGGTCTCGTCATGGCCGAAGACAACGTGGCCCGGTGTTAAAGCGCCAAAATGCCGGGCGAACCGAACATGCTGGGCATGACCAAGATGCTGGTCTCGAAAAAACACGACCTTCCATTTGAGAAGTGCCTGGCGGATATCGCTGACTATTTCCGTTGCGAGCGGCTGGGTAAGATCAACGCCTTCGATCTCGGCACCAATGTGTACAGACATCGGTCGAACATTAATCCTCGAACGGATTGCTGGCATAGAATGTACCTTGGAGCGATCGTGATCCGTTAAGGGCTCACCGAGTCGTTACAAGCATCCAGTGTGGCGCCGCTCATACCAGGGCTCTGACGAGCATCTGATAATTTTCATCGGTAAACGGCATGGACTGTCCTGTTTCTGTGTCGAAAAGCTCACGCGAAACGGTGCTCAATCGTCCCAGGTAAATATGTAACCCAAGGCTTGGCATTGAATTCTCGGTATGCACTGCGTGTATGCCATCACCACCGATTGCCATCGTATCGCCAGGATTGAGGATCCGAGTTTTGGCCGGTTTCAACTGGCCTGATTCCACCTGCCGGTAAAGCAGATTAACCTCGGTCCCTTCATAAACACCTAGAAAGGCGTGTATTCGATGATTGTGGGGAGGCACCAATTCGTGTGGTGCGAAACGCACCGTGTAAACCGAGACCTCGTCATCTTCGTACAGGCATTCAAATGCCGCAATAGTAGAACCGACCGCCTTGGCGATCGCCTGAGGGTCTGCGAACGTCTGCGACATAAGCGTGTTAACAGCGGCCACAGGCCGAGTGTCAGCTGCCGCAGAGCGTGCGGATTGCACAAACCCAGTCAAAGAAAAAGACATGTCGATCTCTTGAATCCCAAGCTACGATGATCCCGTCATGGTATAGCATTCTCTGATGGCAAAAGCGTCAGTATGATAACAATGAACCACAGGCGGTTGAAGGTTATGATGGTCCGCACCATAGGGACTGTTTTTCATGAGAATCTTGCGAGGTCATTTGACTAAGGCAACAACGGGTTTGGGCAGTATTACTGCTTCGAAGTTTACCGATCACGGACCTACTGGAATGGAAGACCCTCCATTAAGGTTTGCTAAAGCGCTTAAGTCAGTTTATGAGTGAAGTTATTTTTTGACCCGAGTGTGGGCGGGGGCAAGTTTCTTGGCATGAGTCAATCAACCTTCATCCGCCGAGCGCAGATAAGCGTTCGGTTGAGCGGTTGCAGGTGAGCGAGAAAGACTATTAGGGTGGGGCACAATCGTGTTGGAGATTGAAATAACGTCGGAGTGGGCGCCTGGGCTGCCTAAAGTACGGCCTTGTCGAATGACGATGGCAGATGGTTCTGTCAATAATTCCGGTTGTGGGTAATGATGCCAAACGGGGTTCTGATGCCTATTGGATGGGTGAGGCTTTGGCCCAGGCGAGGATGGCGTCGGCAATAGAAGAGGTCCCGGTAGGCGCAATCGTTGTCAGCGCGGGTGAAGTTATTTCGCGGGCTTGTAATCGCAATCGAACCGACAATGATCCGTGCGCTCATGCTGAGATTCTGGCGTTGCGCCAGGCGGCGCGACGGATTGGTAATTACCGGTTAACTGATACCACTTTATTTGTCACGCTGGAGCCTTGTTTTATGTGTGCCGGTGCCATCATTCATGCGCGAGTAAAGAGAGTGGTCTTTGCGGCCTATGATCAGCGGGCGGGGGCGGTAGGTTCTCTTGCCAACATTCTTCAAACGCCGATGCTGAATCATACCTGTGAGGTCACAGCGGGAGTGCGAGAGGAGGAATCGGTTGTTTTGCTCCAGTCCTATTTCCAACAGCGAAGGACAGGTGGCCTACTTTAACCTAAGCAGTTTTAGTAGTTTGTTCAGCAGTTGGAGCAACGCTTGGTTCAGATTGCAAGAGTCGCCGACGTTCTTCCCTTGGTGGTACACCAAAACAGTCGCGATAACATTTGCTGAAATGTGGAGCGGACACGAAGCCGCAAGAAAATGCGATATCGACGACTGTTTTTGAGCTCTTCAACAGCAACGCACGAGCGCGTCGTAGCCGGAGCTCGAGATAATAACGAGTGGGCACACACTGCAGATGTTTCTGAAAGATTCGTTCCAGTTGTCGGCGTGATATGCCGACATGCCCCGAGAGTTCGTCCAGGCTCATCGGTTCTTCAATATTGGCCTCCATCAGTTCAACGGCCTCCACCAACTTTGGTTGATTGGCCCCAAATTGGTGTTGCAGAGGAATGCGTTGTCGATCGTGTTGCCCGCGAATTCGCTCACAGATGAATTGTTCGGAGATCGCGTTAGCGAGTGGCACTCCATGGTCGCGGCTAATCAAGGTCAACATCATATCCATCGGCGCGGTGCCGCCGCTGCACGTGTATCGGTCCCGATCCAGTTCAAAGAGTTCAGATGAGATGATGAGCTCAGGAAATTCATCCCGCATGTCACCGATACTTTCCCAATGCACAGTGCAACGGTAACCATCAAGTATGCCGGCTCGAGCGAGGAGGTAGCTGCCCGTACAGACACCGCCAATGGGGATCTTTTTTTGGCGAAGCTGGTGTAACTCCTGTGTCAGGGCGTCGTTCCAGGCGGGATCGAATCGCGTGCCGGCGCACACAAAAAGCGCATCCAGGGGGCTAGGGCTGTCGATCTTTGAGGCAGGACCCACCGTAAGACCATTGCTGGCCTGGGCCGATTGTCCATCGAGGGTAAAGACTGGGTGACTGTAGAGAAGCTGACCGCTGATCCGATTTGCCATTCGCAGTGGCTCAATGGCGTTTGCGAAGGCGACCAGTGTGAAATCGGGTACCGGCAGAAAGCCATAGCGAATGACTTGCTGGTTGGTCCGGCGTCTGATGCCAGCGTGCGCGACTGGAGACAGTTGGACCGTTGACATGGTGAAGTCAATATAGCACACGAAAGGTGTCGTTTATTTCACTGAGAGACATCCGGAGGCGTTGGCGTTTGATTGGTTTGGTCACGCCGCGGTGGTACTACTTACCCACGGGTAGGAAAGCTTCTGATAGCATCATGGGACACGTCGTAGGTTGGTTGCTGTTGTGAGTCAACCCGTGCGGGAGTCTGAACGTAAACAAGGATTGGCTCATGGGTGAACTAAGAGCGGTTTCTCTGAGTGACAAGTATTTGTTGGACACCGGGCAGGTCTATCTGACCGGTATTCAGGCGTTGGTTCGCCTGCCGATAATTCAGTCGCGACGCGATCGTGCCGATGGTTTAAATACCGCGGGTTACGTGAGTGGTTATCGCGGTTCGCCGTTGGGCGGGTTGGATCAACAATTGGTGGCAGCGCAGCCACACCTTGACGCACACCAGGTGGTATTTCAGCCGGCCGTCAACGAGGATCTTGCGGCCACTGCCATTGGCGGGACCCAACAATCAGGCCTTAGTGGGGACGGTCGGTACGACGGAGTATTCGCGATGTGGTATGGGAAGGGCCCCGGTGTGGATCGTTCGGGTGATGCCTTGCGACACGGTAACCTGGCAGGGTCGTCACGCTATGGTGGCGTGCTGGTGCTGATGGGGGATGACCACGCGTGTGAATCCTCGACCACTGCACACCAGAGCGAATATGCGATGGTCGACGCCATGATTCCGATCGTTAACCCGGCGGGTGTTCAGGATATTGTCGACTATGGTTTGTGGGGTTGGGCCCTGTCACGCTTCAGCGGTTGTTGGGTTGGTGTGAAAAGCGTACATGACACGGTTGAAGCGTCCGCATCAGTATCGATTGAACCCAATCGCCTGAAGCTCGCGATGCCGGACGATTTTCTGATGCCGAAGGGCGGGTTGAATATTCGTCGGCCGGATCCGTTTCTTGATCAGGAGCGTAGGCTGCACGAAGGAAAGCTGGCCGCTGTCGCAGCATTCGCCCGCGCGAATCCGCTGGATCGTCGAGTGCTTGGTGAGAGCGGCGCGCGTGTGGGCATCGTGACCACTGGCAAATCTTATCTCGATGTGCGTCGGGCGTTGATAGAGTTGGGTATCGATCAGAAAGAATGTGAACGACTGGGGCTGTCGCTATATAAAGTGGGTATGCCTTGGCCGCTGGAAGTTACTGGCCTCGAGGCGTTTGCCGCTGGCCTTGAGGAGTTGATTGTCGTTGAGGAAAAGCGGGGACTGATCGAGGATCAGGTTAAAGCAATTCTTTATGGGTCGGAGGCGGCACCAGCGGTGGTAGGAAAGCGCAATGAAAAGGGTGAGGCACTCTTCCCGTCGACCGGTCGACTGGAGGCGGCCCAGATTGCCCAAGCGATAGGTCAGCGACTACTGGGACGCGGACCCGACACAGTGCTGAGTCAACGTGTGGCGCGGTTAGACGAGCTGCTGGTGACTCAGGATATTGAGCCCGCGGTGATGACCCGCACGCCGTACTTCTGCGCGGGTTGCCCGCATAATTCTTCAACGGTGGTCCCCGAAGGTAGCCGTGCTTTGTCGGGTATTGGTTGTCATTTCATGGCGCAATGGATGGACCGCAACACGGCTGGGTTTACGCAGATGGGTGGAGAGGGTGCGAGTTGGCTTGGAGAAAGCCGTTTCAGCACGACCGAGCACGTTTTTCAGAATATTGGAGATGGCACCTATTTCCATTCAGGGCTTCTGGCCATTCGAGCCTGTGTGGCAGGTGGCGTCACCATGACTTTCAAGATCCTTTACAACGATGCTGTTGCGATGACGGGTGGACAGCCAATGGATGGGCCGTTGGACCCGGCATCGATCTCGCGCCAGGTGCGTGCTGAGGGTGTGGGCCGGATTGTGGTGGTCACTGATCAGCCGGACAAATACCCCGTCTCCACCGAATGGGCGTCAGGGGTGAGGGTGCATCATCGTCGAGAATTAATTGCTGTACAGGAATCCTTGCGGGAGGAGAAAGGTGTCACTGCGTTGATTTATGATCAAACCTGTGCTGCTGAAAAACGCCGGCGTCGTCGTCGCGGCACGATGGAGGACCCCCCACGGCGCTTGTTTATCAATGAGCAAGTGTGCGAGGGCTGTGGTGACTGTAGCGCGAAATCCAATTGTGTTGGCGTTGTGCCTAAAGGGACGCCCCTTGGACGCAAGCGAGAAATCGATCAGTCGGCCTGTAACAAGGATTACTCCTGTCTTGATGGGTTTTGTCCGAGTTTCGTTTCAATCGAAGGGGGCAGTCTTCGCAGTGGTTCTACTAGCGCGGTGCCATCAGGACTCCTCGGTCGGCCGATGGTGGAACCCGACCGACCGGTGATTGATGGAAACTACAGCATTGTTTTGACCGGTGTGGGTGGCACCGGCGTGGTTACTGTCGGCGCGATCCTCGGTATGGCCGCCCATATGGCACGAATGGGCTGTTCTGTCCTTGATATGGCTGGGCTGGCACAGAAAGGGGGGGCGGTTACGAGCTACATCATTTTGGCAGAGTCACCCGAGGGGATTAACGCAACGCATGTCGCGGATGGCGGGGCGCATTTGATGGTGGGGTGTGATGTGGTCACCTCCGCTGCGGCGGGCACGTTGCGAAAACTGCGTCATGGGACGGCCACCGTCCTAAATACGCACGAAATGATGACCGGTGATTTTGTGGCGCAGCCGGACATTGCTTTTCCCATGGATGAGCTGGTGCAAACACTGCAGGATCGGTGTGGCGCGGAGAATGTTTATCGTGTTGCGGCCACCGCCATTGCAAGAGTTGTATTCGGTGATTCCATTGCAGCGAATCTATTTCTACTTGGATACGCCTACCAATTGGGCCGCTTACCCATTCCCGCGAGCGCGATTGAATCGGCTATCGAGTTAAATGGCCGCTCGGCGCAGATGAATTGCGATGCATTTCGACTGGGTCGGCAGGTCGCTGTCCGTCCTGAATTAGGCGATGAGTTGCTGCACTCACAGGAGATGAGTGAGAGCATGACAGACCTCGACACAACAGACCTGAATTCAGTCATTGAATACCGGCGTGCCTTCTTGATTGACTATCAAGACGCACCCTACGCTGATCGGTATATGGATTTAGTGAATAAAGTGAGAGACAAAGACCGCGCGCTGTCAGGTGAGCGGAGGACATTGACGGTGGGAGTGGCGCAGGCCTACTTTAAATTGCTGGCGCGAAAGGATGAGTACGAAGTCGCCCGGCTGCACACAGACCCGCTTTTCCACGAGAAAGTAGCAGCCACCTTCGAGGGAAAGTACCGTCTTCGGTTCCATCTCGCACCGCCTTTCCTGGCGAGGAAGGATGCCATCACGGGGTTGCCGATGAAGCGCGAGTTTGGTGCGTGGATACTGGTGTTATTCAAAGGGTTGGCTGCGGCGCGGGGGTTGCGGGATAGTGTATTTGACCCCTTCCGATTTTTTGCTGAAAGGCGTTTTGATCGTGAAATGATCAATGAGTATGAGCAGTTAGTAGAGCAGTTGATCGAAGTCGTTGGCGATCATAATTATGCTGATGCGGTGGAGCTCGCCAGGTTGCCGCTGCAGGTGCGAGGTTATGGCCATGTCAAACAACGTTCAGCCAAGGCGATCGAGGCTCGTCATGCAGACTTGATGACCCGTGTTCATGCGCCGAGCGTGAAAGCACGGGCAGTGGGTTGAGTCCGGTATTTAATTCAGAGGGTGCTGAGTGAAGTATGTCTCGAATGTCGAGATAACGTGACGAATGCCTTCGTCGGTGATATCCAGATGGGTTACCAGGCGAACGGGGTTGTATTCGACGCTGATGAGGATGCCGTTGTCGCGAAGAAAAGGACTGAGCGTGGTGGCAGCAACTTCGGGTAGGTTAATGAAGACCATGTTGGTCTGGATCGCTGCCTCATCGACTTCAATTTCATCGATGCGAGCCAGACCTTCCGCCAGTTGATTCGCTTTATTGTGGTCCTCAGCTAGCCGAGCAACGTTGTTCTTCAACGCGTAAATGCCCGCGGCGGCCAATATGCCGGCCTGGCGCCAGCCGCCGCCCACGACCTTGCGCCAGCGTCTTGCCGCGTCGATGAACTCACGGGACCCGCACAGTACGGTACCCACGGGTGCACCAAGGCCTTTGGACAGGCAGGCTGAGACCGAGTCGAAACAGCCGCCGATTGTGGCGGGGGGCACGGATTGTTTGACCGCTGCATTGAAAACTCGTGCACCGTCCAGATGAATGGAAAGGCCATGTTGCCGGGCAAGGAGAGTGGCCTGCTCGATGTAGTCAAGCGGCAGGGGGCGACCAAAAAATGTGTTCTCGAGACACAGTAAGCGGGTGCGTGCGAAGTGAAAATCATCAGGTTTGATGGCTTTGCGTATGGCCTCAAGGTCAATCGTTCCGTCAGTTTCATTGGGCAGGGGTTGCGGTTGAATGCTGGCAAGTACCGCACCGCCACCACCTTCTTCAAGATAACTGTGTGCCTGGTTGCCGGCGATGTATTCGTCGCCACGTTGGCAGTGCGTCAGCAGGGCAATTAAATTGCTTTGAGTGCCGCTACTCACGAAAAGGGCGGCCTCGTGTCCAAGGTGTTCAGCAGCAGTTTGCTCCAATGCCAGAACAGTGGGATCCTCACCGTAGACGTCGTCACCGACCTCGGCCTCGAACATGGCCTGTCGCATGCCGGCGCTTGGCTGCGTGGTGGTGTCGCTTCGAAGATCAACTAATGAATTCATGTGGGGTGAGGAGTGTCGTTTTTAGTTAAATGTCAATCAGACCTGGTGTGTCGTGTCGTGTCGTGTCGTGTCGTGTTGTGCGTATAACAGTGCTCGATAGTGGCGACCTTTAGGGGAGAAGCGTTTATTAATGTCTGTCAAGGTTTGCTTTGCGCCGCTCTTGCGTTATCGTTGTTGATTGGGATTCTAACGTCTAATGAGGAGAGGGTCTGGTGACGATCAAGATAGGTGAGACTATCCCCGAAGTTACCCTACAAGTGATGGGTGAGTCGGGTCCGGAAGGGGTAACGAGCGGAGACTTTTTCTCGAATAAACGCGTGGTGTTGTTTGCTCTTCCGGGTGCTTTCACACCGACATGCTCCGCCCGCCATTTGCCTGGCTTCATTGCCGCCGCCGACGACATGATGGCAAAAGGCGTCGACGCCATCGCGTGTTTGTCGGTTAACGATGCCTGGGTCATGGATGCCTGGGGCAAGGATCAAGGGGTCGGCGACAAGATTGTGATGCTGGCGGATGGTAGCGGTCACCTCACTCGGGCGCTTGGATTGGAACTGGATAGGACGAGCGGTGGGATGGGGATACGATCGCGGCGTTACGCGATGGTGGTGGACGATGGCCGAGTGTCGCAATTAAATGTTGAAGCCGACGGTAAGTTTGAAGTCAGCGATGCGACGACGATGTTGTCTGTTCTCTAGGTGCTCGGAGTTGCGTATGAGGGGTCTTAGTCGCGTACGCCGCCTTGCGCTTTGCGTCGAGCCACATAGTCCGCGAGTTCCTCGCGGATGGCCGAGTCCATGGGGGGCTGGGTGTATTGTGTGAGGGCGGTCTTGGACAGGGCGTTGGCGTGTTGTAAGGCGCTTGGGCTACCCGCTTCTTGCCACGACTCAAAATTTCGCCAGTCAGAAATCATCGGCTGGTAAAACGCGTTTTCAAACCGTTCCTGCGTATGGGCCGTGCCAAAAAAATGACCGCCGGGTCCAACTTCCCTAATGGCATCGAGCGCGAGAGATTCGCTATCGGTTCGAATCGGCTCAAGATAAGCCGCAACCATTTGCAGCAGGTCAGCATCAAGGACCACTTTCTCGTAGGAAGCGCTCAGGCCACCTTCCAGCCAGCCCGCGCCATGTTTAATCAAGTGTGCTTTACCGCTGATAGCCCCCCATAGTGAGAAGACTGACTCGTAAGCTGCCTGGGCATCGACGCTGTTAGCGGCATTAACGTTGGATGAGCGGTAAGGAATGCGATAGCGTCGTGCCAGTTGCCCGCTGATCTGAGCGGCTTTTAGATACTCCGGCGTGCCGAAGGCTGGAGCGCCCGAACGCATGTCTGCGTTGGACGTAAAGCCTCCATACATGACCGGACTTCCGGGCCTGACAATCTGGCAGAGCGCAATACCCGCTAACGCCTCCGCATTTTGTTGTGCCAGCGAGCCCGCCACGGTGATAGGCGACATGGCACCGGCCAGAGTAAATGGTGTGACCACGACTAGTTGGTTGCGTTTGGCCATCTCGATCATGCCCCACAGCATGGGTCGATCGTAACGCAGCGGCGAGTTGGCATTGATGACAGTCAGTAGACTGGGTTCTCGATCAAAGGTGGCGTGATCGATTCCGCGGGCAATCCGTGCCATCTCCATACCATCTAGAATGCGCTCGCGACCGAGCGAATAGGCATGGAGAACTTTGTCTGTCAGTAGCAACATGTCAGAGATTGCATCCAGGTGCCGAGTGGGCGGGGGTAGGTCAACCGGTTCAACCGGGTAGCCGCCGATGACGTGGATGATGTTGAAGGTCTGCCCGAGTTTCAGCAGTTGACAAAAATCATGTCGATTGCCGGTACGGCGACCTTGATCGATGTCCGTTACATTCGGTGCGCTAGCGACCAGTCCGAAGGCGACGTAATCCCCACCCAGTCGAACATGACGTTCTGGGTTTCGCGCATGCACGGTGATCTGTGACGGTGCTTGAGCTACAAGGGCTTCAATTAATTCCGGTTCGAAGGTCACTCGCGCGGGTGTGCCGGTGACGTGGGCGCCGGCCTGGCGAAAGTACTCCGCTGCCTCGGGTAAGAGGATTTCAATACCAATTTGTTCGAGGATGCTCAGTGATGCGCGGTGAATGTCTTCGAGGGCGTCCGGACTCAGGATCTCTGCCGGTGGATAGGGATTACGGATCGATTGCCAGGGCGGTTGTTGAATACCGCTGGGTAGCGCTCGGCGACGGGTGTGGCGTCGTCTTTTCGGTTTGGGTGTTGTCGTCATCGCATCACGAGATCGCCCTTGCTGTGGTCCAGCTAACCCTAGAAAGGTCGGATTGTCGGTATTTGTTGGCGCTTAACCAGGAACACGTTGGGAGTTTGGTGCGGGATCTGACGTTTGTCATAATGGACGCGGTCTCTCCCATGGTAGCGCGCGAGCGTTCTTAACCTGTCAAGCCCCTGGAGTGTGTTGATGAAACTTGTCACAGCCGTCATTAAACCGTTCAAACTGGATGATGTACGTGATGCCCTTGGCGAAATTGGAGTTCAAGGCATGACCGTCACCGAAGTCAAGGGCTTTGGTCGCCAGAAGGGCCACACTGAATTGTACCGAGGTGCAGAGTATGTTGTTGACTTCATTCCCAAAGTTAAACTGGAAGTCGCCGTTGCCCTCGAAATGCTCGATCAGGTGGTAGAGGCGATCATCGATGCAGCGCGGACCGAAAAAATCGGAGATGGCAAGATTTTTGTCACAGATCTCGAGCAGGCGCATCGCATTCGAACCGGCGAAACAGGTAGCAGCGCACTCTAGCGGTGCGGTGTATCGAGAGACGCGCCGCCCTATGCGGCAGCCTAGTCAGTAGTTCGACGCCGGCAGGGCGGCTCGCCGCTTAGCCATGAAATCGAGTAGGGCTTCATCAATGGCCGCATCGATCGGTGGTGCCTCATAGGCGGCCAGTTGAGCTTTCCATTGCTGGTTGGCTCTTTGCGCGGCGTCTAGTTTGCCCTCCGCAGTCCACTGTTCAAAACTGTTGTTGTCTGCAATGGAGGAGCGGTAGAAGGCCTCTTCAAAATTCGCTTGTGTGTGCGCACAGCCAAGAAAGTGATTGCCCGGCCCGACGTCACGTAACGCATCGAGTGCTTGTCCATTGTCGGAGGTGTCGAGGCCGCTCGCAAAGGCGGCAATCATTCCCGCCTGGTCTGCGTCGAGAATGAACTTTTCATAACCCATGGTCAGGCCACCCTCGAGCCACCCGGCGGTGTGCAGCATAAAGTGTACGCCGGCCAGCATTGAGGTCTGCAATGTGTTGGCAGACTCGAATGCCGCTTGGGCGTCGGGAATCTTTGAAGCGCATAGGCCGCCGCCACTACGAAATGGGACACCCAGACGTCGGGCCAGTGCGGCGGCGATATACATGACCTGTGAAGGTTCTGGTGTGCCGAATGTAGGTGCCCCTGACTGCATTGATATCGAACTGCTGAAGGTGCCGAATATGACTGGAGCTCCCGGCCTTACCAGTTGAACAAAAGCCATGCCCGCAAGTGCTTCGGCAAAAATCTGGGTACAGGTGCCAATCACCGTAACCGGTGACATTGCACCGGCAAGGATAAATGGTGAAATAACCGTTGCTTGCCCGTTCTTGGCGTACACCCGTGCGGCCCCCAACATGGTGGCATCGAAAGTCATTGGAGAATTGGCGTTAATGAGGCTGGTGATGACGCAATGCTCATTCACGAATGCATCGCCGAATACCAACTTGGCCATGTCGACGGTATCCTGCGCCCTCTCGGGCGCGGTGACTGAACCCATAAAGGGTTTGTCGCTCCAGCGCAGATGACTGTAAATCATGTCCAGGTGTCGGTGGTTGACCGGTCGGTCGACCGGTTCACACAATGTGCCGCCCGAGTGGTGTAGGTGGGGTGATAGATAGGTCAGTTTGGTAAATTGTTCGAAATCGCGCAGGGTGGCATAACGCCGTCCTTTATCCAGATCGTGGACGAATGGTGGGCCGTAAGCCGGCACCAGCACTATATGATCGCCCCCGATTTCGACACTGCGGGCGGGATTCCTCGCGTGTTGTGTGAATTGTCTCGGAGCGTTGGTTTGAATGATTTCCCGGCACAGGCCCTGTGGAAAACGGACCCGTTCTCCATCAATAGTGGCCCCGGCGTCACGGAACATGGCCAGCGCTCCGGGATCGTCCTTGAAATCGATGCCAATCTCTTCAAGAACGCGCTCGGCATTGGTTTCCACCAATACCAGTTGTTCTTCGCTGGCTAGGTTATAGACCGGGACTCGCCGGGAAATGTAGGGCGTGGTGGGCCCAGACGGCGCGGTCCGCTGGGAGCGCTTGGCGGCTCGCGCGTTCCCGCGGCGGGTTTTCTTTGGTTGAGTGCTCATCAGTACATGTTGCCGAGGTAAAAGTATCCTGCACTGCCCGCAGGGTGTCTGCCTGTTCCACGACACGGATGTAGCCGTTAGCGCCAGTTTAACCAAGCCCAGGTTGATGGGTCCCTCGAATTAATCCCGGTCATGAGAATTGGTTTTCGTATCCATAGACCCGTTTGAGAGCAATCCCTAGAATACGCAGGGCCCGGACCGTTCGATCGGGTAAGAAACGGCTAAATTGTTCCGGCTTCTGCTGTCCACCACGAAGCCGGTTGCGGTAGAAACATATGAAATCGTCTGCTCGAGTTGTGGTCATTGGCGGCGGGGTCGCGGGTGTTGCCACGCTTTATCACCTTGCTAAAAAGGGCTGGGCGGATGTAGTTCTGGTCGAGCGGAAAGAGCTGACCTCAGGGTCTACCTGGCATGCAGCGGGGTTACTGCCATTGTTTAACATGAGTTATTCAGTGGGACAGATTCACAAGTATTCAGTCGACTTCTATCAGCGTCTGGAAAAGGAGACCGGTCACTCAGTCGGTTTCCGGCAAGTGTCCAACATTCGCCTTGCGATGAGCGAAGATCGCCTGGATGAATATCGGTATTACGCTGGAGTGGCTCGCACGATCGGAGTTGATGTGCGTCTCCTGTCGCCTGATGAGGTGCAAACGATCTGGCCGTTGTGCCGAACCGACGGATTGTTGGGTGCCATTCAGCATCCTGATGATGGATATATTCAACCGGCAGATTTGACTCAGGCCTTGGCGGCGGGCGCGCGTTCGTTGGGTGCTGAAATTTATCGACACAATGCGGTGACTGCCCTGGCAGAGTTGCCCGGTGGTGGATGGTCGGTGACGACGGAGGACGGTGTGATCGATTGCGAACATGTGGTTTGTGCGAGCGGCAACTTTGCCCGCAAGACAGGCGCAATGGTCGGTCTCGATATTCCGGTGATTCCCGTGCAGCATCAGTATCTAGTCACCGAACCGCATCCAGATATTGTCGCTCGCAAACAGAAGGGGCTTCCGGAGATGGGGGTTTTGCGTGAGTCGGATTCATCGTGGTATCTGCGTGAGGAAAACGGCGGCTTGATACTGGGTCCGTATGAGCACGGTGCACCGTGTTGTTATGTCGATGGCCCAGATGAGCATAGCGAATATGAGTTGTTTGAAGCGGATCTCGACCGCCTCGAGCCGCATATCGAAGCCGCCATCGCCCGCGTTCCGGCATTCGGGGAGGTGGGGATCAAGCAAATGTATAACGGGGCGATTTGTTACACCCCGGACGGAAACCCCATTATCGGACCGGCGTGGGGGCTGAATAACTTTTGGCTTAACGAGGGCCACAGTTTTGGCATTACGGCTGCCGGTGGCGCGGGATGGCAGTTAGCAGAATGGATCGTTGATGGAGAGCCCACCATTGACATGATGGGTGTGGATCCGCGCCGTTTCGGTTCCTACGCCTCCCAGGGCTACTTGCGCGCTAAGAATGAAGAGGCTTATGCACAGGTTTTCACGACGCATTATCCCGATGAGGAGCGAGCCGCGGCTCGGCCCCTAAAACGTTCTCCGTGTTATGAGCGAATGCGAGACAAAGGTGCGGTATTCGGAGTGATTTACGGCTGGGAACGTCCGAACTGGTTCGCACCGCCAGAATACGGGTTAAGTGACGATGTGATTAATCGACCCGCCACATTGCTGCATCGTAATCATTCACTGGCGACTGACGCGGGTTTGATCAAGGAGAAATGGAGTTTCCGTCGCAGTAACTATTTTGATTTCGTAGGTGAGGAATGCCTCCATGTGCATCACCAGGTCGGGCTGCTGGATATGTCGGCCTTTGCCAAGTTCGAGGTCTCAGGCCCTGGCGCATCGCGTTGGCTTGAGGCTTTGTTCGCCAATCGAATTCCCCATCAGGTTGGCAGAGTCGGTCTGTGTCACCTTCTGACTGACAAGGGTGGTGTCCGTTCAGAATTTACGGTGCATCGCACGGGTCCGGAACAGTTTTATCTGGTGTCGGCTGGAGCGTTCGAACGACACGATTTCGATTATCTGCAAAAATTGAGACCACGAGATGGTACGGTCGATCTGCAAAAGATCACCACCCAACAGGGCGTGTTCGTGTTGGCTGGGCCGCGTTCCCGCGAGCTGTTACAGCGCATCACGCGGGTCGATCTATCTAACGCGGCCTTTCCCTGGCTGGTCGGCAAAGAGGCTGATTTGGGTGTGGCGCATGGTCGGGTTCTGCGAGTTAATTTTGTCGGTGAATTGGGATACGAACTTCATCATCCTATCGAAATGCAGAATTACCTGTTTGATCTCTTGTTCGAGGCGGGTGAGGACCTTGGGCTGCGCCCTTTTGGTATTCGGGCAATGGATGCTTTGCGTCTGGAGAAGTCCTACCGGTTGGTTCCAAGGGAGTTATCAATCGAGTACGCTGCGCTTGAATCCGGGCTACAGCGCTTCGTCAAGTTCGACAAACCCGACTTTATTGGAAAGGCGGGTTTGTCCAGGTGGCAGGAGGAGGGCTTTCGCTGGCAGTTTGTGACCGCTGAGATGGGCGGTGCCGATGGTGTGGATGCGCGCGGCTCGGAGCCGATCTATCGAGCAGGTGAGTTGGTGGGTCGATCGACGTCAGGGGGATATGGTTGGCGGGTTGGAAAATCGCTCGTGCTCGGTATGGTGGCACCCGAGTGCGCCACTGTCGGCACGCAAATGGAGATCGAAGTGCTGGGTCAGCGTTACGCGCTTGTGGTTATCGATGAATCACCGTTTGACCCAGATAACGCTCGACTGAGGAGTTAGGGTGATTGTCGTTCGGGCAGTCAATTATTTTCAATGAGATACAGGGAGTGTCACACCAGATGAAGATACTGGTACCAATAAAGCGAGTGATCGACGCCAATATAAAGGTGCGTGTTAAGTCCGATCAATCGGGTGTTGAGTTGAATAACGTCAAGATGGCCATGAATCCATTTTGTGAAATTGCGGTCGAGGCGGCGCTACGCTTGCGCGAAGCGGGAGAGGCGGAAGAGGTGATTGTGGTGTGCGCTGGACCTGCCAATGGCAAAGAAACACTACGCACCGCCCTTGCCATGGGCGCTGACCGGGCGATTCATATAGAAAGTGAAGATTCGCCGGAGCCGCTGGCGGTTGCTAAGTTGCTCAAGGCGGTAGTTGAGCGTGAGAAGCCTGGCTTGGTGATTTTAGGTAAGCAAGCAATTGACGGGGATAACAATCAGACGGGTCAAATGCTCTCGGCGCTTCTGAATTGGTCTTTGGGTACTTTCATCTCGCGTTTGTCAGTGGAGGATGGTGCCTTCCACGTCACGCGGGAAGTTGACGGGGGCCTTGAGAATCTAAAGCTCAGCGGTCCTGCTGTGGTGACGGTTGACCTGCGTCTGAATGAGCCACGTTACGCTTCATTACCCAATATTATGAAGGCGAAAAAGAAGCCGATGGAGGAGTTAACCGCGGCGGCGCTGGACGTGGATATAACGCCCCGACTGACGGTGTTAAAAGTAGAAGCGCCAGCCTCTCGCAGCGCCGGTGTTCGAGTGCACGATGCAGCAGAGTTAGTGGACAAACTAAAGAACGAAGCGAAGGTAATCTAAGTATGGGCATTTTAGTGATCGCAGAACATGATAATGGCGCGGTGCAGGCTGCAACGCTTCACACCGTGAC
>DUBL01000170.1:10479-19241 GCA_012960345.1 Gammaproteobacteria bacterium | reverse complement strand
CGACATTGAGATTAATGCCAACAACCGAGTATCCTCTCGTACGGACTTAGCAACATATTCAAATCATGACGGCCAGCAACGACCCTGCCGAGAACGAGTCTCTGCTCACGGGAATTAACTCTCCTGCGGAACTTCGCGCGAGAGATATCAATGAATTACCGGACGTCGCAGCGGCAGTGCGCGATCACCTGGTACGGACTATTTCACGAACAGGCGGTCATCTGGCGGCAGGCCTGGGCACGGTCGAACTAGCCGTCGCATTGCACTATGTGTTCGATACACCGAAAGACCGATTGGTGTGGGACGTGGGCCATCAGGCCTACCCACATAAGATTCTCACCGGGCGCCGGGACCAGCTAGAAACCATTCGGCAGGCCGATGGCCTATCTGGCTTCCTGCACCGACAGGAAAGTGAGTACGACGCTTTCGGTGCCGGACATTCGAGCACTTCAATCAGCGCTGCGTTTGGCATGGCCACCGCCGCCAAACTCAAGAACGAAGAGCGTCACATTGTGGCCGTTATTGGTGACGGCGCCCTAACTGCTGGTGAAGCCATGGAAGGCTTGTATAACGCCGGGGACAGTGATACCGACCTTCTTGTCATCCTCAATGACAATGAAATGTCGATTTCGCCTAATGTGGGGGCATTAACCAACTATCTGGCACGGATTCTTTCTGGACGCACCTACACTACCGTTAGATCGGGTAGCAAGACGGTACTCGGTACCATACCACCGGTGAAGGCACTGGCCCGACGGTGGGAAGAACACGTCAAGGGCATGGTCATGCCAAGCACCTTATTCGAGGAATTGGGTTTTTATTACATCGGGCCAATCGATGGGCACAATATCAAGTCGCTAGTCACCACTTTACGCAATATGAAGGCGTTGCGCGGCCCACGTTTCCTACATGTCGTCACTCGCAAAGGACAGGGGTACGAACCCGCTGAAGGTGACCCCCTGAGTTACCACGGCGTTGTCCCCTTTGACCCAGACACCGGCAAAGTCGAGAAAAAAGCGACCAATCGTACCTTCACGCAAGTATTTGGCAGCTGGTTATGTGACATGGCGGCATCGGATAACCGCGTCATCGCCATCACACCCGCCATGCGAGAAGGCTCAGGATTGGTGCAATTCTCCCAACAGTACCCCGATCGCTATTTCGACGTCGGTATTGCGGAACAACACGCAATCACCTTTGCCGGCGGACTGGCGTGCGAAGGTCTCAAACCGGTCGTGGCCATCTATTCTACGTTTCTGCAGCGGGCCTACGACCAGCTGATTCATGACATTACCATCCAGAAACTCGATGTGACTCTGGCCATCGATCGTGCAGGGATCGTCGGCGCAGACGGCGCTACCCATCAAGGCGCATTTGACCTCAGTTACCTGCGCTGCCTGCCCAATCTGATAGTGATGGTACCGGCTGACGAGGCGGAGTGCCGTGACATGCTCTTCACGGCCTACCAGCATAATGGACCCGCAGCAGTACGATATCCAAGGGGTTCCGGGCCAGGAATGATCGAGCGTGAAACCATGAACCAGATGCCGATCGGTACAGCCGAGATCAAACGTCGTGGCACTCGCGTCGCCCTTCTTGTCTTTGGCACCCTGCTGACGCCTGCGCTTGTCGTCGGCGAAGCACTGGGCGCAAGCGTCGTCAATATGCGGTTTGTAAAACCACTGGATGAAGGCGTTGTCCTTGAAATGGCTTCCTCGCACGACCTGTTGGTAACGGTGGAGGAAAACGTCATAGCAGGCGGTGCCGGCTCAGCGGTAAGCGAGTATCTGCATTCTTTGGGAAACACCGTCCGAGTGCTGAACCTTGGCCTTCCCGATAAGCATGTCGAACATGGCGCAGCTAACGAAATACTGGCCGAGTGCGGCCTGGACGCGGATGGCATACGTCGCGCTATTGAATCTGTGACCCCCATGCCTCGTGCATTAGAATCTGCTTAACCCTATCGCCCACAGTCCTTCACTGTTGCATCCCGAGAAAAGATCATGTCCATTCCAGAAACAACGGCTTCAGTGACTCATATTGCTGATGTCCAACAACGTCCTGATACGCGTAACCTGACCATCGACAAGGTTGGCATCAAAGATATACGACATCCGGTGAGAGTTAAAGACCGCAGCGGTTGGGAGCAACATACTGTGGCCAACTTCAATATGTACGTCGAGTTACCACACGAATTCAAGGGCACCCACATGTCTCGATTCGTTGAGGTCTTGAGTAACCATGAGCGCGAAATCTCGGTGCAATCCTTCCGCTTAATGTTGCATGAGATCAGTAAACGCTTGGATTCGACAAAGAGCCACGTCGAGATGAACTTCCCCTTCTTTGTTGAAAAACAGGCACCTGTGAGCAAGGTCCCGAGCCTCATCGACTACGAAGTGACACTTGTTGGAGAAGTCAACAATGGCGAACCGACCGTTGAGATACGCATTCAAGTACCGGTGACCAGCCTTTGCCCGTGTTCTAAGGAGATCTCTGACTACGGTGCACACAACCAACGATCACACGTCACGGCCAAGGTGAAATCGACACAGTTCATATGGATTGAGGAGGTCATCGACATCATCGAGACGGAGGCCAGCTGCGAACTGTACGGGTTACTAAAACGCCCCGACGAGAAGTTCGTTACTGAAAAGGCATATGACAATCCCAAGTTTGTCGAAGATTTAGTGCGGGACATTGCAAAAAAGTTTAACGAAGACAAACGTATCGAAGCCTATAGCATCGAAGCGGAAAATTTTGAATCGATTCATAACCATTCCGCTTACGCTCAAATCACCCGCGGTCTCGATTCGTAGAGCGCGACAACTCTTTTGCGCATCGGCATCGACCTTGGTGGCACCAAAACCGAGGGGATAGTTCTAGATCCCAGCGACACAGAAATTGTTCGTCGACGCTATCCAACCCCAATCGATGGCGGATATCCAGCAATTCTTAATGCCATTGTTTCTCTTGTCGACGAACTGGAAGAGCACGCTGGCGCATCCTGCCGAGTCGGCATCGGCACCCCCGGTGCATTGTCACGCGAAACCGGGCGAATAAAAAATTCGAACACAACCTGTCTTATCAACCAACCTCTGCAGGGAGACTTGTCTGCTCTCCTCAAAAGAGAGATTCGTATGGAAAATGATGCCAACTGCTTCGCTTTGTCAGAAGCACTAGATGGCGCCGGTCAGGGTCAGGCAATCGTCTTTGGAATGATTCTCGGGACCGGCGTCGGCGGCGGTATCGTTGTCAATCAACAGTTACTTACAGGGCTACAGAGTATTACAGGCGAGTGGGGCCATAACCCACTTTGCCCAGAGGGCCCCCGCTGCTATTGCGGTCGTCGGGGCTGTATCGAAACCTTCCTCTCCGGCCCAGCTCTTGCTGCTGAATACGCACGACGAGGTGGGGACCCCACCACCACCGCGCAGACGATCGCAGCGCTGGCGGAGGATAACGACCCACTTGCGCAGGACGTCTTGTCGGGTTTCTTTAACTATTTCGGTCAGGCGCTAGCCACGATCATCAATATTCTAGATCCCCATGTTGTGGTCATTGGCGGTGGACTTTCATGTATTGATGCGCTCTACAGCAGAGGCCGCGAGGCTGCCGCTCAGTATGTCTTTAACGATGAGTTTGCCACCCCCATTGTCAGCAACATCAATGGCGACAGCGCCGGAGTCAGGGGAGCCGCTCAGTTGTGGCCCGCATGACCGATCGCTAGCAGATTTCGGGCAGTGGATTCATTCCTTCTGCCGATAAGAATAACCAATCCGGTCCTCGCCAACTGTAACAAGTAAGATCAATCACGCCCGAGACACTGAATACGATGCCCTCTGCCTGAAGCAGGCGTCTTTGACGCTCATCAGGCAACCCATCTCTACGGGCGCTGATTAAGCCTCGCCGGTTTATGACGCGGTGCCAGGGAACACTTGAGTCACTTTCCAACGCTGCCATCGCATAGCCAACCTGGCGCGCGGGACAGCCCACGACATGCCCCACTTGCCCATACGTCGTCACCTGTCCAGCGGGAATCTGATCGACAACGGAGTAAATGCGATGGTAAGTGCTCGACATGCCAATCAATATACTGCCATTGCATTGCCACTAAAGTTGATCCTCGCCAACGAGAGAATTGGCACACGGATATGTGACAGGGCCTCTCTACCCCCTTCTGCTGGTTTCTCGATCACACAACCGACGCCCACGAGGCCGGCCCCGCTTTCACTGACAAGACTGGCGAGCGCATTCAAGGTTGAGCCGGTAGCAAGGAAATCATCCACAATGAGCACGTGATCCTCAGCGCCGAGGAAACGCCGATCAATCATTAGTTCCGAGGTCGTCCCCCGCGTGCGACTAACCGATTCAGACACATAATAGGTACCTGTCATGACACGGGATTGGCCTTTGCGAGCAAAAATAAGTTTGGCGGCGTACTGCGCAGCAGTGGTCAAAGCAATCGCGATACCACTTGCCTCGGCCGTCACCACATGAGTCACCTTGTCGACACCAGCCGTTATGAATTGCCGGTGCAATTCCTTCGCCATTCGCTCCATCAACGCAGGGTCCACCTGATGATTAAGAAAACTGTCAACCTTAACGATGCCACCACCCACATGAACTCCGTCCAGGCGAATTCGTTCAACTAGTTCCTTCATACCTATCCCAACTCCAGAAAAAAGCATCGGGCATACTTCATGCCACCGCCCCAATATTATTCAACAGGGTCAACAAACTCTCACCGAGATGGGCTAACTCCCGATTGTTGGACAGGCGATGATCACCAGACTTCACAAGCGTCACACGTACGTCCTTACTTGCTAGCGCATTCGCCAGCCGAATTCCCGTCTGCCATGGCACTTCGGCATCCTGCATACCATGCATCAAAATGATCGGACACCCTATATCAATGGTGGCGTCGAGTAACAGATGTTTTTCTCCATCATCAAGAAAGTGGCGTGTTAGGACATAACCCGCCTCATCGTAAGCCGACCCCATAACAATCTGACCATCACGCTGCAGGGCATTGCGTTGATCCACGGTTAGCTCCTGACACATTAAGTCACGAGTAAAATCCGGTGCCGCAGCAATCCCGATGAGTCCAACAACACGCGCTTTCATTTGTAATGCTACATGCAGCATGATCCAACCACCCATGCTAGATCCCACTAAGATCAGCGGGCCAGTGGTCGTCGCTTCAATGACACTACAAGCATCGGCGATCCAACATCCCAATGTACCGCCTTTAAATGTACCCGACGACTTACCGTGACCAGAATAGTCAAAACGAAGAAACCCGTAACCCCGGTCATGGCACCAGTCGTTCAGAAACATCGCTTTCGTTCCCGTCATATCAGAACGATAACCACCGAGAAAAATAACCGTTGGCGATTTCCCCTGAATCATCACGTAGGCAATATCAACGCCCACTGGAGTGCGCCAATGCTTCATCATGATCACTAAACTCCTTGGTTTTCACCTGTATCGGATACATCACGCAGGTGGGACTACCATTCTTTATGAATGGAAGAATTGTGCCTTTTTAAGCCCACCGAGTCACCGCATGTGTGCCCTTGCTGGAATTGAATCAGGTAATCTCTCGGGTTGGGCGTAACACTCAATCTGGAATAGCAGATTTCACTCACCCACTGCATGAATAATACTGACACCTTGCCACTACTATTCTTACGAAACTACCGTCAAATTCGACACGATTTATCTTGATGCAAAAAACCTTGATCCAATCTGAGTACCAACTCACCCTCAATCCGCAGTACGAATCTCACTCTCTATATCCAAGAGAAGCGGAGACAGTGCTCAACGCGGACGGTTTTGGCCGCGCCAAACAGTCCATTAGCCAGTGGCCAGGTTACGCCCCGACGCCACTGCTCGAACTCGGTGACCTGGCGAGGGAACTTAACGTAGCGTCGTTGTATTACAAAGACGAGAGTTCTCGATTTGACTTAGGCAGCTTCAAACCGCTTGGTGGCGCCTACGCGGTTGCGTCTCTGTTACAAAAACAGATCGGCCAGCGCCAAGGTGGTCGAAAGCCTGATATCAGCGAACTGCTTGCGGGCAAGCATCGCCATACTGCTATTGACATCACAGTAACCGCAGCAACAGATGGCAATCATGGGCGCTCTGTCGCCTGGGGAGCACAGTTATTCGGTTGTCGTTGCATCATTTTTATTCATGAAACCGTCACCAACGCTCGCGAACATGCCATCGCGGGCTATGGCGCTGAAGTTATTCGAACCGCTGGAACGTTTGACGATGCCGTACGAAAAGCGGCCGAGACTGCAAAGGCACAAGGCTGGCATGTCATTCCTGATACCTCAGACGGTACCGCAATTGAAGCGCCAATGAACGTCATGCAGGGATACACGCTGATGGCGGCTGAAGCAATCGAACAACTTCCCGCGAACCGGGCACCAACTCATCTTTTTCTCCAAGCGGGGGTTGGCGGCATGGCCGCTGCTGCCTGCGCGCAGTTCTGGCAGACTTTTTCTGAACACACGCCAGCGATCGTCCTGGTTGAACCACAAACCGCGGGGTGCTGGTTTGATAGTTTGTCAGCGGGCCATCCCACGGCCGTGGCTGGATCACTGCAATCGATTATGGCGGGCTTAGCGTGTGGGGAAGTATCCTATCTAGCGTGGAAGATCTTAAGGACCGGTGCGACCGCAATGATGACCATCAGTGATACCGTGGCGGAGAAAAGCATGCGGTTGCTGGCTGATCAACGACGAGTTGACCCACCCGTTGTGGCCGGCGAATCGGGCGTCGCTGGCCTAGCCGGCCTGATTGAGGCAGCCAGCGATCAACAGTGCCGAATCATGTTAGGGCTTGACGGGCAAAGCCGCGTGCTGGTATTTGGAACGGAAGGCGCAACCGACCCGGAAAGCTATCACAAAATTGTTGGTCGATCAGCACACGAGGTTGCCAGCGGACGACACAAACTATGAAACCAAACCTCAGGGCAAGCAGCGATCGATTGCTACGTCGAATCGAACAACTGGCGGCAATCGGCTCCATCGATGGCGGTGGTGTCTGTCGACTCGCCTTGACAGAAGAGGACCGTTTGGCGCGTGACTTGGTGACACGATGGATGACTGAACTCGGACTCGTGGTCTCAATCGATGAAATTGGCAACGTTGTCGGTACCCGACTTGGTGCCGTGGATGGCCCACCCGTCATGATCGGCTCACATGTCGATTCTGTTGCCACAGGCGGGCGCTATGACGGCACGCTGGGTGTCCTCGCCGGACTCGAACTGGTCGAAACCTTGAACGAAGCAAATTTCCAGACACAGCATGCTCTCGCGGTCGCTTTTTTTACCAATGAAGAAGGCGTCCGTTTTGCGCCCGACATGATGGGTAGTGCAGTCCATCAGGGATCGCTTGGCCTTAACGAAGCGCTCGCAACCAAAGATGAGAACGATGCTTCTGTGGGAGAGGAGCTAAAGCGCATTGGTTATGCAGGCGATGATGCGGTTTCCACAGTGACGCCAAGAGCCTTCCTAGAACTCCATGTCGAACAAGGGCCGGTCCTCGAAAAAGCGGGGACCACTATCGGGATAGTCACAGGCGTGCAAGGGATTTCATGGACCGAATACCGTGTGACTGGCACTTCTAACCACGCAGGTACTACACCCATGGGACTACGCCACGATGCGGGTTTCGTCGCAGCAGCTATTACCACTGAGGCACGCCATCTGGCCGATCGGTTGGGCAGTGATCAAGTTGCAACCGTTGGTGTAACCGAACTGCGTCCCAACCTTGTCAATGTGATCGCAAACCATGCACGCATTACAGTGGATCTGCGCAATACCACAGAGGATACGCTTCAGCAGGCAGAGGCGAGCATGACGCAGTACATTGCCAAGCTGGCTGCCATCGAAGGCGTTGAAGTGGTGAGCCGCTCACTGGCCCGTTTCTGTCCTGTTGAGTTCGACCCTGACGTGATGAATCTTATCGAAACCACTGCAAACGAACGCGGATATGCTTGTCAACGTCTGCCCTCCGGAGCGGGTCACGATGCCCAAATGTTTGCGCCAAACTGTCCAACTGGCATGATTTTTGTTCCCTCACAAGGCGGAATTAGTCACAACGTAAAAGAATTTACTGCGGCAGCAGAAATCGATGCAGGCCTCGACGTATTGACACAGGTCGTTCTTCAATTGACCGAGTAGGAGACCCCACTCATGACCCGAATACTCAACCTTGGCGTTGCTCAACTCGGCCCTATTGCCCGTGACGAATCCAGAAGCTCGGCTGTTAGACGAATGATCGAACTGATGGAACAGGCTCACCAACAAAAAGTGGAATTAATCGTCTTCCCCGAACTTGCACTAACGACTTTTTTCCCGCGTTGGTATCTGGAAGACGCCGATGAGCTTGAGGCCTTTTTCGAGACCGAGATGCCCAATCAAGCGACTCAGCCGCTGTTCGACGCTGCTGCACGAATGGGCATCGGGTTTTACTTAGGTTATGCAGAATTATGTGTGGAAAATGGACAGCGTCACCAATTCAACACGACCATCCTAGTCGATCGCAGCGGGACCACCATCGGCAAGTATCGCAAGATCCACTTACCGGGCCACAGCGAGCATGAGCCTGAGCGACCATTTCAGCATCTCGAGAAACGCTACTTTGAGACCGGTAACCTGGGCTTCCCGGTGTTTGATGCGATGGATGCCAGGCTTGGCATGTGCATCTGCAATGATCGGCGCTGGCCAGAAACATTCCGACTCTTAGGTC
>DUBL01000170.1:4251-10469 GCA_012960345.1 Gammaproteobacteria bacterium | reverse complement strand
TTTCCATCAGGCAGTAAAGCTTGGACATGGACAATCCCGCGACGCTGGGAAATCAGTGGTGCAACAATTAAAGCCAATGGCGATTGGAATGAAATTTCGTTTAACGTTTCTGTTAAGAAATCGTCATGGTTGGCTACAACACCCCGGTCCACTACCCACCAGCCCCCCACATGGATCACCTACAGGACTTTCATAATCACCTGTCACTTCAGGCAGGTGCCTATCAAAATGGCACGTGGGTCGCAGGCGCTGCCAAGGCAGGAAAAGAAGAAGGCTGTGACCTGATCGGGGGGAGCTGCATTGTTGCGCCCAGCGGAGAAATCATGGTTCGTTGCGAGACGCTTGGGGATGAATTGATCAGCTGGTCGTGCAATCTAGACGAATGCAGAGAGATTCAAGACAATATTTTTAACTTTTCTATTCATCGAGAACCTCAGGAATATGGCGCCCTGAGTGAAATTACGCACAAGAGATAACAATAAGTACTCGCGCGCAAACAAAGCGTTAAATCAAATGAGGAAAGACGATGTTTAACGGACTTGAACAGGGCATCATCGACCAACCGACTTATGATCGAACGGTTCGGCGATTCGGCGAAATGAACTGCCGCTTGCCAAAGTGGTCAGAGCTTGCGCACCCCAGCTCTATCGATACTGGCCTTCAACAACGACTTGAGCAGATCGATCCCGATTCACCGGTGACCGAAAACCTGTTTCGAGTCCACTGGTACAACGGCTTGGACCGAAAGCAACGAGAAACTGTTCCGGGCCACTTGGTCCTGCCCCCCGCACTCACCGGTTGTGACGCCACAATTATTGTTGCATTAGGTTACCGATTTCCGATGATTCGGGCGCACAAAGTCTTAGCCGCTTACGGTTGCCTGGCCCCACGTCTAATTACCGGCCAATTCGATATCGATCGACAACGCGCAGTTTGGCCATCGACTGGCAACTACTGTCGTGGCGGCGTCGCGATATCAAAAATTCTCGGTTGCCGGAGTACTGCGGTCCTCCCCGAAGGCATGAGCCGAGAACGTTTCGAATGGTTGGAGGACTGGGTGATCGATAAGAACGACATCATTCGAACGCCGGGATCAGAAAGCAATGTTAAGGAAATTTATGACACATGTAACGAACTCGAGAAGGATCCAGACAACGTTATCCTGAATCAGTTCAGCGAATTTGGTAACTACATCGTGCACCGTGCGGTGACTGGCCCCGCACTGGAAACTATTTTTTCCGCTGTTAACAAAGATGGCAACCTCACGCCACGGTGCTACGTAGCTGCATCAGGCTCGGGCGGCACTCTGGCAGCGGGCGACTATCTTAAACAAGCGCTCGGCACCCGCACAGGAGTTGTTGAAGCACTGGAATGCCCCACCCTGCTGTACAACGGGTATGGCGAGCACAACATTCAGGGGATTGGGGATAAGCATGTTCCTTTAATCCACAATGTCTTTAATACCGATTTTGTGATTGGCATACCAGATGCCGCCTCAGATGGACTGAATTTGCTGTTTAACACCACAGGCGGGCAGTCCTATCTCACGACGGAGAAACAGTTTGATCCAACGCTAATCAACAGCCTTCGGCATCTGGGCTTGTCAGCCATTGCAAACATCCTGGCCTCGATAAAGCTGGCTAAATATCTTGGTCTGGGTGCTGCCGATGCTGTACTCACCGTCGCGACCGATGGCGCCGAGCTGTATACAACCGAACTCGAAAAACCCTCAACCTATATTCAGGATAATCAGCTACCGATCACGTGCTTGAGCTCGATCAACGAAGTCGCGAACGTATCTTCAATCTGGGGTATTACACCTGGGTCGAACAACAAAACATCAGCATTGAGGCGTTTGACAGCCGCCGAGATCCACAATTCTGGAATCACCTAATGGATTTGGTACCCATCTGGGACCGCTTAGTCGATCAATTTAATGACGCCGCTGGAACCTCACGCACCGACTGACAGCTCCCCCATATAGAAGACCGTTTGTGCATCAAGGCTGCGGCTGGTCATCAGCAAATTGACCAACATAGTCTTTTCTTGGCGGCATCGCATAACCGCCCATCTTGCTGGTCTTGAGACCCTGGGCAACCAATCCCTCGACCTGCTTCACCGCGGCCGCTACACCATCGATTACAGGCAATCCAAAATCGACGCTTAGTCGCTTGGCGAGATCGGCCATGCCCGCACAGCCAAGCACAATCGCCTCGGCACCGTCTTCGCGGACAGCGGCTTCAATTTCTGCGCGAATCAAAGTCTCGCCTTGGCCACCGTCCTCTTCCAATCCCAGTACTGGTATATCGGCCGCACGCACTCGTTTACAAAAATTATCTCGACCATAACGACGCAGCACCTTCTCAATTGCTGGAATCGAACTCGGTAACGTCGTGACGATGGCAAACGATCCAGCAACCATGCTAGCCACATAAACCGATGCCTCACAGATACCCACCACCGGGGCGATCGCAACATTTCTAGCTGCATCCAGACCCACATCGTCGAAACAGGCAATAATGTAGCCAGCCACCCCTTGTGATTCACCACGCCGAATTTCACGCAACAAACCAGGCACGGCAAACGCTTCGTCATAATAGCCTTCAATACTGGCTGGTCCATCGGCCGGATTGATAGCGGTAATCACCGTCCCGGTCGCCGCAACCTCTTGCGCGGCACGCCCGATCTTCTCCGTCATCGACGCAGTAGTGTTGGGATTGATAATCCTGATCTCCATCACACCATTCCCTCCCCGGCATCTGTGCCATGCGCCGATCGGCGCCGCTGCAGATACATAACCAGCCCCAACGTGCTAAAGATAATAGCGAATGACACCGCCAGTGTGACCGTGCCCAATGCATAAATCTCGGGTGTCGTTACCGTGGTAGTCAAGCCTTGGAGATCCAGCGGTAATGTGTTTGTAGAGCCAGCAGCTTGCTGCGTACGTGCCAGCTCATCGTAAGACAGGGTAAACCCAAACAAAGCCACACCAATCAGGCTTGGAATAATAATCGGGATCACTACAAACCGAATAGTCTGCCAAGGAGTCGCTCCAAGATCGCGTGCTGCCTCCTCGTGAGCCTTATTAAAACGATTAAAAACAGCAAACATGATTAACAGTCCAAATGGCAATGTCCAAGTCAAATGTGCGCCAAGTGCCGAAGTAAATAGCCCCATGGTGGTCTGAAACTCATCATTAACGTAAGCAATGTCGTAACGTTCACCGAACCACATCACAACGTTATCCAATAACTGGAATTGCAATCCAATACCAAGGCTAACCACAATTGATGGCACAATTAAACTCGACACAACAACAAAAAACACAAACGACGCGCCAAAAAACCGTTGACGAAACGCCAAACCGGCCGCCAGTGAGAAAACAACGGTAGACACCATCACCACCAGGCCTAATCCAACGGAACGACGAAATGCGCGCCAAATATCGATCACCCCAACACCTTCCCACAACCGCTCAAACCAGAACACGGAGATCCCGTTCATGGGGAAGGTCAAACCACCCTCTGGCCCCTGAAACGACAACAGGACAATAATGGCCATAGGCCCGTAGAGAAAGATAATAAACGCAGTAAACACCGCTGCCAGGTAATAAAAGCTTCGCGTCCGAGTAGCACCGCGCACCGCTATAGTTCCTTACGAATGTCAACAACACGGGTAAGGCCGTAGATAATCATCAAGACTGCCGCCAGAAGTATCACAGCATTAGCTGCTGCGGCAGGAAACTGCAGGTATTGCATTTCTACATGGATCACTTTCCCGATCGACGCAATCTGCTGACCACCCATAATGCCAATGGTAATAAAATCACCCATGATGATGGTAATCACAAAAATTGACCCAATAGCGATACCGGGTCGACACAAAGGAATGACCACGTTCACCAACGTCTGCCAACCACTCGCGCCGGCATCATAAGCCGCCTCCAGCACTGATTCATCGATCCTTAACATCGAATTAAAAATGGGCACGATCATAAACAACGTGTAGAGATGGACGAACGCTAAAATGACAGAAAATTCGGAATAAAGTAACCAATCCAAGCCCTGATCGACCAGTCCCACTTCTAACAAGCCCTGGTTAACCAGCCCATTGCGTCCCAGCAATGGGATCCACGCAATCATGCGTATCACGTTGGATGTCCAGAACGGTATCGTGCATAACAAAAACAATACAACCTGCATAGTCATAGTGCGTACATGAAACCGGAGGAAATAAGACACCGTAAAGCCGATTACCAGGGTGAGCAACCAAACCATGAAACTGAACTTGAAGGTGCTCCAATAGGTCTTAAAGGTCATGCACAGGTCGGGTAACCTCGTAACGCAACCCTCAAAAATTTCTTGGTAATTTCGGAACGTGAAGTCAGGGATAATGGCGTACTCCGTGTAGTCCCAAAAACTGACAATCAGAGTCAAAACCAGTGGCACAATAAAGAACAACAGAAACACTGCCCCTAATGGTGCGACCTGGAGGAGTGCTGTGTTATTCCACCGCTTCAACGATCACCTCCCCATTGATCGTCCACAGATAGCATCTTTTTCCCAATCAGAAAATGAATATCCGACTGAACCCACGACACCACAACCTGATCACCCATCTGAACGGGCATCTGATTGAAAACATCCTCTGTCACCATCACCGTTAACTCCTCGACATCTGCCGCCTTCAGCCCGAGCTTTACCCAGGCTCCCTGGTACTCAACCAGGCCCACATCGCTGGTCACCGAATTGGTCATAGGTGTGTCGCCGCTGCGACTGAGCGCGATCTTGTCGCTACGGACCGAAAAAGACACTGCAGTGCCTGGCGACAGGTCAGCAACAGGGGCCATATAGGCCGCACCCTGACTACCGTTAAGGCGGGTACCCGTTTCTGAACTCTCAGTTACTGTGGCATTAAAAACATTGTGTCCACCAATGAAACGAGCAACGAACTGACTCGCAGGTCGGTTATAAACATCCTGCGGCGTATCAATCTGTTCGATCTCTCCTTCGTTCATGACCACGACCATATCCGCTAGGGCCATAGCCTCCTCTTGCGAATGCGTAACGTGAACAAAAGTCATCCCGAGTTCCAACTGCAAACGCCGTAACTCATCACGCATCCTGACACGTAAAAAGGGATCCAATGCCGACAGAGGCTCATCAAGTAGCAACACACTAGGGTTGGTTACGAGTGCTCTTGCAAGCGCCACTCGCTGTCGCTGCCCGCCGGACAATTGGCTCGGCAGGCGTTTCTCATAAGCATCCATATGCACTAACGATAATAGTTCTCGGGCTCGAGCATGACGCGCCACCTTGGCCCTACCCTGCATTCGCAGACTAAAGGCGACATTATCCAAACAACTCAGATGTGGAAACAACGCATAATCCTGAAACATCATCGCGGTCGGTCGATCCGAAGGTTCAAGCTTGTTCATACACTCGCCATCAATGTGTATCTCACCCTCTGAAATCTGTTCGTGCCCTGCGATCATCCTCAGAGTAGATGTTTTCCCGCATCCACTTGGGCCAACCAGGCAACAGTATTGTCCTGCCGGGATCTCGAGGTCGACCTGCTTCAGCGCAACTGCATCCCCATAAACTTTCGATAGGTTGGTCAGGCGACAGTGTCCTAGGCGCTCCATAAAATTTACTCTCTTTGCGGCGGCTTCTCTTGATGGCTGTCACCTTTGGCCGCGAAACTCATGCGTGCGTCATCCTGGCACCGATGTGATAGTCAATATCCCACTATCGTGCGACACAAGCGTCACTTCGGTGATTGCTCAGGGCAACTGGCCAACCAAAATCAGGAAGAATTAAAAACAGGCTGGAACAGGTAAATCCCTGCTCCAGCCTGCGTGACTCATCTTACGCAGCGACAAATTCGTTCCATTTCTTGACCATGTAACGATTTTCATCCATCACCGCATTCCAACAAGCGACTGCGCCCATACGCGCATCGAACGAACCGCCGTCCCGGATCTTGCCAGCTTTTTCCATCACGCTACCATCCGGTCCTTTGATATCCTGGGCCGCTGCCTTCCCTAGCATCCAATAGTCCCATTCATAGGATTTCATGTGCTGCTTTGCGGTATCCATGACGCCCGAGTAGTAACCCTGACGGAAAAGAAATGCACCTGCCCAACCCGAGGTATACCAATTAACAAATTCGTAGGCTGCATCGAGTTTCCTGCCTTTTAAAGTTCGCGGAAAAGCCAT
>DUBL01000170.1:0-4168 GCA_012960345.1 Gammaproteobacteria bacterium | reverse complement strand
GGTTGGAAGATACACGGAATACCCATCGACCGCACTTTAGTCACCGCCGGCGACCACATCGACTGAATAACGACCTCGCCTGACGCCATCAGGTTGACAGACTGGTTGAATTCATTCCATAACGCGCGGAATTGACCTGCTTTTTTCGCCTCGATAAGAATATTGATCGTCAGATCGATCTCCTTCTTGGTCATGTTGCCTTTGTCAGGGAAGGTGTATTCCCCCATGGATTCAACGACCATCGCCGCATCCATAATGCCGATAGATGGAATATTCAGAATCGATGCTTTGCCCTTAAATTCCGGATTAAGCAACTCATGCCAATGCTCGATCGGCCGACCGATAAGATCTGGCCGAATCCCAAGGGTGTCGGCGTTATAGGTTGTTGGCATCAAAGTCGCCCAGCGAGTCGGACTCTTGGAAAACTTCTTGCTTTTCTGGCCATCGAGATACATCACAGTAATCGGCGCCGTACCCTGCGTTCCAATCTTCTTGCCTGCGACTTCTCCCTTGGTCCAAGCGGTGGTCACATTGTCCCATTGCGTCAGACGCTTAGTATCCATCGGCTGCATCTGCCCCGAGGGCACAATTTTTTTCACCATCCACAATTCCGGTTCCATAATGTCGAAACTGTTAGGTTGCGTCACTGCTTTCTTGACTTCCTCATCAGAAGTCACCGTGATGTAATCAATTGTGATGCCCAAGTCTTCCTTTGCCTTGGCCGCGATCTGGCTATGCTGCGACACACCGGTCGCCATATAGCGCAAGGTGATTGGCTCCGACGCATGGACGTAAGGAAAACCGGTAATGATGCCAGTGCCTGCAACGGCCCCTGCAGCAGCCCCTTGGATCACCCGCCGCCGCGATACATCTACTGGTTGATCGGTAGTTTGCTTTTTAACCACTTTATCTGTCATGACTCTGGCTCCTTGAATTAACTTGACTGGCTTCTAATGGTGCACTGCCCGACTCAGTGTTAACAATCAATGTGGAGTCTGTCAACCGACCCGACAGGCACTGCCGCTGTGAAATAGGTGGACCTATATGATCGGGTAACCAGGATTTTCCAACCCAGCGCCCACCCAATCTCAGCAACAAAAAAAGGAACCGCTCGGGTTCCTTGGATCGCACATCTTGATGATAAATAACATATTTTAAGGATATGAGTGCATCGGTGTACCGGGTTCGCTTCAAGTGCATTTCGCAGTTATCCTGCCCCATCAAAGAACCCCGAAGGCACAGCCACGTGCTCAACCTAGCCAAAGCCCGAACCCGTGACCACCGGAGTCCACCCTTCACGTACTCGACGGCATCAGATTGTTTAGATTGACGTTTACGTAAACGTCAATCTAAACTTCTCTCCGAACGGCGCCTCTATCAAGCAGAATAATGGTCTCAGGATACAGCGCGGCTACACTGCCACGGAGCACACGAGATGAGCACAGCCACCTACCCCACGCTGGGCTTTGCCTTGGGCGAAACCTGTGACCTGCTGCGCGACACGGTGCACGATTTTGCCCAAAACGAGATCGCGCCGAGAGCCGCAGCGATTGATCGCGACAATAATTTTCCTGCCGATCTCTGGCACAAGTTTGGCGCCCTTGGACTGCTGGGTATTACGGTTGAACCAGAATACGGGGGAGCTGGTATGGGTTACCTGGAGCACACGGTGGCGATGGAGGAAATCAGTCGCGCATCCGCGGCTGTAGGCCTTTCGTATGGTGCTCACTCAAACCTATGCGTCAACCAAATTCGCCGGAATGGAACCGACGAGCAGAAGCGCAAGTATTTACCCAGCCTAATCAGTGGAGAGCACATCGGCGCACTGGCCATGAGCGAACCGGATAGCGGTTCAGACGTGGTCAGCATGCGTCTGCGGGCCGATCATCACCAAGGGCATTTCGTCCTGAATGGCAACAAGATGTGGATCACAAACGGACCCGACGCTGACATCTTCGTCATCTATGCTAAAACCTCAGTCGACGCCGGATCACGCGGTATCACGGCGTTTATCGTCGAACGTTCGTTTCCCGGGTTCTCCACCGCCGCTAAACTTGACAAACTTGGCATGCGGGGATCAAACACCGGCGAATTAATTTTTGAAAACTGTGCGGTGCCAGAAGAAAACGTACTTGGCGAAGTTGACAAGGGCGTTGCCGTTCTGATGAGCGGACTTGATTACGAACGTGCCATGTTGGCTGGCGGTCCAGTAGGGCTGATGCAAAGTTGCCTTGATGTCGTGGTCCCCTATGTCCATGAACGCCAACAATTCGGCACACCGATTGGTGAGTTTCAGTTAATGCAAGGGAAACTTGCTGACATGTACACAACGCTTAATGCATGCCGCGCCTACGTCTATGCTGTCGCCGCTGCCTGTGACCGTGGCGAAGCTACCCGCAAGGATGCCGCAGGCGCCATTCTGTATGCCTCCGAAAAGGCAACCTGGATGGCACTGGAATCGATTCAGGCACTCGGCGGCAACGGCTATATCAATGATTACCCAACCGGGCGCTTCCTGCGGGATGCCAAACTGTACGAAATCGGTGCCGGCACCAGCGAAATCCGCCGAATGCTGATCGGTCGCGAACTGTTTGAGGAAACCCGTTGATGGGTATTGAAACAGACACCAACAACAAGGAATTGCAGTATGACTGATGATCCAATTGTTGTCGTGGGGGCTGCGCGCACACCGATAGGCGGCTTTCAGGGCGTATTGACGGGCGCCAGCGGGCCCCATCTCGGGGCCAGCGCCATTGAGTCCGCGTTGGAACGATCAGGGGTTGCGGTCGATACGATAGATGAAGTCTTGATGGGCTGTGTTTTGGCCGCGGGTCAGGGCCAAGCACCGGCACGCCAAGCGGCCCTGGGTGCGGGCTTACCGCTCGGCGTCGGCTGTACCACGGTAAACAAGATGTGTGGCTCGGGAATGAAAGCGGTGATGCTCGCCCACGACCAAATTCACGCAGGCAGTTCAAGCATCGTTGTCGCTGGAGGCCAGGAAAGCATGACTAACGCACCTTACCTTCTGCCTCGAGCGCGTAGCGGACTGCGCCTCGGACACGCCGACGTTATCGATCACATGTTTCTCGACGGCTTAGAGGATGCCTACGAACCGGGGCGCCTGATGGGTTCATTTGCCGAAGATTGTGCGGATCATTACAGTTTTAGTCGTGAGGATCAGGATGATTATGCAATCGAATCACTGACCCGCGCCACTGAAGCCATTGAAAGCGGCGCCTTTGCGAGCCAGATCACTCGAGTTACCGTCAACACACGTAGGGGAGATGTGACTGTTGATACTGATGAGCAACCGCAGACAGCAAACATCGAGAAAATTCCTCAATTGAAACCTGCGTTCCGCAAAGGTGGGACGGTGACGCCTGCGAACTCCAGTTCAATCTCAGACGGCGCGGCTGCCCTAGTATTGATGCGTCTTTCTGAAGCCGAGCGTGGCGGCCATGTTCCGTTAGCAAAAATCCTCGGTCATCGATCGTTTGCGCACGAGCCTGGCTGGTTTACCACGGCACCCATATCAGCGGTACAACAGCTGCTTGAGCGCATCGGACGGAAAACTACGGATATCGATCTCTACGAGATCAACGAAGCTTTCGCCGTGGTGCCGATGGCTGCGATGACCGAACTCGGTTTGCCACACGATATCGTTAATATTCACGGTGGCGCATGTGCCTTGGGACATCCGATCGGTGCCTCTGGTGCCCGTATTATTGTCACGTTGCTCGCTGCACTTGAAGAGAAAGGACTCACAACCGGTCTTGCTTCTCTGTGTATCGGCGGCGGGGAGGCAACTGCCATGGCCTTTGAACGAATCGGTTGAATGATTTAGGCCCAGTCAATAAACCACTTACCCGTTGAACTGATGTCATTTCAACCCATCGGTCATTAGGTACACCATGCCCCTATTCACTAGCCAACTTGATACCAAAAGCGATACGTATCGAGAGAACCACTCTGCGCTTACCCACGCCGTTTCAGATCTGCGCAAAACCGTAGCCGACATTGCACTGGGAGGCAACAAGAGAGCGCGCGAAAAACACACTGAACGAGGTAAGCTGCTACCACGAGACCGAGTGGGTCAGTTGCTTGATGCAGGGTCTCCTTTTCTCGAATTTTCACAGTTGGCTGGACACAACCTGTACGACGATATGGT
>DUBL01000169.1 GCA_012960345.1 Gammaproteobacteria bacterium | reverse complement strand
CAAAAGGCATTGCGCAGGTCAATCGATGTGAAGCGGAAGTCTCTTTCCCGGGCCACGATTATCCGCCAACAGTGAATGATGCAGGTTGTTGGGAAATGGCTCAACGAGCCGTTGTGGAGATCTTAGGTGACGGCAAAGTAATGGAGATGGAACCAGTCATGGGTGGTGAAGATTTTGCTTATTACACTGAGCAAGTCCCCGGTTGTTTTGCTTTTCTGGGAGTGGGCAATGAAGAGATTGGCGCGACCTACGGCGTGCACCATCCACAATTTAAAGTGGATGAAGCGGCATTGCCCTATGGCTCAGCGATCCATATGAATTACGCGCTGATGGCATTGGATGAGTTGTCATCCTAGTACTTCAGGGATACGTTCGGCAGCAGTTTGAGATAGTTGTTGGTTAATCCACGAACGCTTGCAGCGATTGGCGGATCCCGTCTTGTAGAGACGTCAGTGGCATGTTGGGAAACAATTCGAGCGTTAGCTCGTCGTCTAAATCACAGACGAATGGCATGACCGGTGCGTCGGCGGCATAGCGGATATTAACGTCCGAGGTGATGCCGACTTGGGGAGCCACCTCGCAAATTAAACGGATGAATTCACCTTCATCCACAGAAATTCCGCGGAGGTTAATCACCGCGTAACCATCCAACGGTTCGAGAGCGGCTTGAGCAAACCCGGCGCCGACGTCCGCTACGAAATGATAATGTTCCCGCCCGCGATAGGGGATTTCAAACGGTAGACCAGCCGCCGCTTTCTTTAATGCGGTGGTGGGAGCCGATGTGAGCCCTTGATCGCGGCCAGGACCATAGGTCGTTGATAAACGGACACTAACCGTCGAGATACTTGTTTCCTTGTGAAAAGCGATGGCCATTCCCTCACCAGCAACTTTCCAAAAACCATAGATGTTAGCAGGTTGATATGGCATCGGGGTTTTGACAACTGGCCCGTCGTACATATCCCGTGGTCCGTAGACTGCCGAGGAGCTAGCAAAGACAAATCGTTGGAGTGTTGAGCCTAATTGCCGAGCGGCGTAGAACATGTTGGCTGTACCGCCGACGTTGACGTCCATTCCGAGCAGCGGAGTGGCTTCGCAGGCCGGCGTTTGGAAGGCGGCGAGATGAATGATGACGTTGGGTTGAGCTTGGGTCACGGCAGCAACGACTGCTTGGCGGTCTGTGATATCACCGGTGATGATTTCTAGTCGTTCGTGGTACTTGGCATCAATCCGTGACAGGTCGCCACTGCGGCAAAACCCAACGACTTTATCTGCGCCGTTGTCGAGCAAATAAGCTACCGTTGCTGCTCCAATACATCCCGTTGGGCCACTTACAAAAGCGATTGTCATATTTAGAATCCTACAGGGTGTGCCGTGAAGGCTGTGTTGTACAATGTTGGGGGTGAATAGCCATTTGTTATAGCACAATCTAAAGTGCATCATCCAACAGCCCCACAGTCGAAAGCGATCTGGTTTTGTTTAAGTATTTTGAACGCGATTCAGATAGCGACGTTATCTGGTTCGCTTTGCAGAAGTTCTGGGCCCTGTTTGCTATCGCCCTCTTTGTCGTGACCAGCGGATTGTGGGTGTCCCAGACGCTGTTTCCACAGGTTGCGTTGATTGAGCTATTTAATGGCTTTCCCAGCGAAATTGCCTATGGTGCGCTGGTAGTTGTTTTTATCGCCTTGTTAGCGATCCTAGTGGGTAAATTCGCCTGCGATTCGACGCCTAGATCGATGAAAATCCGTTTTTTGTCGTGGGCCATATTAGTCGACGCCATCGTATTGTTGTGGCTTACTGATCAACATCGTATTCAGCCTTGGTCAGTTCATTTAGTCGTGGGAGCCTTAGTCTTTATAAGCTGTCAACCACAGCGAGGTGTGGCGCTGCTACGGATATTTGCTATTAGCATATATATTTATTCAGCTCTGGGGAAATTCGACTTCGAGTTTATGAACAGTGTGGGACCACAATTATTGACAGGACTGGCCGGGCTAATAGGTGTGGACATGAAGACGTGGGACGAACCGTTGGTGTCGAAGTTATCATTATTGTTGCCTTTGGGAGAATTACTGATCGGCATCATGCTGTGTCATCAGCGTACCCGCAAGCTAGCTGTCCTCAGTGCGACAATGATGCACATTTGTTTGACGGTGTTATTCAGTCCATTGGGATTAAATCATGAATGGGGAGTGGTGGTGTGGAACGTGTTTTTCATTTTTCAAAACGACATGCTCTTTGGCACGACGTTGTTGGCTGGTGTTTCCAAGTGTAGGTTGAAATCCAAACCAGCTACCGCAGTTGCAATAGCTACTGAAGTTGAATTATCTGGGCACACAGTTGATAACTCCGCTAAACCTCGGGCCCAGTGGATCGGCCAGTTGATTCTCACAACTGTCTTGGTTATGCCCGTGTTGGAGCCGTTTGGAGTGGTGGATCATTGGCCGAGTTGGGGATTGTATTCGCCGCATAATAGCCGTGTTATAGTGCGGGTAAATTTATCGGCGGGCACAAAAACGGATGAGATAGAGGAGTTCTTTCAGTCTCAATTAGGCGATGCACCGTTTCGTGTGTTGGATCTAAGTCGTTGGTCCCTCGAGACATTAGGGGTGCCGATTTATCCTCAACAACGATACCAGTTAGGTGTGGCTCTAGCGGTGGCTCAGAAATATAATCTTGGCCGTGCGATCGAGGTTGACCTACTGAGCATGTCTGATCGCCTGACCGGTAGTCGAGAGCGAGAAACATTGCGGGGAGTTGAGGCGATCAAAATGGCGTGCCAGCGTTATCGTCTCAATGCAGTTCCTGCGCCGTTTCTGCATTCGCAGGGGCGCGAATAAACAAACACATCAATCTTTCGGGATGAGACTATTCCACCAAGTAGCGTTCGGCTTAAACTCGGGTTTCAGGTAGTTAGCGTGTCGACTCTCTAAGCCTTTTAACTGGCCGGTGCTGCTACTTTTGAGTTGAGATGCTTTGGCAGTCGCATTAAAGCGACTGTCAGCAACGGGGATTTTCGCATTGGTCTGGGCAAGCCATTGGTCGAGTTTCTTGCGTAAGCTCTTAGCAATTTGCCCTTGCGAGGCAGCCAGATCTGTTTGCTCACCGACGTCATCAACTAAGTTGTATAGCTCGTCACGCCCGTCTTCGTAATAGTGAATGAGCTTCATGTTCCCCGAGCGAATAATGGACGACGGTTCTCCGCCCTGATTGCCATAATGCGGATAGTGCC
>DUBL01000168.1 GCA_012960345.1 Gammaproteobacteria bacterium | reverse complement strand
GAAACAAGTGGCCCGATTAGGATCGGCGACGGGAAAACCAGTTCGCGATCGGGCTGCTGAACAGCCCTAAAAACGCGAGCACGAGGAACAATGCCGCGAGCGGCTGGGTCAGAATCTGCCACCAATCACCGTCGAACATCTTCAGCGAATTCTGAAAGTTGGTTTCCACCATCTCGCCGAGGATCAGTCCAACGGCGATGGGCGCAACGGCGAAGCCGTTGCGCCGCGCCAAGAAACCGATGACTCCGAATATTAGTGCAATCCAAACATCGAGGAGTGACGAACTGAGTGCATAAGCGCCGATTGTCGCGAGCGCAAAGACAATCGGCCAGAGCAGTTGGAGGGGAACCAGGGAAATGCGGGCAAACAGCTTCGAAGCATAGAGGCCCATAGCCATAAACAGCAGATTGGCCAGTAGCATTGCGCCGAAGATCTGATAGACCGTATCGACTTGTTCGGTAAACAGGTAGGGGCCGGGCCGCAGGCCATGCACCATTAGACCGACCAGGATGACGGCCGTTGTCCCACTACCGGGGATGCCGAGCACCATCGTTGGCACCATGGCACCTCCTGTCGCGGCGTTGTTTGCCGCCTCGGCGCCGGCGATTCCTTCGATCGCTCCCTTGCCAAACTCCTCCTTGTTTTTTGACCACCTGCGCGCCTCGGCATAACCGATCATGGAGGCCACCGTCGCCCCTTCGGCCGGAAGAATGCCGATAAACGTCCCGATGCCGCAGGAGCGGAGTACAGTCTTCCAGATGCGCCGGTAGTCATCTCGCGAGGGTAATTTGACTGCTTTCATAGTGATTTTGTCTACGACCTGATTAACCCGGTTCGATTGAATCAGTAATTCCGACATAGCAAAAAGTCCGATGAATACCGGCACGAAGGCCAACCCCTCATATAGTTCGTAATTGCCGAACATGAACCGCTCGATTCCGGTGGTGGGTTCAGCGCCGATGGTTGCCAGCCACACCCCAAAGACCCCGCCGATCAAATTCCTCACTGTGCCGCCGGCACTAATCGAGGCCAGCATCGAGAGCCCGAACAGGGCGAGCGCAAAATATTCGGGGGGACGAAACTCATATGCGACGCGTGCCAGCATGGGTGCCGCGATGCACAGGACGATGACTGAGAACACACCGCCGATGGTGCTGGATACCACAGCGATGCCCAGCGCCCGACCCGCTTCGCCTCGTTGCGCGAGTGGATAACCATCGAAGGTGGTCGCGGCGGCAGCGGATGTCCCGGGCGTGTTGATCAATATGGCAGTGATAGAACCGGCGAAGGTGGCTGACACGTAAATCGTCGCCAGTACGGCGATCGCGTGTACCGGTTGCATGGTTAGCGTAAACGGTAAGAGTAGGGCGGCGCCGGTCGTCGCGCCGAGACCGGGGAGCACGCCGATCATCACACCTAGCACAGTGGTAATGAAGATCAAAACGACAAGATAGGGGTCGAAAAGTATCGATCCCATCGCCTGTAGCGCGTCGATCACGAAACCACCCCTTACCCGTAATACCAGTTAGTAAATAGGCCGCGTGGAAAGCGAACCCGAAGCGCTTTATCAAAGAGAAAAAAGATGACGATCGGTGTGGCCAGCGCCAATGCAGCGGCGACATGAATCCGCCGTTCACCCCACAACAGGCACATGGCGAACATGATCACCGCGATCGCTATCAGCATGTCGATATAAACCGTGATGGGGTAGAAAATGATCCAGAGTGCGATTGAGCCCCAGGTCTGGAAGCCTTTCCAATGGATTTTCTCGGGTGATTTGCTCCAGTACTGAAAAGCGAGACAAGCGGCCAGTACCAAGTTAATCACCATTAGGAGGATCGGAAAGACGCGCGGTTGCAGGCTGTCACCCACAATCATCGCGGGTGACAGTTCGAGTTGAAGCGAGGCCAAAATCACGGCGACGGAAAAGGCCGCAACGATGCCTGGAATGACTAGAAAATGCATGACAAGTTTACACGGTGCTTCCCGAAGGAAGCACCGTGTGCTTAACGTTTCAACGAGGTCTACTTAAGCCCCATTTCCTCGAGTGCCGGGCCAAATTCTCCGACCATGGACCTGATCTGCTTGCCCCATGGGCCAGAGGGCTGTGGCGAAGTTGTGTCGAGGCCAGAGTTCTTGAGATAAGCCTGATACATTGAGTGCTTCATCGCCTTGGCCATGCCCTTTTCCAGCTGGGCGCGTCGCGCCGAGTCAACGCCAGCATGGGTGACGAAGCCGCGAGTGGTCGAGAGCACCAGGTCGATACCCATCGACTTTGCAGTCTTTGCTTTGGGAATCGGCGCCATGCCAGCATGGGCGAGAATCACGAGCGGACAGATATCACCGGCCTCGACTGGGGCCGCAGCCTCAGACAGGTTCAGCGTACCAACGTCGACGGTACCCGCAACCAATTGCGTCGCCAGTTCCCCGCCACCTTTGAAGGGAATGTAAGTTGGCATCGACACGCCAAGGCGTTTCGCCCATAAGTACACTGTAATGTGATCGATGGTTCCGGTCTGGGTACCGCCGAACTTCAGTTTGTCGCCCTTCTTCATGCCCGCGACAAAGTCCTCGGGTGTCTTGTAGGGGGTGGACTTGCAGTTGACCATCAGGATTTGCGGATCATTGGTGCCGCGCGCAATGGGAGCCATGTCTTCGACTTTGAGCTTGGTTTTTCCCTTAGCCATGGTGATCGCGTGACCCACCGTGAAGGTCATTATCGTGTTGCCATCGGCTGGCCGAGACATAAAATAGTTCATTGCCGCCGCACCACCACCGCCACGTTTGTTTACCACGACCATGTCTTGTTTAAGTGTTCGGCGACTGCGTAGCATCATCATTCGCGAGTTAACGTCAGTACCCCCACCGGCTCCTGCGTGGGTGATCACTTCGATGGCGGGCTTACTGTCCGCTTTGCTGGCAACACTGGTCAGTGCCAGCAAACCAAGACCGGCGGTAAGGGCCGTTATAATCGCGAAACGTTTTCGCGCTTGAATGGTATGCATGATAGTTCCTCTCATAATGTTCATTGGTAATTAATATAATTCAAAACATAAACCACAATGTTAGCGTACCATAGTAATGTAGGGGTAATGTGATAGATCTAGGTTGACCCAAAGAGACAGCACTGCCCGCCACATTGTTGACGCAGAAGGCCGTTTGTCCACGAAGTTTGTACTGACAGAAGTGTGACTATGCAATCCAATCTGAAAAAGCGTATTGGTGTTGATGT
>DUBL01000167.1 GCA_012960345.1 Gammaproteobacteria bacterium | reverse complement strand
CCTTGTCCTTCTTGGCCTTGTCCTTCTTGGCCTTGTCCTTCTTGGCCTTGTCCTTCTTCTGCCTCGCGACGTCGAGCACCGCCTTATTTACTGCCACCGCATTAATAGGAACAGCAGCCGTCGGCTGAATTACTGTCGGTTGAAAATAAAACCCCAGACCCAGGAGAACCAACAACACCACGTGGACAGCGATGGCCAACATCACAGCACGAACGGGGCGACCTAAACGACGGAGGTGAGAGTCCACCCAATCAGGAACCTGGCGTGTCGGTCACTAACCCCACGCCAGACACACCGGCTTCTTGTAATAAAACGATGACACGCATCACGGCAGCGTAGTCCACGCGACGATCTCCACGCACAAGAAACTGCATTGTCGGGCTATTTCTTAGTACAGCCGCAGCCTTGATACGAATCTCGCGCGCTTCAAGCACCGCTTCACGGTCATCGTTGAGATAATAGTTTCCCTTCTCGTCAATGTGTACAACAAAAGGCTCAGCGGTACCCTCAGTAACTGGCCGGGCGTCGACTTCGGGCAACTCCACCTTCACCCCTTCGATTAGCAGTGGCGCTGTCACCATAAAGATAACCAACAAGACCAGCATGACATCAATGTATGGTACGACGTTGATCTCACTTATTACTCGACGGCGCCGGCGTTCCATCATGGATCTCGAGTCTGTGCTCAGGTCTGCCGGCGAATGCCGATGGCCTGGCGGTTGACAATGCTGACAAACTCTTCCACGAAGACCTCGTAGCGAGAAGTCAGGGAATCTGCATCGTTTGAAAATCGGTTATACGCAATGACCGCAGGTATTGCCGCGAAAAGGCCCATTGCAGTAGCGATCAACGCTTCGGAAATACCTGGGGCGACAGTGGCGATAGAAACACTCTTCATCGCTCCAAGAGATCGAAATGAGTTCATGATTCCCCATACGGTTCCAAAAAGGCCAACATAGGGGCTTGTCGACCCCACGGTCGCAAGAAATGAGAGATTGGACTCCAGAATTTCAATCTCCCGACTCAATGCCACGCGCATCGCACGGTGAACGCCATCCACCAGATCCGCGCGATCAATCGTGCTATTGCCGGCCAATCGATTGTATTCGCCGTAACCGGCCACGAAGATGCTGGCCATACCAGCAGACTCAGCCGAGTCGCTCGACAGCTCACGGTAGAGATTCGCAAGATCACCACCTGACCAGAACGATGCATCAAATCGGTCCGCTTCGCCTCTCAGGCTTTTTAGCGTAGCCGCCTTGGTAAAGATGAGTGTCCAAGATACCAGCGACGCGATGGCCAGCAATAACATCACTAGTTGCACCAAAAGCGTGGCCTGACTCACCAATTCCACGAGGGAGAGTGAATCGCTTTTGATGACAAGTTCGCTTGCGGAATTCATGAACGGTTCTCAGTTGTCCTCACTACTATAGCCGGGATACAGTCATTTTTTTGTATCGTGTCTTATTGCGCTAGCCAGCACCGTTGGAATTCGACGCGGACGCATTGAATCTACATCGACACAGGCGAGTCGCACTGTACCGTCGCACAAGGTCTCATGATCCCGCCGAATGACCTGTGAAAGATCAATGCTAGCTCCACCAACTCGCCGCACAACCACACTCGCATAGACCGTATCGGATAACCGGGCAGGCCGCAGATAGTCAACGCAAACAGAACGGACTGTGAACACGATGCGTTGATCTCGCGCCAACTCCTGCACATCCATCGCCTTCGCCCGCAGCCACTCCGTACGGGCGCGCTCCATGTAGTGAAGATATCGAGCATAGTAAACGATGCCTGCGGCATCTGTATCTTCGAAATAAATTCGTAGCGGCCATTCAAAAGGGTCAAGCGCCATCGTATTCAGGTGTCGTTTTCGAACAAAGTTGCCTGAGCAACACTGCCCGTCGGGGGCTGTAAGCCAAAATGCTTCCATGCAGTGCGCGTCGCAATGCGCCCGCGCGGTGTTCGCGCAATGAATCCCGACTGAATCAGAAAGGGTTCCACCACATCCTCGATCGTGCCTCTCTCTTCGCTGATGGCCGCCGCAAGACTGTCAACACCCACTGGACCGCCATCAAAATTTTCCATCAGGGCCATCAGCAAACGACGATCTAAAACATCAAGACCAAAGTCATCAACTTGTAGCATATCGAGCGCCGCCTGCGCGACGCTCCCAGATATCTGCCCATCCGCCTTTACTTCTGCATAATCGCGCACACGCCGCAAAAGCCGATTTGCGATTCTCGGAGTACCACGACTCCTTTTCGCAATGGCAGTAACACCCTCAGCGTGCCACGGTACGCCAAGAATATCCGCCGAGCGCCGCACAATCTGTTCTAACTCGCCAGCCTCATAAAATTCTAGGCGTTGCACAATGCCAAAACGGTCTCGCAACGGAGAAGTTAGCAGTCCAGCACGCGTCGTCGCTCCAATCAACGTGAAAGGCGGCAGTGTGATCTTGATGGAGCGCGCGGCAGGACCCTCACCGATCAAAATATCCAGCTGATAATCCTCTAACGCGGGGTAAAGAATTTCCTCTACCACGGGACTCAAACGATGAATCTCGTCCACAAACAGCACATCATGTGGCTCTAGGTTGGTCAGTATCGCTGCCAGATCCCCAGCTTTTTCCAGGACGGGGCCTGATGTTTGACGAATCTGCGCGCCCATTTCGTGCGCGAGAATATGCGCAAGCGTTGTTTTGCCAAGACCGGGTGGCCCAAAAATAAGCACATGGTCCAGCGCCTCACCGCGGCGCCGAGCCGCACCAATAAAAATCTCAAGTTGTTCACGAATACTCGCTTGGCCGACAAAGTCTGACAGCGCCGTTGGTCTTAGGCTCCGATCAATAACGCGCTCGACGTCCGAGTCGGCAACATCATCAGCCTGCACAATCGGATCACGTTCTGTCATGCCCGCCCTCCTGCCAGCCGACCCAGCGCCGCGCGAATAATATTCTCTACCGGATCACCTTCACTGCGACTTGCCGTTACGGCCTTGGCGGCATCCTGCGCCCGATAACCGAGGGCAACCAACGCGCTCACAGCATCTTCTTCTGGTGTTAGGGCTCTGCCATCCCCGATGGCTGACCCGCCCACCGCTTCTGACTTAAACCGATCGCGTAGCTCGACAATCAATCGTTCAGCAGTCTTACGACCAATCCCCGGCACTCGAGTCAATCGATCGGCGTCACCAACTGAGATGCAGCTAACCAGTGCTTCTGAAGTCAATCCAGAAAGAATAGC
>DUBL01000166.1 GCA_012960345.1 Gammaproteobacteria bacterium | reverse complement strand
GCGTGTCAGGCGGAACTGTTAATTGAACTGTCAGCATGTTGTAAATGATGATGAGATGCTTTGCGGATTACCATCGCTTTGGGAGTTAGACTTGAATCCGTACGAAACACCATATCGGAGAAAGGGGCGTTGCATGGCACTTGATGAAGCGACACTTGGCCAATTACGTGAAACAGTCCGACGTTTTGTTAGTGAACGTCTGATTCCGCTGGAAGCGCAGGTAGCTGAGGACGATGTTGTTCCTGAGTCCGTGGTGGAGGAGATGCGGGCGCTAGGGCTGTTCGGTCTATCTATCCCCGAAGCGTACGGTGGGCTTGGCCTGAGTATGTTTGATGAAGTTCAGATCGCTTTTGAGTTTGGCCGTACTTCGCCTGCGTTTCGATCTGTGATTGGAACCAACAACGGAATTGGCTCGCACGGAATCATCATCGATGGAACCGAAACGCAGAAGAATCACTATCTGCCACGACTCGCTAGTGGCGAGATTATTAGCGCGTTTGCCCTGACGGAACCGCAATCGGGTTCGGATGCAGCGTCGATATCCACCACGGCACGCCGCGAAGGTAACGAATACGTCATTAATGGAACCAAGCGCTATATCACCAATGCCCCGGAAGCGAGTTTGTTTACCGTGTTTGCGAGAACGGCGCCAAAGACTGAAGGGGTTAAGGGTATTTCCGCGCTGTTGGTTGAAGGTGATATTCCTGGAATCACGATCGGTCCCTGGGATCGAAAAATGGGACAACGAGGTGCGCACACGGCCGATGTCACGTTTACTGATTGCCGCGTCAGTGCAGATGCGCTGATCAGTGGAGCGGAGGGGGTGGGTTTCAAGACGGCAATGAAAGTGCTTGATCGTGGTCGTATCCACATTGGGGCGGTGTGTGTTGCAACCGCCGAACGTCTGATTGATGACAGTCTGCGCTACGCGATGGAACGGCAACAATTTGGTCAGCCAATCGCCGCATTTCAGTTGATACAGGCGATGCTCGCAGACAGCCGAGCCGAAGCGTATGCTGCGCGTTGTATGGTTGAGGAGACGGCACGTCGGCGGGATAGCGGATTGCCTGTGGTGACTGAAGCGAGTTGTTGCAAACTTTTTTGTGCTGAGATGGTCGGGCGTGTGGCGGACCGAGCGGTGCAAATTCATGGTGGTGCAGGCTATATGGCGGAATATGGGATTGAGCGTTTCTACCGCGACGTAAGGTTGTTCCGCATATACGAGGGTACCAGTCAGATCCAGCAATTAGTGATTGCCCGTAATATGATGCGCGAGGCCGGTGAATGATGTAGTGCCATGAGTAGTCGTGGTCTCCTCGTTGTCGAGGTTGCGGTGATTGGCTTGAGAGTGAAAGCCGAAGTGGGAAAAGCGGGCTTGGGTCTGGTGATATGCAACGAACGGGCTTACGACCTGATGACATCCTGACTGGACATGATGGATGTTGCCTTGCTGTCATCGTCATCGGTTAATCGTCCTGTCCCGGTTTTGTTGCACTATTCCCTTAAGCTGCACCATAGGGGGGCGGTTCCGGCCTTCCTTGGTAGCCAAGTTGGATTCGCTCACTGTGTCGTTTAGCTGCTATTACCTGGGTTTCCTCTCTGTGTTCCAGTTGGCACAGTAATTGCTTGCTAATGGGTGGGCCGCGTTGATCCATGGGTCCAGGAAAGGGAAACAATCAAAAATAAGGCGGGTAATTATTGATGAAGATGGTAACGGCAGTAATCAAACCATTTCGACTGGACGACGTCAGAGATGCCTTGTCTGAACTCGGGGTGAAGGGAATGACAGTGACGGAGGTTAAGGGCTTTGGCCGTCAAAAAGGCCACACGGAACTTTATCGCGGCGCTGAGTATGCGGTGGATTTCTTGCCAAAAATTAAACTGGAGGTTGCCGTTGACGAAAACTTGCTAGAGCAGGTCGTGGAGATGGTTGTGAGCGCAGCGCGGACCGAGAAAATTGGAGACGGTAAAATTTTCGTGACGGACATTGAGGAAGTGGTTCGCATTCGAACCGGACAGACCGGTGCGGAGGCGCTATGACAACAACAGTAATCACAAGGAAAAGACTCTTGCTAAAGGGAGAAAATGTAACGGCTAGGCTAGGCCTTTTTGCAGCATTGTTGCTCGGTTCATCGGGCGCGCGGGCGGACGAGTTGAACACGGGCGATACCGCCTGGATGATGACAGCAACCGTATTGGTGCTGTTCATGACTATTCCCGGATTGTCCCTTTTTTACGCCGGCATGGTGCGGAGCAAAAATGTCCTGTCCGTGATGATGCAGTGTTTTGCGATTACCGGATTGATGTCGATTCTCTGGGTCTTCTTCGGTTATTCGATTGCATTCGGTAACGATGGGCCATGGTGGGGCGGTCTTAGTAAAGCGTTTCTTAAAGGGGTTACGGTTGATGCCATGACGGGCACGATCCCCGAGACGGTGTTCATGACCTTCCAGATGACGTTTGCCATCATTACTCCCGCGTTGATTGTGGGTGCATTTGCAGAACGAATGAAGTTTTCGGCAATGTTGTGGTTCATGGGGGTTTGGGTGTTGGTGGTCTATGCGCCGATTTGTCATTGGGTTTGGGGTGGTGGCTGGCTTGGCAGCTACGGCATTCTCGATTTCGCTGGCGGTACGGTTGTTCATATCAATGCCGGCATGGCCGGTCTGGTGGCTGCGTTGATACTCGGCAAAAGGCAGGGTTATCCCGATACCGCAATGCCCCCCAACAATCTGGGGTACACGTTGATGGGGGCGGCTATGTTGTGGGTCGGGTGGTTTGGCTTTAATGCGGGCAGTGAGCTGGCTGCGGACGGTGTTGCCGGGATGGCGATGGCGGTCACACAAATTGCAACCGCAGCTGCTGCGCTGGCCTGGATGTTCAGCGAATGGGTAGTCCACGGCAAACCGAGCGTGTTGGGCATTGCATCTGGTGCCGTGGCGGGCCTGGTCGGCATCACACCGGCTTGTGGTTTTGTGGGCCCCATGGGTTCATTGGTGATCGGTATTGCCGCTGGCATGCTTTGTTTTCTCGCGTCGACCAAGATAAAGCGAGCGTTTGGGTACGATGATTCGCTCGATGTGTTCGGTGTGCATGCGGTAGGGGGTATTGTTGGCGCGATCCTGGTGGGTGTTTTCGCCGCCGAAAGTCTCGGCGGTGCAGGCCTTGCCGAAGGAGTCAGCATAGGTCAACAGGTCAAAACACAACTGATCGGTATTTTGGCAACGATTATCTATACCGGTATTGTCAGTCTGATTATTCTGAAAGTGCTTGACCGGGTCATAGGTTTACGCGTTACCGATGACGATGAGGCGCAGGGGCTCGATATCACTGCCCATTCGGAGCGGGGTTACAATCTGACATCCTAAGGCTGTGACTAACCCGGTGGGGCCTCGCCCGAGGGTTCACCGGGTGTTCACAGTCAACGCTTGATCTGGAGTGCTTGGATGAGTAGTGAATCCATTGTGGGGCCAGTGACAGAAAGTATTGTTTTGCCCGGGAATCATCTGCTTCGATGAATGATCACAGAGTCCTGCGTCTGGCCGAATGGATTACCCGATATCCGTGGTGGGTTGTTGTGGGATCCCTTTTACTTTTCTTAGTGACTTTCAGCGGTGCCCGAAACCTTCAATTTACGACGGATTACCGTGTTTTCTTTGGTGAGACAAATCCACAATTAATTGCATTCGAGGCATTGCAGCAGACGTATACGAAGAACGACACCATTTTGTTTGTATTGGCACCCAATGACGGTGAGGTGTTTTCTGTCAATAATCTTTCTGCTGTTGAGTGGTTGACAGACCAGGCTTGGCAGATTCCCTATTCAATTCGGGTGGATTCTGTTTCAAATTTTCAACACACCTCAGCCGAAGGCGACGATATGCTGGTTGAGGATTTGATCATTGATGCTGACACGATGTCGCTAGAGGAGCTTGCTGCCAGGAAGCAAATTGCCACGGCAGAGCCGTTGCTGTTGGATCGATTGATTTCCCCTACTGGCCATGTCACGGGGGTCAATGTCACGTTGCAATTACCAGGCAAAGACCCTCTGAAAGAGGTGCCTGAAGCCGTCGACCGTGCGCGTGACATCAAACGCCAGTTACAGGATACGTTCCCGACAATAGATGTCTATATCACCGGCATGGCGCCATTAAATTATGCCTTCGAAGAAGCCGCCAAGACGGATTTGAAAACACTGATACCGGCGATGTACTTAGTTATCCTGTTGCTTCTAGGGTTTCTGACTCGTGACTTCAGCAGCACATTTGCCACATTGGTTCTGCTTACTTTTTCTATCTTTGGCGCAATGGGTTTAGCGGGATGGATAGGGATTAAGTTAACCGGGCCGTCGGCAACGGCGCCGGTGATCATTTTGACGCTGGGTGTTGCAGACAGCGTGCATTTCCTTTCTACCATGCTTCAGGAGATTCGTGCCAAGGGGCGGAATCGGGCCGATGCCATTAAAGAGAGTTTAAGGCTGAACTTTCAACCGATCGTGCTCACTAGCGTGACAACCGCCATCGGTTTTCTTACGCTGAATATGGGCGAGGTGCCGCCGCTGGCAGACATGGGAAATATTGTGTGCTTCGGCGTGTTATTGGCACTGATCTACTCAGTGACTTTGCTGCCTGCGATGATGCACCTATTGCCAGTTCGTGGTGGCCACAGTGAAATCGTGGGCCATCGACTCATCAAGAAGTTAGGGGAAGTCGTTGTCAGGCGTCGCCGTCAACTGCTTCCGACGATGGGGATTTTGATAATTGCTCTGGTTTGCATGATCCCGCGCAATGAACTCAATGATGTGTTCGTGCACTACTTTGATGACTCGTTTGAAGTTCGTCGGGCTACTGACTTTCTGACCGAGAACCTCAGTGGCACCTACTACATCCATTACTCCTTAGGTTCCGGTAGATCACAAGGGATTAGTGACCCGAAATACCTTGAGTTGGTGGATCAATTCGCTAACTGGTATCGGGCTCAGCCACGGGTTCTGCACGTCAATAGTATTACCGATACCTTTAAGAAACTTAATCAAAATATGCACGGGGACGACCCATCGTGGTATCGCTTGCCCGATGCCAGTGAACTGGCCGCCCAATACTTACTGCTTTATGAAATGTCTTTGCCGTATGGGTTGGATTTGAATAACCAGATCAATATCGATAAATCCGCGACTAAGTTGACGGTGACAGTGGAGACCTTGTCAAGCAACGAGATGTTGGCGTTGGAAGCGCGTGCCCAGGGCTGGTTGTTGGAGAATGGACTGGATGAGATGCAGGTAGCCGGGTCTAGTTCGGCCATTATGTTTTCGCATATCGGTTATCGAAATATCCGCGCGATGTTGATCGCTGCGGTGATTGCACTGATTCTTATTTCGGGGCTGCTTATATTTGCCTTGCGATCGATGCGGTTCGGCCTAATCAGTCTGGTACCTAACCTGGCGCCGGCTGGAGTGGCCTTCGGATTGTGGGGGCTGTTCCACGGTGAGGTGGGTCTTGCTTTATCGATTATTGCGAGTGTGACCTTGGGCATTATCGTAGATGACACGATTCATTTCCTAAGCAAGTATCTGCGGGCAGTGCGTGAACATGGCTGTAGTCCTGAACAGGCAGTTCAGTACGCTTTTTCAAATGTCGGCGTCGCGTTGACCTTTACAACCATTGTTCTAGCCATCGGCTTTATGATCCTTGCGTTGTCCCCATTTCAGGTCAATGCCCAGATGGGGCTGATGACGGCGATTACAGTTGTCTTGGCTTTAGTGATCGATTTTCTTTTTCTGCCCCCATTGTTAATTGCGCTTGCACCGGCATTTGATCATGCATCTCGGGAGATATCAGAATGAACAATGTGTTGCTGGCCTTTTTTCTAATGGTGACTTCGTCCGCACTACACGCAGAAACTGCCGAGGAAAAAGGATTGTCGATTTCCCAAGAGGCGCAGCGACGCGATAGTGGGTGGGCAGACTTGAAGGCGACCATGGTAATGGTGCTTCGTAATAGTCGCGGTAAAGAAAGTAGCCGCCGGTTAGAGACCCGTTCTCTGGAAGTGGCGGGCGATGGCGACAAGTCATTGACTATATTCAGTCGCCCAGCAGATATTAAAGGGACTGTTTTTTTGAGTCATACACATCCGACTCGACCGGATGAGCAATGGCTCTATCTTCCGGCCCTCAAACGGATTAAACGCATTTCTTCTTCTAACAAATCCGGGCCCTTTATGGGTAGTGAATTTGCGTATGAGGATCTGGCCTCCCAGGAGATCGAGAAATACAGTTATCGTTATCTGCGCAACGTCACTTATCAGGGGCAGGATCACTTTATTATTGAGCGTTATCCCGAATATAAACGTTCTGGTTACAAGCGCCAGATAGTGTGGCTTGATGTGGAGCATTATCGAGTGACAAAGATAGAATTTTACGATCGCAAAGACAGCCTGCTCAAAGTGCTAACGTGCCATGGTTACACGCAATATTTAGGGCGTTACTGGCGCGCCAATGAAATGCGGATGGAAAACAAACAAACGGGGAAAAGCACGGTGCTGCAGTGGCGAGACTATGCGTTTCAAAGTGGACTGAACGATCGTGATTTCGATCGTAACGCGCTCAAACGGATTCGATGAGATGCTGCGTTGTCTGCGAGTCGGCTGTAACTGGAAGTTGTCGGTCGCTGCAATCGTGTTGTCGGGTATCACTCAGATGGTTTCCGCGGCGTCATCAATCGACGGTCATGTACGGGCGGATGTCCGTCATTTCCTGGACACGGCAGGCCATGGACAGCAATCAAATCAAGTAAGCACTGCGCTGACGATTGAGCCGAGTTGGCGCTATGAATCTGTTGACCGGCAACAGTTATTTCGTATGTCGCTGTCGGGGCGAGTGGGAAATATCGATTCGCAGCAGGATGCGGCCAATGTAAAAGAACTGTTGTTCTCGAAATTTTCTGATGACTGGGAACTTCACGCGGGTATTGGGCAATATTTCTGGGGCGTAACGGAATCGCAGCACCTAGTAGACATCATCAATCAACTGGACCTCGTGCAGAATATAGATGGTGAGGAAAAAGTGGGCCAGGCAGTGGTCAACCTGACGAAGTTTACCGATGTCGGTACGCTCGATTTGTTTCTTTTACCAGGATTTCAGGAGCGACGGTATCCGGGTAGGAAAGGACGGTTGCGTACCCAACTCCCTGTGGATGCTGCGTTGACTCGATTCGAATCCGCTGCAGGTCGACATCGTCTTGATCTTGCGGCTCGATTTGTTGGCACGTTCGGCGCGAGTGAGCTGGGAGTGTCGGTCTTCTCCGGCACATCGCGAGCGCCGCAGTTGTTGCCAGCAGTTAACGAGGCCGGGACTGCAGTGTTGGCGCCTTACTATCCTGTAATGTCTCAGTGGGGTATTGATACGCAATACACTCGCAATGATGCGTTATGGAAATTGGAGGCAATTCGAAGGACGGTGGGTGGTAGTGCCTATTACGCCGTGACCGGCGGTATTGAATATGGTATCTACGGAATATTTGAAACCGATACTGATCTTTCCGTCTTGTTTGAACCGTCTTTTGATTCGCGCGCGGTCGCTGCGGGGCCCTTTGATCGTGATGTTTTTGTGGGGCTCCGTTTGTCATTTAATGATGCACAAAGCACCGAGATCGTGGGTGGTCTGTTGGCCGACACAGATCGCTCGTCCCGAATGTTCAATGTCGAGGCTTCGAGGCGGTTGGGTGCAGACTGGACGATGAAACTTCAAGCCCGGCTATTTCGTAACATTGCCTCTGACGACCCGCTTGCGGCGTATCGTGCCGATAGTTTTGTCAGCTGGCGTTTGAGTCGTTTTTTCTGATAGTCAAAACTCAAACAAAATAGATAATGCAGTCCACACGCATCGCCCGCATATTAGAGTGATGTTGAAAGCTTAGTAGCGCCGCTATTTAGATACGGTAACCGGAATGACGGCCCGGCAGCGCCTGCGTAGGAGTTTCAAACCAGGTAGGTATAGCGCGATTAGCCGATACCTTCAAAGCGGGCGTCCAAAAGTCGCGTAAAAGCGTTAGGATGGCGCTAGGCTTTTCGTCACCCGAATATTGGTCCACTGCAAAAACATTACCGGAGCTTTTATGAGTGCAACAGCGATTCAAAACATTGCGGTTATCGGACTAGGGACCATCGGTCACAGTGTAGTGCAGATGTTTGCGACGGCGGACTGCCGCGTTCGGTGTTTTGATCCGTCGCCGGCAGTGCGAGATGGGCTGGCGAGACGTATTCGGGGCAATCTTAGCCAGATGGTCGATGCGAGTCTTTTCATTCAAGAAGATATCGAAACGGTATTGGGGCAGATAACGATCTGCGACACAGAAAAAGAAGCACTGGTGGGTGCGGAGTTTGTCTCTGAAGCGGCGAGTGAAGATTTAGAGTTAAAACAGGTGCTTTTTTCCCGTATGGAGGAAAGCGTTGATGTCGAAACCATTTTAGCAAGCAATACGTCGACTCACCCGATGACACACATTGCTGAACTAATGAAGTATCCCGCACGAGCGATCGTCACGCATCCATTCAATCCACCGCACATTATTCCAGTGGTCGAAGTGGTCCCGGGCGAAAAGACGAGCGAAAAAACTACTGAACTGGCTACATCACTACTTAGACGAGTGGGCAAACAACCGGTGCGCCTTAACAAAGAGCTGCCCGGTTTTCTGGTTAACCGAATTCAAATGGCAATGGTCCGGGAAGTATGGGATCTGCTGGATCAGGGAGTGGCAACGGCAGAGGATATCGATCTTGCTGTTAAAGGTAGTCTTGGTTTTCGGTTAGCTGGGGTGGGGCCGCTACGAGTATGTGATTTTGCAGGTGTTGATCTATGGGCGCGAGTCTTCAGTAATCTCGCCAACGAGATTACTTCAACCAATGAATTATCCTCAGGTGTCAGGACGCTCATTGAGAACGGTCATTGTGGAACCAAGAGTGGTCGAGGATTTTTCGATTATTCGGCGCCAGGTGTTTTGGAGGAACAGGTGACAGCAAGAGATAGGGGGTTCCTGGAAGTGCTTAAATTGTTTCATCAACGTCGGTCTTGAAGAGGAAATGAAGCGCGTGCAAGTGCACGAATCATCGAGTATTGGGGCATTGTTTCGAGAGCGTGCCCGTATTGATCGTACAGCCGTGGCATTGATTGAGGGCGAGCGGCGGGTTTCGTACGGTGAACTCAATGATCGAGTCAACCGGCTAGTGCATGTGCTTGTGGCGCGGGGTGTTGGTCCCGGTGATCGCGTTGCCATTTTGGCCAGGAACTGTGCCGCTTATGTGGAGCTTGAGTTGGCGGCGGCAAAACTCGGTGTGTTGGTGGCAGCGCTGAATTGGCGTCTGTCGGCAAGTGAGCTAGCGCACTGTGTTGCACTGGCGGAGCCCAGTTTGATCGTTGTTGCCGAGGACTATGCCGCCACGATATTCGACGTAGATATCGCGAATAGCCCCCGGATCGTCCTTGGCGCAGAGTATGAGACCTGCCTGGCACGGGCGGAAAATCGTGAGCCCTTGATTCGCGGCGGAGGTGAAGACGGGCTTGTTATTCTCTATACCAGTGGAACGACGGGCCGGCCAAAGGGAGCGGTAATTAGTCACCGGGCTCTGATTGCGCGCGGTGCGGTTTTTGGGATGGATCTTGGCATCATGTCGAACGAGACATTTGTCGCATGGGCACCTTTGTTCCATATGGCATCGACTGACCAGACGCTAGCGACATTGATGCGCGGCGGGTCGGTGGCGATCATCGATGGCTATGACGCACACGCGTTTGAACGAACTATCGAATCCGAACACATCGGTTGGTTGCCATTGATACCCGGCATGATTGAAAGCCTGCTCAAGGACTTGGGGGGAAGGACCCTCCGGATAAAGGGAATTCGGGCAATTGGTGCCATGCCCGATCTCGTTGCCATGCACCACATCACGCAGGCCACTACGGTGCTAAATGCTCCTTATGTTAATTCGTTCGGCGCGACAGAAACCGGCTTACCGCCCGCCAGCGCAGGGCTAATTCCGATTGGTAGCGATTCTATTGACTTGGCAAAGCGTCAGAGCTCGCTGTGCGAGATTCGCCTCGTTGATGTCAACGATGAAGATGTTCCGATGGGTATGCCTGGAGAATGTGCGATCCGCGGGGCTACTCTCTTCAGTGGCTATTGGCTGGAGGAAGAGGTAAACGCGCAAGAGTTTCGCGGTGGTTGGTTTCATATGGGTGATGTATTTATACGTCATGATGACGGTCGATTGTCCTTTATGGATCGTGTCAAGTATTTGATCAAGTCGGGTGGAGAGAATATTTACCCTGCCGAAATTGAGCGCGTGTTGTTGAGCGATCCTGGCGTAGACGATGCAGTGGTTGTTCGACGAGCTGATGCCAATTGGGGTGAAGTGCCGGTTGCGGCGGTCGCCGTGAATGACCCCCGAGTGACGATCGAGCAATTATTACAGCGATGCGAGCGTCAACTGGCCCGTTACAAATTACCCAAAGAGATTCGATTCGTTCCTTTCGGTGATTTGCCAAGAAGTGCGACTGGTAAGGTACAGCGCCATGAGGTTGAACCTTGGTTCGAAGTCGAAGCGCCGCAGGTTAATTCGCTTGGTTAAGGCGGAGTTCATCCGTGTCTAGTTTATCAAACGCGACTTTTTCTGAGCATCAGCGAGTCAGATTGAAGTCCGCTAGATCGGGTTCTCGAGTCATGTGAAAGTAATCGACGAGCCGCCACGGTGATACCGAAACAACGCGGCCGCGGCTGTTCTTATACCAACTGTCAACTCCTGGGTGTGACCAGACCAGTTGCGCATGTTTCTCATCAAGACGTTGATTGTAGTCTTCGTAGGGTTTCCGGCGGACTTCGATTTCACGGTAGTTTTTCCCGATCATGTGGGTGATACATTTCGCGATGTATTGTGATTGGCATTCAACATGAAAAATATGGCTACCGCCGTGGGCGAGATTGGTGTTGGGACCATAGAGCACAAAAAAATTCGGGAAGTCCGGTAGCGTCATTCCCAGGTGCATTCGTGCATCATCTTCCCACAGCGCGGTCAGGCTTTGCCCGGATCGTCCACGGATATCCATGGGTTTAAGGAAATAGGTGGCCTCAAAACCGGTTGCATAGATGATGACGTCAACCGAGTGCTCAGTGTCTTGGCTATCGACAATACCTTTCCTGGTAATCCTTTTTACCGGTCCTGTGACCAGTTCAACATTGTTTCGCTTAAGCGTTTTACACCAATGATTATCGATCAGCATGCGCTTGGCGAAGGGCGGGTAATCGGGGATGACTTTTGCCATTAGGTCGGCATCGCCGTCGAGAGCCTCGGTCAAGTTGTGCACAAGGAGTTGGCGATGGCGATCATTTTCAGCATTCATGGAGCGCGCCGGGTGTGGCCACGCAGGATCCCGGTGTAGCGATTCCCAAATACCATCCCCATAGACCCAGAACAACTTGAAGCGGTACCAGTTGCGATAGTAGGGCACATGGGAAAGCAGCCATTTCTTGCCGCTACTCACCTGCCGGTGATAGTCATCAAGAAATCGAATCCAATGCCGAGTGCGTTGAAATACCGTGAGTGTTTCTGCCTGTGGCGCAATCTCGGGGACAATCTGCATTGCAGAAGCGCCTGTGCCAATGACCCCAATGCGGGCATTAACCAGGTCTTGGTTATGATTCCAGCGGGCCGAATGGAACTGATTACCGGAGAAAGTTTTCATGCCAGCGATGTCAGGAATAAACGGACGATTCAGTTGACCCACAGCGCTGATTAGGAAATTGGCCCGCCGTTCGGTTAGCGCACCTTGGTTGTCTTTGGTTTGCACGTGCCAGCAACGATCCGCTAATTGGTATCTAGCGCTTAGCACCTCGGTATTGAATCGTACGTGACGCCTTATATCGTATTTATCGACGACCTTTTCAAGGTAACGATGAAGCGCTTCACGCTTTGAATAAAAATCGGGCCAATCATTATTTGGTTCAAACGAAAAGGAATAAAAATGATTTGGCGAGTCAACACCGCAACCTGGATAGGTGTTTTCAAGCCAGGTTCCCCCTGCGCTAGGGTTCTTTTCAATAATGGTATAAGGCTGTCCCAGTCGGGCGAGATGGACTGCCATGCAGATACCTGACACTCCGCAACCAATAATGATGGTGGAAAACCGTTCTGTATTCGAAATGCTTGGCGGATCGGTGCTAGCTTGATCGGTGCGTTCAGCATAGTCGTTAAATCCCATGTCCTCTAACAGCATCGGGATGTATTCCGGCGGCACAGACTCTCCGACGAGCAGACTGGCAAGTTGCTGTAACCGATCTTCGTCTGGTAGGTGCGGGAGTTCAATGGTTCCGTCACGGAGCTTTTTTAGTGCCGAAAACGTGCGTTCACGAATAGCGGTTTGACTGGCTTCGGAAATGCGGTGTACGCCGTCAATAGTACCCCTGGATGGCTGTTCTCCAACCTCAAGCAGTCCGTCATCTTGGCCCAGGTGATTTAACACCACGAGTAAGGTGGGTAGATTGCCCTCCATGATCGCCGAGCGAAGCTCGGTGTCGGTGGTCGTTTCCGGAATGTGAGGAATCATTGATGCACAACGCAAGCGTCATCTGACGACGTATGAACGAAAGGCTGGCAAGACAAGTGATGATGAAGAATGTGCATCATGCGCTGCGCCAAAGTTTACGAGAGGCGATAGCAGAACCCGCTACTAGGGACTTAAATTTTTCAACTGCGATAGCGGGATCGACTTTTCCTATGCCAGCAAACGTCGCAAATCCGCAGTCGGTTCCAGCAATGACCCGTTCTCGCCCGACAAGGTCAGCGAAGCGAATGATCCGTTGAGCAACGAGTTCGGGATGTTCGATATAGTTAGTGACGCTATCGATCACGCCAGGGATCAGTACTTTTTCATCGGGTAGTGAGCGCGAACGGAAGAGTTCCCATTCATGTGCGTGCCGTGGATTTGATGACTCGATCAACAGCCCATTCGGTTTTGCTGCCATTAATGTGTCGAACAACTGTTCCAGTGATATGTCGAGGTGATGCGGTCCTTCGTAGTTGCCCCAACAGACATGCATCCGTACTCGATGTGCGGGAATATTAACCAACGCGGCGTTTAACACTTCCACCTGTACGGCTGCACGTTTTAGAAAATCAGTCGCAGACAGTTCTCGAAATTGCGTATGCCGACCCATCGCTAAATCGGGGCAATCAATTTGCAGCATTAAACCAGCTGCGTGAATGGCCTCGTACTCACGGCGCATCACGGCTGCTAACGCTTCGAGATATTCATCATCGTCAGGATAAAAACGATTGGTGTGAAAGAGTGAGACAACGCCAGGGGATGCAGCGTTCATGAAGACATCGACGGCGTTGCTATGCTCGGTGGCGTCGGTGAGGTTCTGAATATCCCGTTTAAGCGGCTGCTCATCGTGTATGCGAATGGGTCCGGTACAGCAGGGTCGAACGAGTCTGCGGGTTCCTGCAGCGCTGGCTTGTAGTCTTCGATAATCAGGGAATGGCGACAGGTCATCAAAACGTAGTGAGGGACTTTCCCCACTAAATCCAGAGAGACGTTGCTGAACATAGGTGGAATAGCCGGTCTTGCTCATTTCTCCATCGTTGACGATGTCAATGCCCCAATCGCGTTGTTCCATAACACTTTGCGCGACAGCTGCGGAAATTTCTTGCTCCATCGCCGCTTCATCGTACGCTTCCCCGTGTTCCATCTTGACGAGCAAGCTCTCAACGGATGCGGGTCGTGGCAGACTGCCAACGTGTGTGGTGAGAATTCTGTCCTGGTTATAGAGCATCAGTGTCTTATCTGTTGGCCAATGGCGGCAATCAGGACACTCGCGAGCCGCGCGATGGCACGTGCACCGAGTCCCTGTATGTCATTTTCAGGGACAAATTCAACGAAAGTTGCGCCAACAATTTGCGCGCGTTGGGCAACACCCTCAATCAGGTCAAGCATTTGCTGATAACCAACCCCACCAGGTGCGGGGAGAATCACGCCAGGCATGAGCGTTGGATCAAGACCATCGACGTCAATAGAAAAAATCACTTTAGCCCCATTGGGTACGCTGTCGATTGCAGGTTGCATACCATGCTTTGCGACATCTCGAGCGGTGAAAAATAGCGAACCCCATGATTTGGCGTCGCTGATTTCCTGGCGACGGGCACTGCCGGGCCCGCGCGCACCGATTTGAATCATCTGTTGGATGTGATCCATTTCAGAAGCACGGCGCATGGTGGAAGAGAAGCCATGGGTAATGCCATGAACTTCATCGCGCCAGTCAATATGTGCATCGATCTGGACAATCATCAGTGGATCAGACCCGGCATAGGCATGAAAGAACGGAATTGGCACGGAGTCATCACCACCTAGCAGGATAGGAATGGTCCCGCGAGCAAGAACGGCCGATACGGTTTCGGTGATTCGTGCGCGATTTGTCTCACCATCGCTCAGGTCGCCAGGTATGTCACCGCAGTCCATGACTGATGCTCCGCCCAGTATTTCTGTCATGGCGTCAAAGTCGAACTGTTCGCGATTGGCGCTGTACCATGAAAGCGCAGCTCGTACAGCTCCGGGAGAATTGGTCGAGTGACTTGCTTTTCCGGGTGTATAAGGGGTTCCGTGTGATGCGCCAATAATGGCAACCTCGGTATCAAGGGTGGCCAAGTCTTCGGCGTAAGGTACGCCACAAAACGTTTTCGGCGGAATAATTCGCTTGATCAAGTGCATATGCTCCGGAGTGGCCGCTGTTGTCTATTGTAGAGTCTCCCCCGGTTTGGTGGGTTAGTTCGCTAAAGACTGCTACTTCGATAGAGTTTAATGGCAGACAGTCCTGCAAGACATTGGTAGAGTCGTGCGCGGTGGAATCATCACTAGGTTAATTGGATTTCTGCCGCGTTTTTTTGATTCAATAATTTCAGAGGATATTTTTCGATGCGTCGGTTTGAAAACAAAAGTGCGGTGATTTCCGGAGCCAGTCGGGGTATTGGATTGGCCATTGCGAAGAAACTGGCAGGCGAGGGGGCGAGTATCGCGATTCTTGCCAAGACTACGCAGCCGCATCCTAAGCTGTCTGGCACTATCTTTACTGCGGTAGAAGAGATAGAAGCCATTGGTGGACGAGCGCTAGCTATTCCAACAGATATTCGCAGCGAGGAGGCAGTGCAGTCAGCGATAGACCAGGCGGCGTCGGTCCATGGTGGTATCGATATTTGTGTTAACAATGCCAGCGCAATCTCGTTGACACCGACCAGCAAGACCGCCATGAAACGATTTGATTTAATGTTTGATGTTAACGTTCGTGGAACGTTTCTACTCTCACGTGAGTGCCTGCGTTATCTACCTGACAGTAGTAATCCCCATATCCTGAATATTTCGCCGCCTCTAGACATGCATCCCCGTTGGTTCGGGCCTAATGTTGCCTACACGATGTCTAAATTTGGAATGAGCCAGTGTGTATTGGGTATGGCCGCAGAACTGTCGAGTCAGGGTATTGCGGTCAATGCGCTATGGCCACATTCGGTTATCGCGACCGCGGCGATCAGTAATGTGATTGGGGACCAGGCGAGTTTAGCGTTCTGTCGTTCGCCCGAGATCATGGCCGATGCAGCTGCGGCCATTCTGGCGCGGGATTCGCGAAGTTTTACCGGTCAGTTCTGTATCGACGATGTGTTACTCACAGATGACGGTATGACTGATTTCAGCGGTTATCGTATTGATTCGAGTCAGCCCTTGTGGAGTGACTTCTTCGTGCCGGACGGCACCCCAGAAATTGAACCACTGGTGATGCCGCCTGATCCGAGACGCTTAAGGTAATGTTAATGCCGGCATGCACAAGCAGGGTCAGGTAACGGGCGGGCGTTGGCTTCCTCGCACTAAGCGACCAGGTAATGAGCCCGTATGCTCTCCACTGGTGAGGGTCTCGACGCCGCCAACGAATGTGTGTAGGTAACCTTCGGCATATTGAATGAGGCGCTTGCCGTTCGCGGGAAGATCGTGCAGGAGTCGCGGTTTGGTGACTCGAATCGCTGTGGGATCAATGATATTAAGGTCTGCGCGGTATCCCGGTGCCAGCACACCACGATCAAGCAAGCCAAAAGCCTGGGCAGTTTTGCGAGTCTGTTTTGCAACAAGGAATTCGAGACTCAGTTTGGGGCCTCGAGTACGGTCACGACCCCAGTGTTGTAGCATAAACGTTGGGTAACCCGCGTCACAGATCGTTGCAACATGAGCTCCCGCATCACCCAGCCCGCAAATGGTGTGTTCTGACGTCAACATTTCGTGCAGGACATCAAAGTTTCCATCAGTGTAGTTTTCAAAAGTATGTAGCAGGAAATTCTCTCCATCAGCGATGCTAAGTAAATCGAGAGCTAGCATCCATGGGCTGATGCCCATTGACTCTGCTCTTGCACGAATGGATGTGCTGGGTGTCGGTTCATAATCAGGCAGGTCGCTCAGTTCATAAGTGCGGTCGAAAGCATTCTTGATCCAACGACTGTGTGGATCATCGACGGGTTGTTTTCCCAGCTGATCACGAAGCGACATATTTGTTCGCAGGGCGAGGGCCTGTTCCGCCAAAGGCAATTCAGCTATCTGTTGCCAGGCGCGATGGCTGGAGAAAGGATTGATGCTGGTAGCAAGGCCCATGAGAATTCCGATCGGGCGACAACCGACTTGTCCGGTGACTTCAAGTCCAGATGCGTTCGCGCTGGCGATATGTGAAAGAGTTTCTCGCCATAAATTGGGTTCGGCGTTAATCTGAAGAAGCAGTACAGATAATGGTCGACCGGAGATGCGTGCAACGTCGATCAAAATAGCCATCTCGCCAGGGCCCATGTCAGAGTTGCATTCGATGACGCCCGCGTTGGCCCGCCGCATGGCTTGCGCAATCGCTGCGAGTTCGGGCTCGCTAGCCGACAGGCTGGGGATTGGTCGACCGTCAGCGGTGCGATGTTTTATGGTGCGAGATGTTGAAAAACCGATGGCGCCAACGGCGAGCGCTTCTTCTACGATTTTCCCCATCGTTTCGATTTCTTCATGGTTCGGCACGATGGTGTGGTCGGCGCCTCGTTCGCCCATTACATAGAAACGCAGCGGCCCGTGAGGGATTTGGGCAGCGACATCCATCACTTTAGGACTTGCGTCTACTCGGTCGAGGTATTCCGGGAAGGTTTGCCAACTAAAGTCCATCCCTTCAGCCAATACGCTGCCGGGTATATCTTCGACTCCTTCCATTAGGTTAATCAGGTAATCTTCGGTGCCGCTATTGACTGGAGCAAAGCCAACGCCACAGTTGCCAAACACCGCAGTCGTCACGCCGTGCCATGAAGAGGGCGTGAGGTACGGATCCCAAGTCACCTGGCCATCGTAATGAGTGTGAACATCGACCCACCCGGGCATAACGAGAGCGCCTGCTGCGTTGATCTCACGATCACCGCGACTGATGTTAGAGCCAACGGCCGTGATTTGGTTACCGTCAATAGCGACGTCAGCCGAACGCTGCGGTTGGCCTGTACCGTCAATGACGGTACCACCACGAATTACAATATCTGGCATCGTTTCATTCCTTCCAATCGAGTAAGGGTAGCCATCAAGAAGTGGGTAGTGCCGCCAGTATGCTGCGTCGAATCCGTGTAATGATCAAGCCGCAATCGGTGCCTCGTCCCCGACGATGGTGGTGCGATGCATGATTCGACGTTGGGTCTGATTATCAAAAGGTGTGACGGCATGCATGGTGCAACGGTTATCCCACATCACGACGTCGTGCTGCTGCCACCGGTGGCGGTAAACAAAACGATCTTGTGTGGCATGGGCGATGAGTTTGTCGAGAAGTGTTATTCCTTGCTGTCCTGGTAATTGGACAATGCCGGTCATGGTGTGCGGGCTCAGAAACAGCGAGGGTTTGCCCGTTTCAGGATGAATCCGAACCAATGGATGGGCCACGGGCGGTAGCTTGGTGTATTCGCCACGATTCTGTCGTCTGTGTAGCTCCTTTGAAAGTGAAAGAATGTGATCGTGACTGTGAGTAACGGTGAGACCGGTGATCTTGTTCTTGAGTTTGTCATCCAATTCCTCATACGCGATATACATGTTGGCAAATAATGTGTCGCCACCGGTAGGGAGAACTTCTATGCCATGGAGAATGGAGCCCTTGCTGGGTACTTGGCGAAAAGAACTGTCCGTGTGCCAGCGCCATGATAAATTGATATAGAGCCATTCGTTACTTTGTTGAGAAAGAATCTGGCCAGCCTCATCGACATTCGATACTCGATATATCTCCGGGTTCTTCGATGCACGGTGACTGATGGAAGGATGGAGTTCTACCTCTCCAAAGTGCCGTGCGAACTCGACATGTTCACTATCGCTAATGTCCTGATTGCGGAAAATGAGGACGGGGTGTGATAGCCACAGTTGCTTGATGGCGTCGATTTGTTGTGGATCGAGATGCCGAGTAATCGAATACCCAACGGCCTCAGTCCCTATGACTGGATGCAAATCTCTGGTTGTTAAGTGATCTGGCATGAGATGGTTAAATTAAGCATCGTCTGATCGCGGGGAGTAGGGTTTACCCTGGGTCAGGCATGGCCCCGCAAGACCTCCGGATTCACGACGGTTGCGGGATCAAGTTCATCGTCAAACGCATTCAACACGTTTTGAATCATTTCAATGGCAGTTCTTTTTAGGCTTTCCTGTGTGACGCCCGCACTGTGTGGGCTGACAATCACATTGTCGAAGGAAAATAACGGGTTGTCACTCGTTGGCGGCGCAGGTTCGCCGACGAAGACATCGACACCTGCGCCCGCGATGGCGTTAGATCGTAGCGCGGTGACCAGAGCAGTTTCGTCGACGACGCCGCCACGAGCAGTATTAATGACAAACGTGTTTGGTTTCATGCGTGCAAATTGGTTTTCTCCGAGGATCCCTCGAGTCTCGTCATTGAGTGGTGTGTGAACAGTGATAGCATCAGCCTGAGTCACTCCGAGGTTGAGATCAGTGACTACACGACATTCAGCACGTTGGATGATTTCGTGGTCAACGTAGGGGTCGTAAACGCTGACCTCCATACCGAACGCACGGGCACGCGGAGCGACTTGCTTGCCGATGCGCCCAAAACCAATGATGAGTAGTTCTTTGTCGGCAATTTCCACACCACGGCCAGTGCCTCTTAGACGAGCGAAGCCTCCGGCACGGGTCTCCTGATGGTGATAGACCCCTTGCTTGGCCAGGCTGAGTAGCATGAACATCGCGTGTTCTGCGACCGACACCGCGTTGCTGTGAATAGCAATGGCCAGCGGGATATTGCGGTTGGTCAAGGTGGGAACGTCAACCGAATCATAGCCGACCCCGTGGCGGGCAACGACTTGTAAATGAGGCGCTGCGTTGATCACTTCGCGGCTGATTAGGGCGGTACGCACGGCGATCGCATGGGCGTCGGCCACATTGTTCAGTATTGCTTCTGGGGCCTGGGATTCGAGAATTTGGTAATCAATATCGGGCCGGGCAGCTAAGAGTTCAATGCCGGCCGAATGAATGTTCGGGATCACCAGTACTTTTTTCTTATTGTCTGCCAATGGTTGTGTGCTCCGCTTAATGAATTTCTACCGCATTGGCCGTGGCTTGTTTCAGTTTATTGATGTCAAAGTCAGTTGCCCGAGCGGCTTCCAGTATGACCGCCTC